>CAZMEN010000011.1:15013-53054 GCA_964565335.1 uncultured Algimonas sp. | reverse complement strand
GACCAGTACCTACAGCTACGTGGTGATATATGGCATTATGTGCGGCGCGTGCCCAAGGCCGTACGCCATTTAGATCACCGCACATTGATATACCGTTCCCTCGATACGGATCGCCGCAAGGTCGCCCGTCAGCGGCGAGACATATGCGCCGATGAAGACGAGCAGCGCTGGCATGAGATTGCACCGAGAAGTTTCAAGTCAACACCAAAAGAGGTCAATTTCCACGACGTCATCGCTTCCATTCGGGCGTCACCTAATCTCAAGAAACACTTCGCAAAGATTCAGAGCTCAAGCGCTAACCGAATGAAGTTTCGTAACGGCATCGGCTTTTGCTTAGAAACGTAATTAGTTGGAAATAACGGCTAGTCCAATTAGCGTGATAAAACCCCTGTCAACCTCATTAATTGAAGTTGCTGCCGCATAAGATCGAATTTTGTGCGGATTCTTTGAAAACCTGCTTGTTCATACTCTAATCGAATTTCAATGAGATCTCGGAGAGTTTTTGCACCGAGCCTTTGCTCAATTTCTGCGGCTTCAAACTGCAATAATGATTGCTCCTCGACATCAAGACGACTTTTCAATTGAGCTTCTAGCGAGAGACTCCGCCTGTAACCAATACTGACCTCTTTCCGTAGGCGACGCTCCGCATCGAGAACTTGGCCTCGTGCAATGGCATGACGAGCAGAGGCCCGCTGATTGCGGGCACCAATCGCATTACCGGAATAAAGCGGAACTGAAATGTCCACGCCGATTCTATCGCGAAATTCAAATTGGTTAAAACCACCGATGGAGGAATATGCCCCAGTCGCGACAAGGCCAATAACAGGGAGACGGCTACGTTTTTCCCGTTTACGAACGGCTTCCAAACTCTCCGCACGCTTCTCTAAGGACTTAACTTCTGGGTTTTTATTAATAGCGATTTGAGTAGCAATCTCTGGGTTTTTCAGTTCCGCAAATCGCCGCATTAACACGTCCTGTGTTAAACGTGTTGTGCAGAGCGCCGCGAAACTGCCTGTATCGACTTGCACCTGCGTGACGGCCTCTTCTTTTCGAAAGTTAAGCTCAAGAACGAAGGCTTCGGCATCGGCGAGTTGTGAAGCCACGGAGGCCCGTTCTGTTCGTGTGGCGGCACCTCGACTGAGCAAAACATCAACGGCGCTTAACTGCTGCGCGAAATAATCGCGTCGACGCTTTGTAAGTTCTATCTGCTCCTCAGCTTCTATGAGGGCCAGATAAGAAAGGCCTGTGCGGTGTGCAGCGTCTAACTTCGCGCGCCGTGTGTCCTCAACACTCGCTTCAAAATCAAATTTTGCGGCTTGGCGGGCAAATTTTGAGTCGCCAAAGTCGAAAACACGTTGAGACGCCCTCAAGCCAATTTGATTAGAAATACTACTATCCACGACGCCCGTATCGCCAAAGCCAGAACGAGCAAAGGCGGAAATTTGGGGGCGGTATAATGATCTTGCATCTTTAATATCGGCATCCGCCTCAGACTCCTGAGCTTGCGCGATAATAACATTGGGGTCTCTCTCCGCAGAGAGTCGCAATACGTCATCAAATCGCAAACAGCTTTGCGTAGATCCTGAAAGGGTTTGCGCCGCCAAAGCGTGATCCGACCCATATCCGTCGGTTTGGGCAGAAGCCGGCAAAATCGAGGCCCCTATACATATGCAAATTGTGCTTAGTGATTTAATCGAATGTCTCATAGCACATCTCTCTCTATTGATGCTCAGAATACGGTGTGCACTTAGGAGGTTCGAAGCCCACGGAAGAGCGATTCACCCAAAGGTTCTAAGAGATAGTCCAGCATTGTCCGGCTCTTGCCAGAATAAATAAACGCATCGACCGGCATGCCCGGGATGATGTCCACATTTGTGGTGCGCGCAATCTCCGAAGCAGGCACTCGAATACGCGCTTCATAATAGCTAACGGCCGTGACCGGGTCCGTCTTCAAATCAGCGCTGACATCAATGATCTCGCCTTCCAAACGCGGCGCCTGCCACCCTTTGTAAGAAGAGAACTGGGTACGAACGAGTTGGCCTTCAAAAATGGCCGATCTATCGGTTGCAGCGATCTGAACCGAAGCTGTAACCTCTCCAATATTAGGAACGATTTCCATAAGCGTTTCCCCAGATCGAACGACACCGCCGATGGTTGAGAACGCCATATTCAAAACTTCACCCGATACGGGAGCAAAGATTATAGATCGATCGAGAACATCTTGCGCCGCGTTCAGGCGCTCTTCCGCAGCCAACAAATCGGCACTTGTGGAAAGCAAATTCGTGGCATTGTCACGCGCTGCTTGCGCCTTAGCTTGAGCAATTTGCGCGCTGAAATCGAGTTCAGACGCTCTCGCATCATCGGCCTGACTATTTAGATTGGCGATGTCACCTTCCAGGCTTGCCACAACTCTTTCGGAGGCCGCAACTTGATCACGCCGAGCGAGTTGTTGGGAGAACATATCTGAGATTACGTCTAATTCACCTTTCGCTGACTTAAGCGCCTTTTCGGCTATAGCAACCTGGTTCTTACGAGAGATTTGCGTTTGTTGAGCCGCTTTAAGGCGTGCAGATAATACTGCAATATCAGCAGATAGAGTCTTGCGTTGTTGATGGAATAACCCTGTCTCACGCCGGATGATATCGGCGCGCTCTTCTTGGCCCAAATCCAAGTTCTCAAGAGCTTCAAATGAAGGTGCAGAGACTTCAGATTGAAGCGCTCTTAGTCGTGCCACTGATGCCGCCAAAGCCCCATACTCTTGCACAACTTGATCCCGATTAGAGAGAGAAGCCGTTTTTTGAAGAACAACTAAAACATCACCCTTTTGGACAACTTGTCCTTCTCGAACCTTAATTTCATTCACAATACCGCCCTCAAGGTGCTGCACAAGTTGACGGTTATCTTCCACGACGATTTGCCCGCTTGCTGCGACGCCCTCTTCGAGAGGTGCGATACTGCCCCAGATCAGAAACCCTCCGAAACCTAGCGCGCAAACAACACCCATCTTCCAAACAATTTTATCTTTGACCGGCTTAAGACTAAGTGACTTTTGGGACATTAGACTGCTCCTACTGTTGCGAGTCGTTGAATAGGCGCGTTTGCGGCTCTTGGCTTTGGCTTAGAAGCCTCCAAATATTGCTTAGTATCAGCTGTCAGAATTCCGCCTTCACGAACGACAAGAACTGATTTCGTTGCAGCGATGAGTTTTGGATCATGAGTTGCCGTAATTACTAGGCTCCCTGACTTCGCAATTTTGTTCAAATTACTAATCGCGTGGTAAACAGCCATTGGGTCGAGATTTGCGGTTGGTTCATCTAGTAAAATCAAAACAGGATTGCCAAACAATGCTCTTGCAAGACCAATTAATTGACGCTGGCCTGCAGAAAGCGATCCTATTCCAGACTTACCCACGAGCGTCTCATATCCTTCAGAAAGGCTCAAAATCATTTCATGAGCTCCAGCTTTCTTCGCGGCATCGATAATGTCTTGAGTATCGCATTGCGTCATCCGCGCAATATTTTCGCCAACTGTTCCCGGAAGAAGTTCGACGTCTTGTGGGACATAGCCAATATATTGCCCCCGATCTTCGCTATCCCAAGCATGTAAGTCTCGACCGCCAAGAACAACAGATCCAGAGTGTGGAATCCACGCTCCCGCAAGCGTTTGCAGAAGCGTGGTCTTCCCACATCCATTTGAGCCTAAAATGGCTACCATTTGACCTCCGCTAAACTCGAACCCAAAGGGGCGGATAAGAGCTTCGCGGTTCCCAGGAATAGCAACAGAAAGGCGGTCTATTTTTAGATGCGCATCGGGCCGCGGAAGAGGTGTGTAGTTAGGCTGAACATCATCCCGTTCAATAGCGGTTTGAACTTGATTCCACGCCAGACGTGCACTCGCGATACCTCGCCAACTCCCAACGATTTGATCAATTGGTCCCAGGGCTCGGCCTAAAATAATGGAACCTGCTACAATTGCACCGGGTGAAATTTGTTGAGTAATCGCCAAAGCGCCGCCCGCACCTAAAATAAGAATTTGTAACATCTGCCGACCTGCTTTCGTCACAGATGAAAATCCAGTTTCCTTAGCGCCTGCTTTGAGGTTTAGAGCGCGAGCGGTTTCCTTTGTGCCACGCCATTTTGCCAAGGCATTATGGGTTAATCCCATTGCGACGATAGCGGAGCGTTGGCGACTTAAACCGCTAGCAAGATTAAAAGCTTCTGAGCTGACAGCAGCAGCGGTTTCATTTGTTCTGCGCGCGGAAACTTCTGCGAAAATCGCAACACCTAATAAGATCAGCCCCCCGATTAAACCTAATGCACCAATGATTGGGTGAATCATGAACATGACCAACAAGAAGAACGGAGCGAAAGGTAGGTCAAAAAATGGAAGAACTGTTTGGTTCTGGAAGAACCCTCGAATGCGGGACAAGACACGTAAATCATTTGGCAAACGTCCGCCTGCATCATGTGTTTTGTCAAATTCGGTAAAAATTCGTTCAGAGATTTTCTCTTCTAAGTCTTCGGCAGCCAATGAGCAGATACGACGACGACCTGTTTCCGCTGCGGCATATATTCCCAGTAAGAAAACAGATATTATGGTGATCCAGATAAGCGTATCCTTTGAACCGGATGTTAGAATACGGTCATAGACTTGTAGCATGTATAAGGGAGACACGAGCAATAAGAGATTGCTTACGAGGCTGAAGGCCAAGATCGGCAAAAAATAACCTGGCAATTCACGGCCCATGGCGAAGAACCAGCTTACAAGACCCTTATTTTCAGAGTTCTTAAGGTCCGTTTGTTGAGTCATAATCATCTCTCTATTCGCAGAACCTGCCCCAAAATGCGGCCTACAAATCTACGTCGGATGAGAGGCGGTATCGGTTCAATAAAATATGAAAAAAGCCTCGCACATTATGCGAGGCTTCGTTTTTAAGCGCACATTCTCAAGAGAGAACCAGAGAGTGTGCGCATGTTCAAGGTCTGGGGCGCTTAAGCGACCTCGAACATATCTGGAACAAATGGCACCTCATCAAATGTGAATGCATCATTTTCAATTTCTGCTTCAGAAATACTATCAAAAACATCCTCAGATGCTTCGAAAATCGGCGCATCCTCCACTTCGGCAGATTTCAAAACATCTGCCATTTCGGCCATTGCCGCCGTGGTAATTGGCGCGCCATCTTGGCCAATCACTTGTTCGATAGAGATAAGTGTATCCACCTCGACAACTTCGTCGAACACATTGCCATCGCCAGTGTCGGCATCTGGAGACAACGCCAGTCCGTTCACATCACCGCCTGCATCAACGATGAAGTCTTGGACGACACCACCATTTGTTCCAGCTGGTGCATTGTGAAGATGGATCGATGAGAATGGACCAACAGGCGTCAATTCAGATGTCGAAATTCCAGAAACTTCCAGTGTTGAGCTATATGTCGCATTCCCGTCAGCATCGACAGTAATCGTGACTTGGCCAACACCCGTAGCATCAGAGTCAGACGCATCCATAGGCTCTTGAGAGGCATCTAAATCACCATCCAGAACGATTGTTCTGACGCCATCTATTGTCTCATCGGAGGAAACAGAGAGCTGTCCGCGAATTTCACCACCACCAAACTCTTGAGTATGGATATTGAAGTAGAGATTTCCGTCTAAAGCCGCCTGAACGAATGTCGCATCATCGGCAACTTCTGCATCTGTAACTTCAACAGAGAAACCAAGCTCTCGCGTCGCAGTACCATTACCCTCGGCATCAAGGTCGACAATGACAGGTACGGACGACGTTGTATAATCAACAGTGTCGAAACCTTTACCGCCGTTATAAGTATCCTCTCCGCCCGTCCAAGTGATTGTATCATCACCTGCGCCAGCTTCGAGAACATTGACGCCGCCATCGCCGCGAATAGTATCGTCTTGTGCCGACCCAATTACGTTCTCTACATTCACAACAGTCTCATTTGTTACGCCGCCATAAGCCGCAACGCCTGCACCAAGATCTACCGTGACCCCGAGACCAATATTGGAGAAGTCAGCTGTATCGATACCTTCTCCGCCGTCGAGGCTGTCAGTGCCTCCACCGCCGCGCAGGACGTCGTCACCTGAACCCCCAATGAGTGTGTCATTGCCGGCTCCGCCATCAAGTAGATCGTCACCGTAACCGCCTTCAATCGTGTCGTTGCCTTCACCACCGAAGAGTTCATCATCTCCGCCAAAGACCGCGCGGTCCACGAGGATACGGAGAACGAGCTGCGTTCCGCCGTTTAGTGTGAAGTCACCTACAGCCGGATCAATCGTTGTTCCCGCAGCTGTTGTGCCATTAAGAATATTGATTGGGGACCCGTCTGGATTACCTTCAGACCCATTAAAGCCTGCGTGAAGCGTGACAACGCCGTTCTCATCGATACCTGTGTTAGGCGCCATTTGGTTGAGGAACGCTGCATCAAGCTCGGTGTTCACCTCTGTTCCGGCATCTAACACGTCGGATCCGAAGCGTAGGATTTCAATCGGGCCAAGGAACTCACCATCCGAGCTAAAGATTGGATCAGCCAGTGGATTGCCAGGAGATGAAAGGAACGCATCATTAGATGGGATCACCATAGTCACCCAGACAAAGTTACCGTCACCAACATCAGCCGGATCAACATTGATGATGAAAGAGGAGCTCTCACCTGGATCAATTGGGCCTGGCGCCCCTGCACCGAGACCGAAGATCGTGGCGTCAACACCTGCATCACCAGTAGCTTGACTAAACTCGGTTGCAATCGCAGCCACACTGCCGTCTTCAGCAACACGCTCAAGTCCAGTGCTAGCTTCTTCACCGCGCACATAAGTAGAGAAGTTAGTTGCCTCGCCGTCGTTAAAGCCGAACCAAACTGGGGTTAAGAATGTTCCGCCCTCGCCCAATGTGTTCTCGACTGTGACTTGAATTGTTTCACCGTCACCAATTGCATCACCGCGAATGAAGTCGTCACCAGCACCGCCTTCAATACGGTCGTTACCATCGTTACCGGCTAGAAGGTTATCTTCTGCGTCACCAATAATGAGGTCATCTTGAGCTGTACCGATAACGTTCTCGATGTTCTCGAGTGTTTCGTTTTCAACCATGCCATAAGACGCAATGCCATCTTCGAGGCTAACTTCAACACCCAGACCGATGTTACCGAAGTCTGCGGTGTCGATACCTTCGCCGCCGTCAAGGCTATCTTGACCGCCGCCGCCGATAAGTGTGTCGTCTCCGGCACCACCAATTAGCGTATCTGCACCAGCACCGCCTGATAGCGTGTCATTACCTGCACCGCCATCAAGAACGTTATCACCTGCATCACCTGTTAGGCGATCATTGCCCGTAAAGCCTGTGAGGTTCTCAAAGTTCTGGAAGTTTTCTTCGATGGTTGTGCCATTCGGCGCTACATAGATGGCTGTACCTGCCGCAAGGCTCGCATCGACGTTCCGTCCAATCCCTTGGAAGGAGTTTGTGTCATTGCCTTCGCCGCCGTCAAGAACGTCCGTTCCGCCGCCGCCAGCGATGATGTCATCACCGGCACCGCCATTAATAACGTTAGCTGCTGCACCTGTTGCGATAAGAACATCATTATTATCAGAGCCCGTGAGGTTCTCGATTCCCGTGAAGGCCTCTGTGACCATGCCATATTCAGCTGTACCGGTTCCGTCAGCGGCGAGGGTGGCTGTAACGCCAAGACCGATCCCTTCGAAGGAGTTGGTGTCATTACCTTCTCCGCCGTCAATGACGTCAGTTCCGCCGCCACCAGCAAGGATGTCGTTACCTAACCCACCAGAAATTGTGTCACTTCCAGCCCCGCCGAAGAGAACGTCGTCACCTGCTCCACCATCAATAGATTGATTTCCGGCCGCTGGGTTCACGATGTCATCGTTTTCGGATAGAATAATATTCTCAATAGAAATCAACTGATCCACTTCTGTGACTTCGTTAATAACATCGCCGTCTGCCGTTGAGCCGTCTGTCGCGCCGCCAGCATCGACAATTATGTCTTGCAAAACAGGTCCGTTTTGACCGGCTGGTGCATTGTGCAGATGGATAGCTGAGAGCGCGCCATTGCCCAATGTGATTAATTCTGACGGAGAAATACCTGATACATCAAGCGTTGAGCTATAAGTTGCATTTCCATCGGCATCGACGGTAATTGTGACCTGTCCGACACCCGTTGCATTTGAGTCAGACGCATTCATTGGCTCTTGAGCCGCATCAAGCGTACCATTCAGAACGATTGTGCGAACACCATCAACGGTGTCGTCAGAACTGACAGACAATTGTCCGCGAATTTCTCCGCCGCCGAATTCTGCTGTGTGAATATTGAAGTATTGGTTTCCAGCTTCCGCCGCCTCAACAAAAGCAGCGTCATCAGCAACTTCTGCATCAACAACTTCTACAGAGAAACCAATATCACGTGTAACAGTACCGTTTCCGTTCTCATCTAGGTCGACAATGACCGGAACAGAACTTGTTGTGTAATCCGCTGTGTCGAATCCTTCTCCGCCGTCGAGGACATCTTCCCCACCAGACCATGTGATTATATCATCACCGGCACCAGCTTCGATAACGTTCTCTTGGCCATTACCGCGAAGAACATCATTATTTTCGGAACCGGCGATATTCTCGAAGTTTGAAATCATATCAACTTCGATATTTTCGTTAAACACGTCACCATCATCTGAGGATGTTGACTGTGCTGCACCTTCGGCCGTCATAGCTACGATTGTTCCATCCGTGTTTCCACCAGCGTCAACAATAAAGTCTTGTAGGACTGGACCGTTTGTCCCTGCAGGAGCGTTGTGTAAATGAATGCCAGAAAGAGCACCGCCGCCAAGTGTAATTAACTCGTCTGAAGAGATACCTGTGATATCTAGTGTTGAGCTGTAAGTGGCGTTTCCGTCTGCATCGACGGTAATCGTAACCTGGCTAACACCTGTTGCATCTGAGTCAGACGCATCATTGGGTTCTTGAGCCGCATCCAATGTACCATCAAGAATGATTGTACGAACACCATCGACCGTCTCATCAGAAGAAACCGAGAGTTGACCGCGAATTTCGCCACCGCCAAATTCTTCTGTGTGGACATTAAAATAAAGGTTTCCGTCGGTTGCAGCTTGGACGAAGGTAGCATCATCAGCAACTTCAGCATTCGTTACCTCAACAGAGAAACCAACTTCACGTGTCGCAGTACCTGCACCAAGGTTGATATTTACACCGACAGATGACGTTTCATAATCAAGTGTATCAACACCCTCGCCGCCATCTAGCGTGTCTTCCCCGCCAGACCAGATTACGCGATCATCGCCAGCCCCGGCTTCAATAACGTTAACATTTCCGTCACCGCGCAAAGAATCATCATTGTCGGAACCAAGCAGGTTCTCAATATTCGTGAAGGTTTCATTGACCATGCCATAGCTGGCTGTGCCTGCACCAATATTCGCTGTGACGCCAACGCCAATGCCTTCAAATGAGTTTGTATCGATACCTTCGCCGCCATCAATGACGTCTTGGCCGCCGCCGCCAGCAAGTATATCGTCGCCTGCGCCGCCTGTGAGCGTGTCAGCACCGCCGCCGCCGATCAGTGTATCATTACCATCAGCGCCATCAAGGAAGTTCGCATTCATGTCGCCTGTTAGGGTATCATTACCAGAACCGCCTGTGAGGTTTTCAAAGTTTGTGAATGTCTCGGAAACCATGCCATACTCGGCTGTCTCGTCGACTAGTGAAGCCGTGACGTCTGCACCAATACCTTGGAAAGAGTTGGTATCATTACCTTCGCCGCCATCCAAAACATCGGTGCCACCGCCGCCAGCAATTAAGTCATCGCCAGCGCCGCCTTCAATCATGTTAGCCGCTGCGCCTGTCGCAATAAGAACGTCATCATTATCGGACCCACGCAGATTTTCTATCCCTGCAAAGGTCTCGCTGACCATACCGTAAGCAGCTGTACCTGTTCCGTCAGCATTAACTGTGGCTGTAACGCCTAGCCCAATACCTTCGAAGGAGTTTGTATCAACGCCTTCGCCGCCATCAATCACGTCGGCACCGCCTCCGCCAGCAAGGACATCATCACCTGCACCGCCTGTTAACGTATCAGCTCCGCCGCCGCCAATAAGCGTGTCATTTCCGGCGCCGCCATCAAGCACGTTTGCATTCGCGTCACCCGTTAGGCTGTCATTACCTGAACCGCCTGTGAGATTTTCAATGTTCGTAAATGACTCACTTACGCCGCCATAAACCGCTGTCCCGTCAGCAATACTGGCCGTTGTATCAGCAGCGATATCGGCGAAAGAGTTAGTGTCATTACCCGCACCGCCATCAATAACATCCGTGCCGCCGCCGCCGAGTAGGACGTCGTCACCTGCTCCACCGCGAAGTGTATCTGCGCCTGCGTTCCCGTTTAGCGTATCATTTCCCGTGCCGCCATCTAGCGTGTCATTTCCGGCGCCGCCAATAAGTTCATCATTACCAGCTAGACCACTTATCGTGTCATTACCTGTAAGTCCGTCAATTAAATCGTCATTCGATGTTCCGATTAACATATCATCATTAGCCGTGGCGAGATTCTCAGGGATTGGCAACGCGCCGGGCGCATCATCATCACCACCGCCCAATGCGATAGCGAGGCCAGCCGCAGCCGCTGCCGCTGCCAAACCAATCAAAACTAAGTTTCCGTTTCCGTCCGTGAGTTCAGCTAAAGCTTCAGACCCAAGAAAAAATTGACCGGCCTTTTCAATAAAAGACTCGGAGCCAAGGCGAACAACTTCGCCATTTTCCAAGACCACTTCCAAGCTTCCATCTTCAAGACGGCGCGTTGAAGCCACATTATTAAGAGAATTGACATCAACCATTTCGGCGTTCGCTTCTGCAGCGTTGGCTTCGGTTGATAGAGCTATGGCACCCGCGGCAGCAATAAGAGCAGCTTTGGCTGCTGCGTTTTTCTTTTTAGATTTCTGAGTATTCGTCTTGGTCGACATAGGGTCTCTCCAGTTAGATTTGTTAGCAAGACGGTAGATCCAAATGTCGGAAAAACTTAATCCAGACCAACCGTTTCATAGCTCTGTCGAACAAACCGGAGATTAGGTTCAAAATTAAATAAAAATAAACCGAATAAGGGTGAGACATAAAAAAAGCTCGGGCAAGCCGAGCTCTCGAATTTGTAAGACTACGCGCATCAGCCGCATCTATTATTTGCCTTTATCAGGCCAGAACCAAAAATGGGATCTGGGCCCGATATTCCAAGATCAGATACTTCCTCAGATAAAAGCGCTCTTATATCTTTTACGGACTCGACATCCGCGTAACGAGGATCAGACGCAATTTTTGCAACAATAAAAGGCGCTGCGATGGAAGTTCCTGACACGTAACGACCTGTTTTCAAATCTCCTACAAACACTTCTACTCCCGGCGCAGAAAGGTCTACGTGAGGTCCTTGAACGGCTTTGTCATAAATATCTCCATCACTATCCACGGCCGTCGCGGCAATAACATCATCCAAAGCGGCAGGATAAAGAGGCGAGGATTGTGCGCCGCTATTGCCTACTGCAGCAACAATTATAACCCCTTTGTCTGCAGCTCTTTGAATTCCGCGATCCAAGGTCCGGTTATAGGGACCCGCAAGGCTAATATTAACAACACGCACATTAGAGCTAACCATCCAATCCAGTGCTTTTAGCATTGGCTCTACACCGGAATACTGAACGCCGTCCTTATCTTCGCTTACAACTGATGCGTTATAGAGCTTAGCATTTTTCAGTCGCCCTGCGCCGACTAGAATTTCGGCTATCGCCGTACCGTGGCGTTGTGCGGCGGGAGCTTCTTTTCCCGAAATGAACATGCGCGATTCAATATGAGCGGATGAGCGCGCCAGTACCGCCTCTCTATCGACACCGCCGTCGATAATTCCAATATTAAAGATAGCGTCGCATCCGCCCTCAGGCCATTCGATCAGCGAATTCGCATAAATTCGAGGCGAATAGATGTCTAAAGCATCACCATTTGAACGGGCCGTCTGTAGCCTATATTTGTGATTGGCTTCGACCGTAGATTTCGGTTGCAGGCGCTCAAGCTCAAGACTAGCGACATGTGGATCAATTCCGGGCGGGCAATCAAAGGTCAATAAATAAAGCCCTAGCCCATCTAAAATTTCTTTACGCTTAAGTTCATAACCCCAACGAGCTGCTTTTTGCTCTAAGTCCGCCGCGACATCAACTGAATTAACGACAGCCACAACTTCAGACCGGTTTATGAGCTCTGTTGTCTGTTTTTGGGACAAGGCTTCACGAGGACGCTCCAAATTATAGGTTTCGCATCCCACAAGCAGTGTCCCAGCTAACAATAGCGAAGTTTTAAAATGAGAGATCATGAATATATCCAGGCAAGTTGACTATCTGTCGAATGAGGAGGGCGAGCGGTTCATAATTAGAATGAAATTTCGGTCGTTAAGAAAAGTGTCTGAGTATCACTGGAGAACGTCTCTGCATTATAATTCGCATATTCGAGGGCAAAGCCAACTTTATTGATTTTAGCCTTTAGAGAGATATCTAATTCTCGCCCGTAAGGGCGGCCATCTGTGTCGGCTTCAAACCAATGGTGCCGTACAAGCATATTTATATCTGAAAACGGAGCAACGGGGTCAAAAGTGTAACTTGCCGACACTGAGTAGTCTTTCAATCCATCGAGAGGCGTGCTTAGGAATTGGTCCGCCGATCCTTGAAATCTGTGAAGTGAGGCCAGAGGCGTTTGTAAGCTTTGACCATTATCACTCCCCAGAAGTTCACCGCGAAGTTTGAATTTGAATTTACCAGGACTGAGAGTCAGTTCAGCCAGACCATAATCAGCCAAGTAATCATTCGGATTATCCGCATAATCACTCTGTTTGGCATAAGATGCTTCCCAGGCCACCGCAAAGTTCTGCCAATCTCGTCGTCCCAAAATTCTTGCGCCCGTTGTCTGTGTCGATGCAATTTGACGATTTAGATCTTGCGGCCCCGTCTCAAGTTCCGTCGCGTAATGAAAGGCAGAGGCTCTGCCCAAAGGGGTTGCAAAATTGTAATTGGCAAAAAAGGACTCTCCTCTAAACACGCCTGCAACATTATCCGCGCCCAATGGACGTCTAACTTTATTAAAATATCCGATATCGAGAATACCTGGGCCAAAGGCCGTGGTTTCAACTCGTACAGCCTCTATGGATTGATTATTTTGACGAAATGGAAAGGCACCAATAAAACGCCAATCATCGAGTGCCAAACGTTGTCGACCGGCTGTCACGCGCGTCTTGGGAATAATTTCACTAATAATTTGCAATCGGTTTAACTCGACGCCTTCCGGGTCGCGTATAACAGGCAAGATGGAATTGACGTCAGTCCCATCATTATAGCTGTCGATTAAAGCCGCGACGCCCTCAACTTCGGCAAGGAAAGAGGTTTTCTTGAAAATATCGAGCTCAACAGCCCCCGCGAAACGTAAGGTTAAAGCATCGCCCGTTTGGATGAAATCATCTTGTTCTAAGGTTTGATAACGCAGGCGTAGATCACCTGAAAACCGCGGAATGGTAGACATCGACTCATGTTGAGCCATTGCAGATGTAGACATCGTCCATAGCATCAGTGCCGCTAGACCGCTGAGTGCTCCTGTACAATTCTCCATATAGCTTAACTGCTATTCACAAGAGGTCGCTGTCGCAATGACACTTGGCAAAGTTTCAAAACTTTGAACAGCTAACGCGCAGGCGGCCGACGTTTCGAATTCTAAATCGTAGAGCCCCAAAGAGCTGGGCCCCGATATAATTTTCGCGTCAAGTGACTGCAAGGTCTCTGTAAGTTGCTTTGCCGTAACGTCTGAGTTGAACCCGGCCTTCAGCGTATAAAGACTTGCAGGCGCTTCGGATGCCGTTACATATTGAGAATTCGAATTATCCTTAACAGCCAAGGAACTCAGAATACCAGCCTGCCCGATCGCGGCAACGGCCAAAACTACCGCTGAATATTTCCAGAACCTTGGACGGTTTGCCGTCATTTGAGGTTCAAGACTGGGCGAAGTCGTTGATTCAGATATAGCCTTAGAGAGCTTGGCCCAACCCAGATCACCGGGCTCAAAACTATCCTGATCGGACTTGATCGCTATTTTGAGACTCTTCTGAAACTCAATGTCTGCAGCAATATCAGGGTTCTTTGCGGCTAAGCTTTCGACCTCTTTCCGTTCAGCATCGGAGAGCTCACCACGCAAATATGCTGGTATCATCAAGGAAATTTTATCTTCGAAACTTACCATTGCTCTGACTTTCAATTCTGAACCGAACTACATTGACGCTCAAAATAACTCTTACGGGATAAAGTCGTTTGAAAATAGGAAACGGTTCAATTTATTTCAGAATAGTAACTGATTATTGCCTTACTTGATCCGCGAGATCACGCATCAAAAGCTTCTTGGCGTGCAAAATACGTGTTTTTACGGTACCTATAGGACAATTCTCAACCTCTGATATTTCACGGTAAGACAAATCCTCATAAAAGGCGAGATGAATCATTCGTCTGTGCGTGTCGCTCAACCGCTCTATACTGGCTTTTAAGATTGCCGCATCTTGGGATAATTCAACAGCTTCCAATGGTCCAAGCTCGTCATCGACGAGTTCGGGAGCTTCATCCGTATAAGACAGGCGAGATAATTTTCTATTTTTGTCAATTGATTTGTTTCGAGCAATAGAAAAAATCCATGACTTCAAAGAAGACCGCCCTTGAAACCTGTCGGCCCGTCTCCAAACTTCAAGCATTGTTTCATGAACAATATCCGATGCTTCGTGTGGATCGGCGAGCCAAGTCTTAACAAAGTGAAAAAGCGGTCCTGAATGAAGCTCATAGACTTGCTTCATGGCCAATTGATCGCCGCCAGCTATTTTTCCGGCTAGTGTTAGATCAGTAGCCCTAACATTCGACTTGCTATCAAGTTTCCCGCCCTGAATGACTCGAAAGATATTCGATGCGGGTTTTTTTGTTTTTGAAAGCGGTTCTGTATCTAAAAACGCCACCTGAGTCTCTCCCATACACCAAATTTCAAACTTACCTATTGCAAAGTGGATAGCGACTTTGCTCATTTCTTGCTAAACAACACGTGTTCACATTCATGTGTAAATCTTAACTGAGTAGCTTTATTTCGCCCCACCTCGGAAAAAGACTTTTAGGCCTTGTCACGTGTATGTCAGTTTTTAGACATTTCGCGAAACACTCGCGATGGAAGCCTCTATCCGGATTTTATCAAACGAACTGATTGGCACTTAATTGAAGTTTATATCAAAATAAGCGGAGCTATAGCCTACCTTTGGCGGGCCGATGATGAACAGCCAACCGTTGTCGATGTCGTGTTCGATACCAATAGGTTATTCTACATGCTCAATTTTCTAGTGGCATTTCGATAAATGCCTTGCACTGAGATTAAATCAGAATTCTCAACTCTCGCGACTTCTTGATATGAAAGACCTTCAATCAGAACCAGGTAAATAATACTGCGTTGCTGTTGAGATAAATATTGATATTTTTCCTTCAATGCCACTCTTCCGAATTCAATCGAAGAATTCTCAACGCCATTACATTTCAATTGGACTTCTTGAAATTGATTGGAAGTAAAATTTCGGGCAATTTGAAAAATATCTATAATTGATGGACAGTTTTTGGATAAATAGCCCTTATATAAAGACCATACACTCAAAAATATTGTATGCGTTCGCTCTTCTGCGGTTTTTCTCTCGCGGAAAAATATCTGCATATAATTGAAGATGCTCTCATAGTGGGTTTCATATATTCTCTGAAAAACCTGCTCTTCATTAGATTTTTTGGTTTTTTCGGCATCATTTAAAAAGCCGCTCTTAAGGTTTTTTAAAGTATCAGAAAATGTATCTCTAATCCCTGTATTGATAGTAATTGAATTCATTGTAACCTCAAGATTAAGCCTTAACGAAGGTTACAATATTAATTATTCAGTGTCTTCTCGATTGCCGGAAAGAGAAAAAAATCAATGGATTACGAAATTAATTACAAAGGAATCTGCACGTTGTAGCACGCGCCACCAGTTTCAGGGCAATCGTAGTAGGAAAACTCACCCCCGGCTTGTTCTGAAAGATCATTAACTAACAAGAACCCCAATGAGTCATTTTCCTTAGAAAACTTAAAATCTCTGAACCCGGGTCCATTATCCCAGAATTTTAGAGACACTTCGTTTTCATGTTGTTTGTGCTCTATAGTAATTTCAGACTCAGATTCTGCAGATCGCCCATGCTCTAGACTATTCGAAATGATTTCACAGGTGATGAGACCAACAGGCAAAGCTTTATCAAATTCAAGCGTCAGGTCATCGAGTTCCAAATTTAAATTAGTCTTTTCGCCAAACAAAGAGAAAATATAGGCTGTCAGGTTTGTAATCAAGTCTGATACGTCGACACTATCATAGTTATCAGATTGATAGAGTTCTTTATGGATTAATGACATCGTATGAACGCGACCTTGGATTTCGCGGATGACGCGTTGTCCACCTTTTTTACTGTTTGTGTTGTCTGTACGATCTTGTTCAACTCGACGGCCTTGGAGATTTAAGAGGCTTATTATGAGCTGTAGATTGTTTTTAATTCGATGATGAATTTCCTGTAGCATTAATTCTCGTTCGTGAAGTAATTCAGACATTGATGAATTTGTCGTTTGAAGCTCTGCCGTTAGGCGCTGCTTTGCCCTGTATTGTGAGGCTAATAGCAATAATAATACGAATGCGGAAATAGCGGCCAAAATGACAATGTTTAGGTAACTTCTAATCCGTTTCACACTATTTTGTTGGTATAATGTTTCGTTTTGAAGAGCTACATTGACTTGATGTAGTGCCTGTTTTTCTTTTATTGACGCGACGTGAAGGTCTTTGGTTATTCGCGAGATTTTGTCGTCATAATAATCCGTAACAACTTGATTATATTCTTGGTATTTTTTAATTGCACTTTCCAACTGACCTTCAGCGTTAAGAATTAGAGCTTCGATTTCGTCCATTGAGTAGGCAACGTCAGGAGGAGTATATCTTAAATCATCATTAGAAATTGCCTCGAAATATGCCCTCGCTTTTTCAGGTTTATTTAAATGCGCATAAGTTCTTGCTGCCTGCATTTTAAAAGTTGCGGCTAGAAAAAACCACTCGTCTAAAAATGGTTCTGCTTCTCGACGACACATGTCCGCTTTTTGGTATGCACCGGTTCTGTTTGATAAACCCATGCATAAGATTGCGGGTGAAAATTTCGCCGATTCATCCCCGAAACTGTCAATTACCATGCGAGCAACTTGATTTACTTTTGTCGCTTTCTCATAATCTCTTGCCTGCATTAGCGCCACCGTGGCATTATGTAGATAAGACTCAAAATGAATGGGTGCCCCAGACAGAGTATTTGATTTTATAATGTCTCTGGTTGAAGTTGCAAATTTCTCGTAATCTTTGACCGTGTTATAAACATACTGCTTGTATATATGAAATAGATGTTTTTCGACTAAGTATTCAGAGGAATCGTTATTAAGAAGAGGATCTATTTTATCTATTAGCGCCAAGCTTTTATGATTTTCCTCAGTGTATACATATACGTTGATAAGCCTCATCGTGACAAAGATTTTTTGCCCTAAATCAAGGTCTTGTCGTTGTTCAAATTCTAATAATTCTTGCGTGATTTGGGACAATTCTTCTGGCGTTGGATCAAACTTTGCGTGACTGAAAATATCGGCGTAAATTTGAAATCGACTTGCATCAACACCTTGTTTTTCAACCTCCTCTAAGAGTAACTCAAGCCTTTCTAAGAACTGTGTCTTACCTACTGAGAATGCTTCCTCCGCAGAGAAAACCATAGCCGATAATTTCTCATGGCCCGTTAATTTCTCTATGTTGTCTTCATATGATTTAATTTGCTGAGCGTAAGAAAGGTTTGCTAAATTCTCAATCTCATTCGCAATAGCAACGAGTTCATCCTTCCAAACCTCATCCTCAGAGGTATCTGCCCGCGCACCATGTGATAAGATTAACGCGCCAAGCATTATTCCCAAAGTGAACCAGAATTTACGCATAATGCCTCTCAGAAACGACTCTATTAAGAAATTCAATGAAAGACGCTTTTTATCTCATATCTGTATAAGGGAATACGACAGCCGTCTCTAGCTGTGAAAACGGATATGCACAAATGATATCGGAAAAGCAAAGATAACATGAGCCTTTGCAGGCTCGGGATAACGAAGATAACGGTTTCGCTAAAACAATAGGGGAAAAATGAAAAGCGATTTACTTGTTTTTCGAAACAGTTGACGACAAAAGACCTTAATGTGAATTGCTAGGGACTCAGATGCGCATCCTGATTGTAGAAGACGAATTCATCACGGCACGTGACCTTCAAGAGATTGTGACGAAATGCGGTCATGAGTGCGTCGGGAAGGCGGATACTTATGAGAAAGCTCTGCATTTGGTGAAAACGGAAGAGCCTGAGTTGGCGCTTGTTGATATTTCCCTGAAAGGCATGAAAGACGGCATTCAATTTGCCCGGTCCTTGCGTGAAGAATATAATATTATCATTATCTTTGTGACCGCTTATGCGGATCCCAAGACACTGCTTCGTATCAAGGAAGTCAAGCCAAATGGTTATGTTGTAAAGCCGTTCACCTTCGAAAGCATTTTTGCGGCAATTGAGGTGGCTACAATCGACCATGTTTCCAGTGGCATGCAATCGCTCACAAGTGAGCTCAATAATGACTATTATAAAACAGGAAAGCAGCTTCCTCTTCAGTTAATGAGAGTCATCACAGATTATATTGATAAAAGGTTTAACCGCGATCTGCCAATCTCGGAGTTGGCGAAAGTCGTTAATCTCAGTGAAGATTATTTTTCAGCGAAATTTAAAGATGCTATGGGGGTCAGCCCGCATCAGTACATCATGTCCAAAAGACTAGATGAGGCTAAGTATCTACTGCGGCACACAAATCAACCGATTGATGATGTTGCCTCAATGGTTGGGTATAATAATCAAGCCTATTTTGCGACGATATTTAAACGCCGTTTCGGTATGACACCAACACAATATAGAAAAGCATAACCTTTAACTCGTCTGAAGTTTAGGACCTTTAAGGCACCTGAAAACTGCGGTTGAACTGTGTCTTCTTGTCTTTTCTCTAATTGACCGCATAAATTTCTATTGCCGAATCCCCTTTAAACCTCTCGATAGATTCACTTTGTTGTGAAACCGATGTCATTTTTGTGAAAACTTGAACGCGTGCGACAGGCTGTACATTCATGTGTATAGACAATGTCAACACAGTGATTTTTAGGAGGAACAATGTTTAACACAATGCCTGCAAATGAAACGATGGTCATGCATGATATGCGTAATCTCCTCTCTGTTATTTATCTACAAGTTTCCCAACTAGAGCGCTTTCAGGATGATCGGTCTGAACCAATTTTTCGTAAATTAGCTAAATCTCTAGATCGCGCGACAAGTTTCGCATCTTCAAAAGTCGTCTATGAAATGAGAGAGGATCAAGAGATTGTAATTCCAACTAAGCTGAAAGAAATTCTTGATGAGTTGAAGTTTTCAATTCCAGACTTACACAATGGGACTCTTCAATTCGAAAACTCTATATCCAAAGATATATTGGTCAAAGGCAAGGCCACTCATGTTTATCGTATTCTGTTTAACATAATTTATAATGCTGTATGCGCCATACGTGATCAAAAGGGCGCCGCAATAAAAGTAGAGGCTAGGGTTGTGGGCAGAGAAGTTACTATTGCAATTATGGATAATGGTCCGGGCATTCCAGCAGAAGTTGTCCAACTACTTAAACCAAATTTGGATGTTAATTATGAACCCAACCGACGTGTCGGCCTTGGCATTTCAATTGCAACTAGCTTATCCAAAAAGTTAGGTGGTTATCTTGAGTTATCCAAAACAGATAATTTCGGAACGACTTTTCTAATAACCTTGCCTTGTAATTCTATTCCTAAATGTAAAGTTGAAAGCCGTCCTGAAGAAATTCTTCTTAACAATGCTACAGAGTGCGCTACCAATTGTGCCACAATTCTTACGTCTGCATAGCTCTTATTATAGTCACCAATTATAGTCACCAAAAAAATTCCTATAAGAATCCCCTCATACCACAACGAATTTGCATTCGAATGCAGTGTGAGTTAGCTAAGAATAGAAAAAGCTTGCGGAAAGTCTGGCATGGGAAATTTTGGTACTTTAAATTGGGCGATTGTGATTGCCTATTTGATTGGTAATTTGTTGCTGGGCTATATGATGAGCCGGCGTGTCAAAACGTCTGAGGACTATTACCTCGGTGACCGCTCGGCACCTTGGTGGGCCATTGGCATCTCTGTTGTTGCGACTTATGTCAGCGCCCTCTCATTCTTAGGCGGGCCCGCTTGGGCCTATGGCGACGGCATGGCGGCCCTGGCTATTCATATAAATTACCCCTTAGTGATCTTCGTTGTTGTCGCCGTCTTTCTACCCTTCTTTTTCAACTCAGGCGTCGCCTCGATTTATGAGTATTTAGAACGGCGTTTCGGTAAAGCCTCTCGCACAGTTATGAGCATAACCTTCCTCATCACCCAAAGTATTACGGCGGCCTCAATATTAACCGCCACGGCTGTTGTTGTGACATTTGTAACAGGCATAGATGCCAAGACAGCCATTTGGATTATGACCGGCATTGTCCTTGTTTATACATTAATGGGTGGCATGAACGCAGTTATTTGGACAGATGTTCTGCAAGGCTTCATCCTATTTCTCGGCGCCGGGATTATTCTTTATTTCTTGTTAGGTGATGTCAGCCCTCTCTCGGGAGCACTCGAAAATCTAGCTCAAAACGGCAAGCTCAATCCTATTAACACGTCGCTTGACTTTACAGTCGCACCGACGGTTTGGGCGGGTATTTTTGCAATGACATTGTTTCATATCACGGTTTATGGGGCGAACCAGATGATGGTACAGCGCGCCCTCGCTGCCAAAAACATTGGTGATGCGAAGAAGTCCTACCTTCTCATGGGCTATGCGGCTTTCTTTATCTATTTCTTATTTTTCTTCATCGGTGCGCTTTTATATGTTCATTTTAAGGGGCAACCCTTCCCGCAACCCAATGAAATTATCCTTACATTTGCAAATAACCTCGCCATCCCCGGCTTGATGGGTATTCTTGCTGCCGCCGTGTTATCAGCATCTATGTCGAGTCTATCTTCGGCATTTAATGCATTGGCCACCATATCTGTCACGGATTTATACCGCCTGTTTTTCAAGAAAACGGGTACGGATAAACACTACCTTTTGATGTCGCGGGTCTTTACAGTCTTTTGGGGACTGATGGTTATCCCAATGGCCTATGCTTTTATTAGCAGCGGGGGCTCAATCCTCGAAGCCCTTTCAAAAGCCGGGTCTTATTTTGTAGGTGCCAAATTGGCGATGTTCGGAATGGGATTCTTCTCAAAACATGTCAGCGAACGTGGATTGCTCATCGGCGTTGCAGCTGGCTTTGCGGGACTAGTGATAACGGTTGGCTTTGGAGGGCTCTTTGGCATTAAAGGCATGATGCCAAATGTAGCGTGGCCCTGGTATGTAGCCATTGGCGGCATTATAAATATCTCTGTCTCTTGGATCGCAAGTATCGTTCTGGATGGTTTCCAAAAAGAATGGCACCCGCAAAGCGTTCCAGGGCAACTGAAAGCTTTTCGCGATTCAGGCGAAGCCCAAAAAGTTGGCGGATGGTATATTGTTCCCGGCAAAATTGACCGCGCCGCCATGGGCTTGCCTTTTATGTTTATTGGTATTCTCTTATTCCTCATATGGTTCGGAACACTCGGATAACCTTTCATAGAAATGCGAGAATATACGCTCTATTTTTATTTTGCATTCGAATGCAAAAATGATATGGGATTTTGATATTTCCTTGTTTAAACTTAGAGAACACCCATGGCTCGCTATCTTAAAAACGGCATTGATGTAGATACAAAACTCAACACAGACAAAAAAGTGCGTGAAACGGTTGAAGGTATTCTGGCTAAAATCGAAGAGCATGGCGATGCCACAGTTCGTAAATACTCAAAGCAATTTGATAATTGGTCGCCTGAGAGTTTTCGTCTCACCCGCGCTCAAATCGACGACTGTTATGATGAGCTGTCCGACCAAGTGAAAGAAGACATTCGCTTCGCGCAAACACAAGTTCGCGGCTTTGCTCAAATCCAGCGCGACTCAATGAAAGACGTCGAAGTCGAAACGCTTCCCGGTGTTATTCTAGGTCATAAGCATGTGCCCGTGAATGCTGCAGGCTGTTACATTCCGGGCGGAAAGTATCCTCTTATTGCTTCGGCGCATATGTCCGTGCTCACAGCAAAAGTCGCGGGCGTAAAACGTGTTGTCGCTTGCGCCCCGCCCTTTAACGGCAAGCCTCATCCCGCCATCGTCGTTGCTATGGACATGGCAGGCGCAGATGAGATTTATTGTGTAGGCGGCGTCCAAGCTGTCGGCATGATGGCCATCGGGACCGATAGCTGTAAACCTGTCGATGTGTTGGTCGGCCCGGGTAATGCCTATGTGGCGGAGGCTAAGAGGCAACTTTTTGGACGGGTCGGTATTGACCTCTTTGCAGGCCCCACTGAAACGATGATAATTGCCGACGATACGTCAGACGGGGAAATTTGTGCAGCTGATCTATTGGGGCAAGCCGAGCATGGCGTGAACTCCCCTGCGGTTCTACTGACCAATTCAGAAAAGCTCGCCAAGGATACAATTGCGGAAGTGGAAAGGCAACGCCATATCCTTTCAACAGGTGATGTTGCAGGACAAGCTTGGGACGATTACGGCCAAGTTATTCTTTGCGATAGCTATGAAGAAATGGTCGAAATGGCTGATTTTATTGCCTCTGAGCACGTCCAAGTTATGACGAAGGATCCAAATTATTTTCTTGAAAACATGACCAATTATGGCGCTCTTTTTCTGGGTCATGAAACCAATGTAGCTTATGGCGATAAAGTTATTGGTACGAACCATACTCTGCCAACTAATAAAGCCGCGCGCTATACGGGCGGTCTCTGGGTTGGAAAGTTCCTCAAGACCTGCACGTATCAACGCACAACCAAGGAAGCCTCTATCGCCGTCGGCGAATATTGTTCCCGCCTCTGTGCTTATGAAGGCTTTGCGGCCCATAAAGAGCAGGCCGATATTCGCTTACGCCGCTTTGCCGGTCAGAATGTTCAAGGGCTGGATAACCTCCCCACCCCGCGCAAGGCTTAAGCTGAAACGTGACAAATTTTCAGCTCGAAAAGCAAATCATTCGCGGCTATATGAGCGCCTTTGATAAGGCTTCGCTTGAAGATTTGAATACTGTGCTGAAAATGCACACGACTTCGGACTATCACTGGCGCGGCCTACATCCCTTTTACGAACAAGAGGGCGTAAACGCGGTTATTGATACCTTTTGGGCTCCGCTCAAAACAAGCCTGACATCTTTGCAAAGGCGTGAGGATATTTTTTTTGCGGGTCAGAATGTTTACGCCGATAACACTCAAGTTTGGACCTGCTCTATGGGTCACTTCATGGGCCTATTTGATAAAGATTGGCTAGGCATTCCTGCCACGCGAAAAATGGTCTTTCTGCCTTATGCAGAATTCCACCGCGTTGAAGATGGCAAAATCGCAGAGAGCGCGCTTTTCATTGATATTATTCGGGTCATGCAGCAAGCGGGCATCGACCCCTTCCCTCACCAAACTGCGGCCCCCATCATACAGCCTGGTCCACAAACCCATGACGGTATTTTGCATGGCGAACACCCAGCTAATCAGGCTCAAGGCACACTTGATTTACTTGAAGAGATGGTGGCTGATTTATCAGCTTTGAACGCATCGGGTGATGACCTCCCTCCGCCTTCACTATTGGCGCGGACTTGGCATGATGATATGATTTGGTATGGCCCCGCAGGCATAGGTTCAACATACACCATTCCCCGTTACCAAGAGCAGCATCAATATCCGTTCCGACAGCAATTAGGCGATAAGGTCTTTAATGGTCACGTCACACGCTTTGCTGAAGGCAATTACGCGGGGTGGTTTGGATGGCCCAATTTGAATAACCGCAATTTAGGTGGTTTTCTCGGATTGCCAGAGAGCGACATTCTCGCCGAAATGCGGGTCGTGGATATATATCGACGTGAGGGTGATAAGCTTGCCGAAAACTGGGTCTTCATCGACATCCTGTATTACCTCATGCAACACGGCATTGATTTGCTTAAAAATCCAAATACCGTAAAAGAGCTCAATGGAGCCACTCAAACATAAATCTCGCGCTACGAGCTATGATGTTGCTCGCTTAGCAGGTGTCTCGCAATCTGCTGTTTCGCGTTGTTTCAAACCCGGCGCTAGCGTCTCTAAAAAGATGCGCGAGAAAGTTATGCTCGCTGCTAAAGAGTTAAATTACCAACCCAATGCCATTGCTCGGGGCCTGATTACAAGGCGGTCAAACTTGGTAGCTGTGTTAGTGTCATCTCAGATGAACTTCTATTATCCGGAAGTCCTATTCCAACTCACAGACAGGTTTTCTCAACAGGGCATGCGGGTTTTGCTTTTCACCATTAATGAGGAAGCTGATGTCGAAGACGCCATCAATCAAGTTTGGCAATATCAAGCAGATGGTATAATTTCAGCGTCTTATCTTTCTGTCGAGCAGCATAAATTACTAGAAGAGCGGCAAATCCCTATTGTTATGTTTAACCGTTATTTCGGCGACTTACCAACCAACACGATATGGTGCGACACCGAAAACGCGACACAGGTCATGGTAAAGCAGCTGATAGATTTTGGTCACAAAGATTTCGGACTCATCGAAGGACCTGAATACTCTATGGTCAACCGCGAACGTATGCGTCTGGTTCGAGAAGCTATAGCAGAGCAAGGCGGCGAAATTATTGGCGAAGCGCGCGGCAATTACCGTTATGAAAGCGCGGCTAATGCGACCCAATCCCTTATGGCGGGCGATAAACGTCCTACAGCCATTATTGCGGCCAATGATATGATGGCGATGGGGGCGCTTGATGAGCTTAGGAATGTTATGGGCCGTTCAGTTCCGGGCGATATATCAGTTGTTGGATTTGATGGTATAGGCGCAGCAAGCTTTGCCTCTTATGAACTCACCACAATCCGGCAACCCATTGGACGCATGGCGGAAGCCGCTGTGACCATGATGCTTGACCGTATTGAAAAACCAGAAACATCGAGTGAAAAGCGCGTTCTCGCAGGGTCGTTTATTCAAGGCACTTCAACCGGGCCAGTCCCGCAATAAATCTTTTGCATTCGAATGCAAATCTGCTAATTTCTTCGCATACAGGCCAAGGAATAACCGCAATGAAAACCAGCACAGACCGTATTTTGACAACCCATGTCGGTAGTCTTCCAAGAACGAAAGCCGTGACCGATTGTGTCTTCGCCCATGAGCGTGATGAACCTATGGCTGAAGCCCCGCAAATTATTGCTGAGGCTGTTAAAGTCGTTGTCAAAAAACAAGTTGAAAGCCGGGTAGATATTGTGAGTGATGGCGAGATGTCGAAAATTTCCTACGCCACTTATATCAAAGATAGGATTACAGGCTTTGACGGCGACAGTCCGCGCCAACCCCCAAGAGATTTAGAAGACTTCCCAGGCTTTCTAAAACGCCAAGCGAGCGGCGGCGGTACACCATCATATCGGCGCCCCTGTTGTGTGGGCCCAATACAAGTAAAATCCATGCAACCCCTCCAAGAGGACTTGGATAATTTCGCGACGGCTCTCAAAGGTGCAGATGTGCAGGAAGGCTTTATGAATGCCGCCTCACCCGGCGTTATCGCCCTCTTTCAACCGAATAATCACTACAAAACTCAAGATGAATATCTTGAGGCTTTGGCCGAAGCCATGCGTCCCGAATACGAAGCTATCGTTGCAGCGGGTTATATTTTACAACTCGACAGCCCTGACCTCGGGCTTGGCAAGCATATGATGTTTAAGGACGAACCCGAAAACTATGCCAAGCTTGCAGGTGCCCATGTCGAGGCCCTCAACCATGCTCTGCGCAATGTAGATGGTAGCCGCGTACGCATGCATATTTGCTGGGGAAATTATGAAGGCCCGCATCATTATGATGCCGCTATGAGCGAGGTCATGCCTGTTGCCTTGAAAGCTAAACCGCAAGGGTTATTATTTGAAAACTCTAATCCACGCCACGCCCATGAATGGGTCGAAGTCGCGGCGATGGATATCCCGGAGGATAAAATCCTTATCCCAGGCGTTATTGATAGTACGACTAATTTTGTGGAACATCCGGAGCTTGTTGCCCAACGCATTGAACGATTTGCCGACATCGTTGGCAAAGAGCGCGTCATAGCGGGCTCTGATTGCGGCTTCTCGACCTTTGCAGGTTTCGGCGCGGTGGATGAAGATATCGTCTATGCGAAACTAAATAGTATGGCCGAAGGCGCTGAAATTGCGAGTAAACGATTATGGTCTTAACTTAGTGAGCGGTGAAGATACTTATACAAAGTTTTTCAATAATGCCGAAGAGACCGAAAGCTACGCGGCAGCACCTCCGAAGTTTATGCCAGGCTTCTTTGATATGCACCGCATGGCATGCGTCCTGCTAAAAGAGTCTGTATCGGATAATGCCCATATCCTTATCCACGGCGCAGGCGGCGGCCTCGAAATAGAAAGCTTCGCGAAATTCAATCCAAACTGGACATTTTTGGGTGTGGATCCTGCCGCGCCTATGCTTAAAGCCGCACGTCAGAGATTGACTCACTTTAAAAACCGCGTCGATTTGCATCATGGATTTATATTTGACGCCCCAGACAAAAAATTTGAGGCCGCGACAAGCATACTCACACTTCATTTCTTAGAGGCAAGTGAGCGCCTACGAACAATCACTGAAATTGTGCGCAGATTAAAACCAGGCGCGCCTTTCATTGCTGTCCATTGTAGTTTCCCACAAAGTGATAGCAATATCTGGCTAGCCCGCCATCGCAGTTACAGCATTGCCGCAGGTATAGAGCCTGCATTAGCGGAAATGGGACGTGCTGATATCGAAAACAAACTCCCTGTATTAAACCCTCAGGAAGATGAAGCTATCTTAAGAGCCTCCGGTCTTGAAAACGTTACCCAATTTTATTCGGCATTCACCTGGCGGGGATGGATTGGCTACGCATCCCATCGGGCACAGTAATCGGGCCAATATTACGCGCTTTATTGAACTCACGCATGCGATCTAAAACCTCGACACCAATCTGGGAATAAAGATCGAGAAGGTCCACAAGAACCCAATTTTCACGGATAAGACCATCATGGGGTCCGCCGACTTCGCGGCGCCAGAAATCCAAACTGCGTAATAGAACCTCCTTGCCGGAGGGTGCTATGCCCATCCACCCGTCATCTGTAATGGTCAAACGCATATTAGGCCAACCTGTCTCGCAAACATAAGCGCCCTGTCCGAACCAATGGCTCATCAAATTGCCTGCATCGTCAAGTTTTCGATCGGGCATACCGCGCAAGAAAGGAATTTGATGCCAGTTCCGAAAACCTGAAATCCCGCGACCTGTCCCGATGCCTGCAGGCCCATACCAATTAAAGCGTGGATGCCAATAACCTTCGAGGTTCATAACAGCAGGGTCAGGGTTCGCTGGATATTTACACAGATCCGTCAGCATATTGATAACGTGATCCATTGTCGCCTGCCCGTCACCACTCACCGCAAGGCCATCGCAACTCATGGGGGCGGGCGTGCAAAGATATTTACCTAATTGAGGCGTCATAGGCCACGCATTTGCCTGCATCATCAATTCTGGAATATCCCAGATAGCTTGCATTTCAGTAATTTGGCCGTCTTCAATTCTGAAGAATTCATGATAACGCATATGGGCTAAATGCCCTGTGGGGGGAATATCAAGGAAGGGGGCTGTGAATGTCCCCATATAGTTTCCCATAGAGCCCACCCAATCTTGGCCTTCTGGCGTCGTCCCCGCCAATAAGATCATCTCCCGCCGCTCAAGATCAGCCATAGCTGCATGAAGTGGAGCAAGAGCTGTCTCGAATAATGCGCTACCGCCTGTAACGGTTCCGAAAGGGTGGCACAGCTTTATTTCAGCGCTCTCGGAAAATAATGTACCCATAGCCGCTTGAACTAGCTTGACCTCGAATGAGGCCGTAGCGTTGCGATAAGCGGCAAATAAAGACTTCAAATCACTTGGGCTCATTACGTTCTTGCCTTTTCAAAAGCTTTCCAAGCTTCCATCAATTTATCGATATCAAAATCCGCTTGGCGGGCGGGGCCTAGAATGATTTGCTCTGTCGATAATAGACTCTCAATCGCCTCCCCTAATTTTGGCAATACATTATCAGGAATAATAACCGCGCCATGCAGGTCCGCATGGACAAGATCGCCTGGATTAATGGTTAGGTCAAAGACTGTGACAGGAACGTCAAGTTCAGTGACATGTACGAACATATGGCTCGGCCCTACAGACCCTGCCACGACAGGAAACTCTGGCGCATGATCGGCTAGATCTCGCATAACTCCATTGGTCAGCGCGCCCGACATGCCGAGGCCTTTATGAACCACGGTGTGCACTTCTCCCCACCAGGCAGAGACGCAATGCGGTGCATCAATGTCTTCAATCACGCAAATTGTTGGCACGTCACCTGCCGCCATATAGCGATAATACTCCAAGCGCCGCTCTTTAATGACATCCGAGGGTTCATGGGGCGGCTTAAGGCCTGACAGCTTAGCCGTGCGGGCATAACCGCACATAGCTTTAGCCCCATTCATCGCATGAACAGGCGTGCCGCGCGTAAAACGATCATAGCCGCGTCCGCCCTGAACAATCTCAATGGCATTTGAAATCGTCGGTGTATCAAATTGCGTTAACTGGGCGATGAAATCGTTCATAAAGCCATCCGGTAGAAGTTATTGGCAGTGCCGAAAAACATTCTATCCCGTTCAGCGGCAGAAAAGTCAGCGGTCAGTGTGAAGAAAGCGCCGAATGTATCCTCATAACTGGCATAAAGTTTATCGACGGGAAAGTTAGAGCCAAAGGCAATGCGGGCCGGACCGAAAACATCAATTGTGCGCAGAACGCGCTCACGGAAACTCTCCACTGTCCAGTTCTGATCAAACATGCCCAGGCCCGAAATCTTGCAAATCATGTTCTCATGTTCTGCGAAATCCTTCAGGCCAGCTTCCCAATCGCGCAGACCTTCTTTCGAGAAATCTTGCGGACTACCTGCATGGCAAATCGCAACAGGTAAATCCTCAAGAGATTTAAATAACTTTGCCGCAGCAGGTAAAAGCGGCGGCGTCAATTGCAAATCGAAAGATAATTTGCGTTTAATGAGTGTCTTCAACCCGTCCTTAAAGACTGGATTTTCGATCAGTGCATTTGTACCATTCTTTGCATCCTCTACCGCATCACGACCGACAATTTGGCGAACGCCTCGAAGGTTTTTAAAAGCTTGATGCTCATCCAATTCCGCCTGAGCCGTATCTTCCGTCAGATTACAAAAGGCGACAATTGCATTGGCCATGCCGTGGCTATCGGATTGCGCCTGCACAAATTCAGTTTCGCGAACATTGTGTTCTATTGCGACGCCGCATTGGACATGAACGCTCCCGATTACAGGTAAGTCGCCATGGTCTGTTTTAAAATCTGGCACAAAATAATTTTTTTGAATAGGCGCGGGATCGCCAAAGAAACGTGTCACGCCGCGTTCCGCGAGCCATGTGTGCTTTATCTCTTCAAGGTCCCATAAATGATGATGAGTGTCTATTATACGGTCAACACGCATCAGCCTTGCCGAGCCGTTTCAATTTGGCGCCGCATGGCAACATCATCCCAAACCGTAACCTCTTCACGGATACGACCATTTATGACGCGCCAATGGGTAACGCCGAGAATATAGACAGGTGCACCCGTTGGAGCGCCATATAATCCCTCGCCGGTATGATGGCCCGCCAATGACCAACGCACAGCTATATCTCGTGCCGCACCTAAATAAGGAATATCGGCAATGTGCTCGAGACGAAATTTAGCATCAGGAAGCGATTTAAAAAGACTTTCCCAAAATGCACCTAATTCATCGTGGCCGTAAAAATCACGGTCACCTGGATAAAGGCCCGACACCCGGAAATCATATACATCTGATAGCTTAGCTAATCCTTGCGGCGTTAAATAATGCCCCAACATAGATTCGGTAAAGGCATGTGGATTGCTTTCGGGACTCTCAGGTTTAGGCACTATTGGCAGCGTTTGCCCAATGACAGCGGCATGTGACTCTTTGTGAAACTCGATTAAAGACTTACCTGCAAGCAAATCTTCCGCAGCGAGTTTGGCAGCGATTTCATCGACATCAAACCCCATATGAATAACCATGGCGGCGTAATCCCGCGCAAGCCATTCCTCGAAAATTTTATTATCCTTGCAAGCGCAATCCGCAATGGTGCGCACGCGAACTTTATTGCCCGTAGCTGGCCCGAATTCCGACGGCCCAAGATTAGTCATTTTAGATGTAATTAAATGCGAAGAGTAAAAGACGCCGTCACCGTCATCTGACCAAACAACATTATCCGCATCAAGCACACGGTCCGGAAAAGACTTCATCGTCGCATAGGTATTATCAATCACAGTTTGCGCGCCGTTTATCTGGCCCGTCATGGTGTGAATAAGACAATCATCTGTATAATATTTCGCGCATAACTCGACGTCTCTATCGTGCCAGATACGATCTGTGATGCGTACGATATAATCTGGGAAATCGACAAATTCAGCGTCAAATCCCGGCAATTCCATACGCTGTCCGCCTTGGGGGTTTAGCATCTCTTCCAGATCAGTCGTGGCGACTTGTGTAATAGGTAACGTCATCGAGCTGTCCAGCCTCCATCAACAAGGAGGCTATGCCCTGTCACCATTTTAGCCTGACAAAGATATAGGACAGCTTCGGCCACATCTTCGACCTCTGCTATTCTGCCCATTGGAATCATATCTTTTACGAATTCCATAAACTTTGGGTCAGATAACATTGGCTTTGTTAGGGGGGTTTCAACGAAAGTGGGCGCAACCGAGTTCACGCGAATACCCTTTGGCGCAAGCTCAACGGCCATAGCTTTGGTCAGGCCCTCAATGGCATGTTTTGTCATGCAATAAACTGTGCGTTCAGGGGAGCCTATATGGCCCATTTGTGATGTGATACTAACGACAGAAGCCCCAGAATTCATTTTTTTGACGGCTTCGCGCGTAATACGAAATGTCGCGCGAACATTCATATCCAGCACAAAATCTAGATTTTCATCGCTTACATCCACCAAAGGTTCTGGGCGGTTAACACCTAAATTATTGACAAGTATATCGAGAGATTCAAGCGCCTGAATATTCAACAGGAAATCATCAGATGTCGCGTCACCAGCCCATATAGTGCCTTGATCACTCAATACCTCATCCAAGGCAGTCAAATCGTCTGAAGGTCGTGCAGCGGCTATTACTTGCGCACCAGCCTCATTTAAAGCCAAAGCAATAGCTCGCCCAATTCCTCGGCTCGCGCCAGTAACGAGAACAGTCTTACCGATTAAGTCTTGAGCATTCATACGCTTACATTACCCCGCACCCGTAAAAACTCAACGGGCCCACCGGACGTGTTTATAAATTGTCGTGCTGCGCCTTTTGGTATTGTGGCCGTATCACCCGCAAATAAGCGCCAAGCTTCGTTCGGTAGCTTCACAGTCAATTCCCCGCTTTGCACAAAAAGAACTTCAGAGCCGGGATAAGATATCTGATCCGCACTTGCATCGGGCATTAATTTCATGTGACTAATTTTGAAACCATGCGGCCAGCCTAACTTTGCATCTGACCCAATGAGTTTTCGTTTAATCAAACCACCCTGGCTAATACTACTGACGTCTTCATCAGATGTAATACAGCAATTTCGAAGCTGCTCATCTGAAAAAATACTAAGGGCTTCGACTTGCGCTTTGGAGGTTACTGGCATTGGACTTTGACCTTCAGGAACAATTTCACCTTTTCCTGTATCAATCAGGTTCCCATTTTCCATGAGAACCAATCCATAATTTTTTGCCATTTCGAAAACATAGGGCGCCCACAGAACACTTCCAGGGTCATCCCCGCCCAGAACAGCCCAAAGATAGCCTATGTCTTCGCCAATATTCTCAAAGCCGCGAAAAACACCTGTCGGGATTGAAATGAGATCGCCCGGCTCCAAAATAACCTCAGCATCCTCGCCTGTCTCCCCCGTACGGAATGCCCATCTCCCTTTATGGATATAGAACACTTCAGCCGTGTCATGACTATGCTGAGAATTCACGCAATTTGCAGGCTGCCGCGCACCGCCAATATTGAACCCATGCGGTTCTGGAATATGGACATATTGATTAGGGTTTTCAGAAACTCCGGGCCCTATAATGGTGAAGTTTTCTTTTTGATCCGAACCTGGCGTACGGGTATCAATAAAAGCATCCCGGCAAGGCCTAAGCTCGCCGTAACGCACAATCCTCGGATGGGAATCCGTTGCCGTTAAATGTTCTTGCTTACCCATTAAGCCCTCTGATTTTTAGCTTATTATTTTCATTTTGCATTCGAAGTCAATTTGATTTTCCATTCAATCTATGAGGTGTTTTACGAATTAATTCAGAGACTTAATTGATATTCAACCGAGTTCATGTCGCCGTCAAAAGGGAAACTCCCATCATAGTCAAAACTAATGGGCGCTCCTTTATTTTCAGCGCATCGAATCCCCGCATTTAACGCTTCGACTTTCCACATCTTCGGAAAATTACGGGAGACTATTTTTTCGCCATTTATAACCATAGAAATATTGGCACTGCCCTGCCCCGAGACCTTACCTATCAGCTGAATTTTATGTTCACCGGCTTTCAATTTTTGAGATGAACTCATACGAAAAATTTGCTCACGCGTGTAAACATAAACGAAGTGCACAAATCCATCTTTTAGATAAAGCTCGTAGCCTGCAGCGCTATCGCCAGATGCCAAGAGACAGCCTTGTGAATTCTGCCCAGTCGTTACTTGAGCCCGAATATCAAAATCATAACGATAAATATCGGGCGCCCCTAAACGATTATATCGCGTCGCATCTGGAAAGAAGCGATAAAGTTCGCGCGGCTTAGGCGCGACCTTGGCATAGAGTCCGTCCAAATCATCATCCAGAGGGAGCACATTATTCGCAGCCGCTTCCTTATCCCAAAGGGCAATAAGCTTTTTAACGCGTTCTGGTTCCTCGTTCGCAAGGTCAGTTAGCTCAGAAAAATCAGCGTCACTATTATAAAGCGCCCAAACGTCATCCTTAAAATCGGTTCCCTTTTCATGAAGCGTCACCGCTTTCCATCCTCCCGCCCATATCGCGCGGTCACCCGCCGTCTCATAATGTTGCAAAAGTTTCGTGGTCTCTGATGTCGGATTATCTAATGTGTAAGCAAAGCTGACCCCATCAACATCTTCGGGAATATTCTCAGTCGAATTCGTTAGTTCCAAAAGAAACGGAACCATATCAACCACATGGTGGTATTGGTTACAAATATCGCCGTTGGGGAGATCTCCATTGGGCCAATGCACAATAAGCGGTGTGCGGGTCCCGCCTTCATAGGTATCGCCCTTGCGGCGCTTTAGTGGTGTATTGCCTAGGAATGACCAGCCTGTTGAATAAAGCGGACTACTCCGCTCCGTCCCGACATTCTCAAGACCGTTCATTTTCTCATCAACGCTCTCTGGTCCTATATAGGCAATACGGCGAACATCCAAAGCACCTGCGCGGTGATAACCCCCGCCCGCACCATTATCTGACATAACGATGAGAATAGTGTCATCTAGCTCGCCTAAGTTTTTTAACTCATCAACTAGTCGCCCTAATTGCTTGTCTGCGTGATCGAGCATGCCGGCAAAGGCTTGCTGCGTTTTAAGGCTAAAGCGCTTTTCATTCTCAGGCAGGCTATCCCAAGACGGTGTATCATCTGAACGCGGCGTCAATTTGGTTTCCGGTGGACAGACCCCCAATTCTTTCTGGCGCGCCAATCGAGGCTCTCTTAGGTCATCATAACCCGCCTCAAACGTGTCGTCATATTTGTCGATATAGTCCTTGGGGGCGTGGAATGGGAAATGACAGGCACCAAAACCCAAATACATAAAGAAGGGTTTTTCCGGCGTGGCTGTGACATGGTCTCTGACATAAGCAATGGATTGATCAACCAGATCTTCGGTTAGGTGATAATCCTCTTTCTTATCAGGATGGACTTGTGATTGATTACGGAACAGCTCGGGATGATAGTGATCTACGGCCGAGCCATGAAATCCGTACCAATGATCGAACCCTCGGCCCGTAGGCCAATGATCGAACGGCCCCATAGCATCCTGATCATTGACCATAGACATATGCCATTTCCCAACGGCAATGGTATTATACCCTGAAGCCTTAAGCATTTGTGGAAGCATTTCGACATCTTTGCGAATATAGCCGCGATAGCCGGGCAAAGGTCGTCCCCATTCAGCGATATTACCGACACCTACTTTATGCGCGTTCTGCCCCGTCATCAGACAGGCGCGCGTTGGCGCGCATAGCGCTGTGACATGAAAATTATTATACCGTACACCCCCTTTGGCAAGTCGGTCTATACTTGATGTATCGATCTCGGAGCCGAAACACCCTAGGTCACCAAAGCCGACGTCGTCCAAAATCGCGATCACAATATTTGGCTTTTTCGAAAACTTCCGAGGCTTCCAATTTGAAGCTTTTGGACGCGTAGATGTATGCCCCGCTTGATCTGCACTTTCAGTGCCGCAAGCCGCCTGCGTTAAAAGAGCAGCTCCCGCTGCAGAGCGCATTAAATCTCTTCGGGAAATACTCATTTGGGATGCTCCATATTTTCAAATGTTGAAACAAGGTTTTCTATCATGACCGGATATCCGTCCGGCGTACCCTTGGGTGAAAACCACTCATGTGAACTGGCGCGCAGGCTATGATTATTGTCAGCGTAAAGAGTCAGGCTACAATCCCCACCTGCTTCTTTGATGCGGCCACATAAATCTTGGTTCCAACTGACTTGAGAATAATAATCTTTGTCAGGAACGTGCAGCTCAATTGTCTCAGTTAGAAACTGCTCGAAATTATAGGCGCCTATTTGCGAAAACTGCTTTTCTATTTTGGCATCATGCGTAATTTTTAAATCACCATTCTCATGCGTCACATCTAATTTAATATCCGCTAAATCTGTGACGTGATCCCTAAGCTCTTGATACATTTTGCGAGCTTCGCTCTCCGCCGCGGTTGCCACAGTCTCTTTAGACCAAGTCTCTTTTTGCCAACTCCATTCTTGTGGATTTGGCGTTTCAATCCAATCCGGGGGAAATCCAAAAATGAAATTGGGGTTTGATCTGCCATCTTTGCCAATAGCCGTTCCTGTCCATGTTCCGTCGCCCGATAGGAAAGCTTCCGATGTCAAAGCAACTGGCATCATCTCTTCAAGTGCCCTTAAACGCGGAAGGAATGTGCCAGACCATAATGCTGATTTTACGGGACGTAGGTGGTCGTGCTGCCCTTCCCCAATCGCCGCTAAAAAGGTCAGCCCCGCATCTCCGCCTTGAGAGTGACCCAACATGAAATAACGCGACATATCAAAATCGAAAGATTGTTCAGGAAATGCGGTTCCATTTACTGCGGTCAATCCAGCCGCAAAATTTAAGGCGTCAATTGCATAAAATTGCGTAGAAGCCCCCGCCCCCCGATCAAACGCATCTAGGTAACTCAGTCCCTCGGCAGGAATGCCATCGACCGTGGCATGACCCCTATAGCCAGGCGATAAAACTGCAAATCCTGCTCGCGCAAAAGCATCCGTAAGTTCGCTATAATAAAGATTTTCAGGACTACAGCCGATGGAATAATTCGGCGCTTTCTCCGCCCCGATATAACCATGCAGAAAAAGAATAAAGGGGTGGCCTTTTTCGGAAGGCGTTGCGTCCGGAACCGTCAGTCTTGCATATTGACGCAAACCATCTGAGCGAAAGGACGCCATGTAGGATTTATAGCGTCCCTTCGCATCAGGCAGAGACGGCGTCGCGTTTTTCCCAACACAATTATCTGTATCAAAAGTTTCGACAATAATATGAGATTCATAGTCACGTGACCTAAGCGTTGGGAGGGTCACCTCATTGAGAGAAACAATCTTTAACTCGCTACTCGCCCCCTGCGTAGCCTTACTACGCTCAGAATGACTTGGCTTCGAACCACAAGCTGTCACGGCAAAATGCGCCATAAAAGCCATGCTGAGTAACCTTAAATCATAGACCATAAACAAAAAAGGGAGAGCTCTCGCCCTCCCTCCTCAAACAGAATAATTCAAATCTGATAAGATTAGAATTCAGCCTTAAACTTAAATCCGAAGTTACGTGGATAAAGAAAAGATGTCTGAACGATATCATCAGAGTTGTTGTTACCTCGTGCCAAGACGGCTTCGTCTTCAAGGTTTTCAATGAACGCCTCCACAGAATAATTTCCGTCAGGTGCATCCCAAATTAAACGCAAGTCTGTTTTAGTGTAAGACTCTTGGAAATGGTTGGGGTCATTCGCCAGTAAGTTAGACGTGTTGTATCCACCAGAATAGTAGAACTGAACATAAGGCGTCAGGCTTCCTAATTCAGCCATATCGTAACGGTAAGCCGCGCTCACGCCCAGAGTCAAATCTGGAGACCAAGGTGTCGTTGTACCTGATTGATCGATAAAGGGGACAATCTCGCCGCGGTAAAGCTGGTAAGGGTTGCCTTGACCAAATGTCTTAAATTCAGAATCCAAGTAAGCCAATGTACCTGTCATTGTGAACTCGTCAGTCGGCTGCCATATAGCGTCTAATTCAACACCATAAGCCTCAATATCACCGCCATTATCTGTGAAGGTCAGAGCGATTTGCGTATTAGGGTCAATCTCTTGACGTTGTGTCAAAAGGTTGTCGTAAGTCGTGAAGTGAACGGCCGCATTTAACTGCAACGTGTCTTCGGCCATACGACTACGGAAACCCGCCTCAAGAACGCGAGAGTTTTGCTCTTCGGTCGTTGATGCGGTTGTCGCAGAACCAGAGAGATACCCTGTAGAACCTGTCAAATAAACCATGACATCATCAGTCATATCGTACTCAACACCGGCACGCCATGTGACGTTACTATAACTCCCAGGGAAGTCAGACACGTCAGCACTCGTAATTGCATCAGCCGCGTCACAATTGTAACTAAACACATCTTGTGCGTTATCAGGTAACACAGACGGAGAAGAGCCGTTTAGACCTGGAAGCACGTTTACAACGCGGTCGCCGCCAGAGAAGTTTGATCCACCACAGCTGGCCGCCTTCGTTTCGTCATTGTAACGCAAGCCACCGATGACGCGGAATTGATCTGAAAGTGAATACTCACCCTGTCCATAAATACCGAAATATTCCGTATCAATAACAACATTGTTAGCGAAGAAGTTGTTCAAAATTCTGTCTCCAGAAACAATGCCTGTACCATAAAGCAATGATACACCGCCTGGGAATTGAGGCGTTACAACTGTTGGTCGATCAGAATTTGGACGACGCTGTGTTTGATCATAGATATAGAACGTATTGCGATCTTCTAAATCAGAATAGTAGGCACCCGCAGTCCACTGTAAGGCACTATCATAATCAGAGTTAAACTGAAGCTCTTGCGACCAACCCTCTGACTCTTCATCATAACCACCTGTTTGGTTAGGCGTTGGGCTGAAATCGAAATCAAAACCAATGTCGTTCTCAAATTTATTATAGTTAGAGATAGACTTCATCGTCACAGCACCGAAATCATAATTGATTTCCAAAGTCGCGTTGTGGTCGACCAAATCAACAGGCTGAATATAGTCATGCGAAATCAAATACGGATCACCGTTCGGACCATTTGCAGCCAAACCTCTACGGTTAGATCCGCGAATTGGGTTGAAACAATTTTTCACTGTACCGAAT
>CAZMEN010000011.1:0-15003 GCA_964565335.1 uncultured Algimonas sp. | reverse complement strand
TACCGAATGCATCTGTCAAACCATCAGGCGTTTCATTCCGACAAAGGAAAGCATAGCCAAAGAGGCCCGCTTCGTTTCCGTCTTCGGCACTGTAGGTATAACGACCAATCACTTCTAAGTCATCTGTTGGTGCCCACAAACCTGTAATACGGAGCGCTTTATCATCCTGCGCGCCTATGTCAGGGCCAGCCAAGTTACGGACATAACCATCGCTCTTGTCATAATAACCCGCGACACGAAGCGCCGCGTTTTCACCAACAGGCATATTTACATAAGCTTCACCGCGAAGACGGTCGAAACGCTGAACACTGGCTTTGATGCCTGCACTATATTCGTCAAGCTCAGGCTTGTTTGTGTAAACATTCAAAGCACCCGCAAATGTGTTGCGCCCATAAAGCGTGCCTTGCGGTCCACGAAGGAATTCAACAGAAGACACATCAAAGAAACCGCGTGTTTGCTGTGACGCCCGCGCTTTATAGACACCATCCAAGAAAGCGCCGACAATAGAACTGTTATCGCCAAATGTATTTGTCGAGTTGGCACCACGAACATTGAACTTGGCATCATTACCCGCAAAAGCAAAGTTTACACCAGGAACAACAAGCTCGAGGCGAGACACATCATCAATACCGGCAAGCTCTAATTTTTCTTCGTTGAAAGCAGAGACGGAAATACTCACGTCTTGGACGTTTTCTGCCCGCTTTTCAGCTGTGACGATAATCTCGTCAATTTGGGCGTAGGCAGGCGCAGATGAAAGTATAGCAATCGTGCTAACACCTGCAAGTATGGCTTTTGTTGATTTGGCTGTAAGCATTATGGTCCCCTTTTATGGCTCGTGACACTAATAAGAATCTTCAACCTTAAAACTAAAAGACTTCGAAGTCGAAAATGCAAGAGTTTTTTGACTTCGAATGCAAATTTTTCGAAAACTGTGGCAATTCTGCACTCAAAGATTTCAACCGAAAGCAATACTTAACTCTTATCAGGGCCCACGCACTGACAACAGGGGCATTTATAGTTGGCAATTTTAATTGCCAGCTTCGGGGAATAGAAGTCATTAACTAATGACGATATAAGCAAGATGACGATAACTCATCTGGATTCGAGCCTACGAAATCCAACTCGTATTTGGTAGATCGCCAAGGCTTTGGATTGGGCATCGATGCAAACGCTTTTAATAAACATTTTTATTTGATCTTGCCTGCTTTGATAAAATTACTTTTTGAGTCGCATTTAAACAAGTTGACTTGAAAGCCTTGGCTTTGATCCGTTGATGAAACATCTATGGTCAATTCATCCTCATTTTGTCGATAACGAAGGCGTTGAGGAAAATCATGCGCCGGGTTCTCGAAAATAGCGGAAGTTAGGCCGTACTCTGTCAAAACAAATTCTGTTGTTCCTTTAGCCCTAGGGGAAGCAATATAAACATGCTTGCTTTGCTCTCTTTCTATCCTCAATTCTTCAAAGAAGGAGACTTCACCAGCTTTCATTTTAACTGAATAACCGAAAAGAAGGCCGTCAAAACTTTCGCTCCATACCTCACGGCTTGAACCATCTTCATTGACCCAGCAGCCAGTAAGCCACGACAATTTTTCAACTTCCTGCTGCGGCATTGAATGAGAAGCAAAGTAACTAGAACACCCGCATATTAAAATAAGGCTAAGCGCAAATGCCAATGCTCGTAATTTTATAGGCTGAAGCATAGATAACTCTTTCATGGTACGCGTGGTTGGTCGCCCGCCATCTCAACCAATCCCATCCGGTTACCAGCGACATCCAAAAATAGACCAAGGACAGCGACACCCAGAACCTCGAAACGAGGCACATCGACCGCGCCTCCCGCTTCGATAATTTGTTCCATCTTTACGGTGATATTTGTTACCCCTATGTAAAGCACTTTTTCTGCAGTGTCCTGTCGAATACTACCATGCAAGTCAGATAAATTGCTCGGAATGAAGTTCCCAGGTTTTCCTAAAGGCCAATCAAAAACCTCTGCATAGAATTTCCGAAGTGCTGTTTCATCTGGTCCAGCAATGTCAAAAAAAACGATTGGCGCTGACATAGGCGATTTCCCAATTTAGGTTATTTTTTTGGTTCTATAGGTTGCCAAAGTTGAATTGGATTACCTTCAGGGTCTTTAAGGCGAGCAAAGAGGCCGTTTGGATAAGTCTCCGGGTCAACTTCAACCGCTATGTTGGCTGACTTTAGTTGTTCTACCATTCGTGTTAAATTCCCGACTCTGAAATTTATCATCCATTGTTTTTCATCGTCTTGAAAATAAGGCGTATCTTGAGCGAATGGGTTGAAAATAGTTGTACCGCCACTCTGCTGCCAAACAGGTGCATCGTAGCTCGTCGGGCTTTCAGTAACCCCAAGATGGGTTGCATACCATACCTTCATGGCTACTGGATTTTGTGCACGAAAAAAGAACCCGCCAATACCCTCAACTATTTCCATAGCATTTATCCCTTTCTAGTTTTTGGGAACCGAGGAAAAAAGCAGTGACGAGTGAGACGACCAAACCGATTGGTGCAATTTTTATGTAGGTGATAGGGCGTCGAAACTGCGGGTTGCCATATCGCTCTACCATTTTCGCCATATCAGCGTCGAGTTTCATTGTGACGCCCCAACACCTTCATGCCCCCATAATGCAAAGCCTACCGAAATAGTGCAGATAGTAATTAGCCCTGAGATCGCGCCGCGAATTAGAATAAATCTAGCCATTAAAGTTTTCTCCCAGAGATTTGACAAGACGTGTTTAACTGAATTGTTCGACTTAAATCTATCACCCAAATGGATGAGAAACGACATTTCACCCATTTTTATGACGATAAAATATTTAAATCACGGGCTGCATTAAGTGCGCTCACGCAACCATTGACCTTAAATTTTGAATACAAATTAGAAATTTGCGTTTTAACGGCATTTAGTGACATACTAAGGCTTCGTGCAATTTTCTTATTAGAATGCACCTTATAGCCCACCATACTGGCCTTTGTGCTAGTCGCAATGGTGACTGCTTTCCGGATTCGTCAGAGACAATAACAGGATGAGGGTTTTTAGCTCTGCCCTTTTCTCGCGCACACTCCCCGTACCTGACTTTAGCTAAGCATCTTACTTTAAGCGAATTTATATTTTAAAAAGCTCTTTACTTTGCTGATTCATGGGTGACGATCAAAGATTGCATATCCACTATTAGATACAATTTTTTTTAATTCAGACCCATCCTTATTCATAACATAGATATGTCTATTGTTTTCGTAATCTTCAAGTTGTGAAAATGCGATCTTGGCGCTGTCATGTGACCAAGATGGATACCAATCATCAAATTCGTTATGGGTTAATCTCTCTTGATTAGAGCCATCAATATTCATGACATATATCTCGTAATTTCCATCTTTATCAGACATGAAAGTGATTTGTTTCCCATCAGGGGAAACGTCGGTGTGCCACTCATTGGAGTTGTTATCCGTCAATTGAACAATGTTAGCTCCGTCAATGTCGGCGATGGCCAACTCACTGTCGTGGCCTTCCATTTCCGCAGAGAAGACTATCTTTCCATCCGGCGTAAAATAAGGGTTACTGCCTCTTAGAGATTTTATTTGCATCTGTTCAGTCCCATCTGAATTCATAATCCAGATTTCTGCATGGCTGACGCCTTCAGCATCTTTATATTCTCTGGCGAAAGCAATCTTCTTTCCATCTGGAGACCAGGCAGGCGCACTATCCCATTTGTTTATTGTATGGGTTAACCGTTTTCGATTCGAACCATCAACCTTCATCGTATGAATGGACCAAGTCTTTCTGTCGTCATACTTTGCGTAAAACGCGAAATGTTCGCCGTCAGGAGACCACGCGAGATAACCGCCTTTTGCCTCTAAGGCTTCAATAGTTGGCTCGCCTTCTAAGTCACCATAATAAATTTCTAAATTCCCCGTATCGACTGACTCGTAAACAATTGTGTAGGTTTCGGGGTTGTCTTGACCCTGACAAGAGGTGCAAAAGCCGAGCAAGAGAGTTAAAAGGAGCAAATAATTTATATGATTCATAATTTTTATTCCTATGGATAATAGACAGGCAAAGTGCATTTCTATGTCGAGTCTTTCGGCTTCGACAGCCTGATTTTTGCCAGCCAAAACAGCATCGCTACGAGTACCCCATATTCGGGGATTGAGAGATAGAAGGTTCCTTGCAGACTTTCGGGGAAGACTTGTTGCTGTCCTGTAAAAAAGGAGCTCGTAGCAACGTATAGCGGCACACACATTCGCCAAAGATGGCGGAGTATTCGTTGCTTTCCGGAAAGCCCTTTTATCGAGATAAAACGAAGATCCGTTACGACCCCAATGAGAATAATTGCTGTGAAGATGATATAAATCGCAGCTGGGACTGCATAATCACCAATGTAATCGATGGAGCCACCGAGCGCACCTACACTCAACCACCCTCCCAGAATGAGAACGCATAGGCCCAGTAGAAGTGACAAGTAACCTGACGCACCAACTGTGTTTTCTCTCGTTTTTATAGTGAACCAGCTAGAAGTGATAAGATACACCGTTAACCCTGCGGCTAAGACTGTGACGAAAACAGAATTGACCCAAGCAATATAGCCGCCAGTGAGTGCCATCGCGATCATGGACATGAAATAGATGCTTCCCGATTGCCGGTGGAGAGAGCCTCCCTTCTTCGAAGCGAGCGCGGTGAAGCCAGAAATTAGCCCTACTGTTCCGCCAGCCATATGTAAAACCAATTCTAAGGTGTTGGCCGTGGTCATGTTTGTACCTCATACTTTGGTTGAGTATCGTGAGACGCCCACAATAAACCCAGCATCTCTTTACAGGGCGGACGAGGATTTCTGGAGTAGAGCGTCACAAGTAATATGGCCCCCACATAAAGAACTGAGCACCGAAAATCCCCAGGGCCATGAACAAAGTGGAGACCACGACAAGGCCTGCGACCATTCGCTTTTTTCCAATAGATGAGCTGTGTTGCGCCAAAAAATAGATTTCCAAAACAGCGAGAGGTGCAAGATAGCATGCGAACTGCATCACAATAAATGCTGGCGCCTTCAAACCCCCATCTAGGCCCCATCCGCCGGTGGTGATAGCCCACGCCATCATCATCAGCCGTAAAAACCAGACGCCATTCGCCACCATAAACGTCCGCATAGCCCAGCGGCGATGTTTGTCGATCTCACCCAACGCCGCCAGTCGCCAAGCGACGATTGCAAATATGAGAATCAGTAGGCCATCCCCTGTGATGGCTACTGCACCGACCACGCTCTCAACCTCGCCGCGGAGCCAAGTCATCATTATGCCGCCAATTGCCATCAAAATAGCCATCACCATGAAACAGCGCCCGATCCATTTATGAACCGCCGGCGCTTTGCGCCGAATGATTGGCAAGAGCTGTAACATGCCGCCAAGGGAAATGATCGTGGCGCCAAACACATGGGTGATGAACATGAAGTTCCCCATCTTGTCGCCTTCAGCATGTCCAACAACGATGGGTTTATCGTTCCACGCGGCGAAATCACCATTATAGGTGCGTGTTCCGTAATACATGATAAGGAACACAACGAAGGCGATTTGGCCAGCCAAGGCAACTACATACCAAAACTGACCAGACCACCGCAGCCATTTTTCGGCCGTGGCAATTCCAGTCTCGGCTTGAACATTCGCTGCTGAGCTCGATTCGGTGGAAGCGGCTGAAGCTGTGTTAATTGTGGACATTGGCGTGCTATTTCGATTAAGTTTTGAGATAGAAAAAGATTGTTAAACAAAACGCATATTTTCATGAAACGGTCTCGCCGATTTGGAAATCGGCCAGTGATTTAGGTGGAAATTCGAAAATCAGCGCATATTTTTGCGCAAGGGGCCTGATCAGTGACATCAGAAGCTATATCCTATCGCGTAACGCAGCAGAGCGTAAACGCCACCATTGAGGAATGGATCGCAAGGTTCGCGGCGAAGTCGCCGATGAGACAGCGCCATGACGTCTACTTTACGCTATTTGCCGTGTCCGTGTTTTTGTCTACCTATGCTAGAATGGTCGGCGTCGACAGCGGCTTTATTTCTGGTATGGCCGCTCTTCTTGGCGGTGTGACTTGTGGCTGGTCCTGGTTGTTCGTGCGATCCCTTTTTATTCATTCGAGCAAAGATAACATTGCGCCGTTAATGGCGGTGCTTCTCATTTTTGTACTCCAACTTTTGAGCGCTGCTGGAGCGGCCCTTGGTGGCGGTGACACTCATGTGCTAAGGTTGACGAGCAATATGGTGGGCATGGTTGGCTCAACCTTTGTAATTCTCATCTTAGTAGAAATTGTTCGTCATGTCCCTGACGCGCCGAAAGGGCCTGAACACCGGTTTCGATTGCTATTTGCAGCCGGAAATCTCGCTCTAATAATGTTTGCAGTTTTTCTCGTAGACGGGGCCGTCGAAGGGACATTTTTTAGCACTCATACCGCATCCATTCAGAGTGCCGCCGCTTTGACAGCCTTAGGGGGCAGCTTTGCAGCGCTGATGTTTCGGCGCCGTTATCCTCTGACACAGAGCTCTGCCAAGAATGCCACGGCGCGAGAGGCATCTTCACCGACGAGCGCGGACAGGCGGCTAGCGAAGCGGGTAGAAGAGTTTCTCAGTGAGCCGGAAATTTACACCCAAACCTCCCTCAAGGTCGCCGATGTTGCGGCCCAATTAGGTGAGCCAGAATATAGAGTGTCAAAAGCAATTACTCAGGGGCTCGGACACCCAAATTTCAATCGGTACATCAATCGTTACCGCATTGAACGGGCGCAGATAATGTTGTGCGATCCAGAATTGAGCCACAGATCCATCCTTGCGATTGCTTTCGATTGCGGGTTTGGATCAATTGGGCCGTTCAACCGCGCGTTTCGTGACATAGCAGGGGTGACCCCAACTGCGTACAGACGACAGTATGATGGCCGCCAGTAAGACGTTGGCGACTCTCAATACAGCCCTTTAAAGTTTTGCGGATATCCGTCAAACGCCGACTATCGACACGGCTAAGAAAGACCCTACAAACCCCATAGGCCATGGAAATTTGATGAGCGGCCTATTTTTAGCGTGCTAAGCCGCTCTAAATAACGGAACATACCAATACTGGACAATCTCTCGGAATTATATGACAGCCAGAGTCTGGTCACGCACCGTCTCTAAGGTCTCTTTGTCCATGCCTGCTTTCACGAGTACCCGTGCGCCGAAATAACTTGCGAGAATGTGTTTAGCTTTCTCTTGATCACCCAGCGCAAAGGCGATGGCATCATTTAAGCGAGTCATAGAGTCTTTGACGGATTTCTCTGTGGCCTTATCTGTCGGAGCTTGGTCAATGGCCGCGTTGCAGAGGAGGCAGCCGTGACGGCCTTCGCGCGTGCCTGCCGCCTCTACAGGTCCATTCATGAGGTTTTCAATTCGTACTTTGACAGAAAGGCCTTCATTACGCAGCATTTTAACCCCTGCACTCACGACCTGCGCGTCGTAGCGAGCGATAGCTTTCTGATAAAGCGCGCGCTTGTCCCCAAAGGCGGCATAGAGGCTTCCTTTTTGTAAGCCTGTAGCCTCCATTATATTGGCATAAGAGGTTCCATTATAACCATGCTCCCAAAAAACATCCCGTAGGGCGTCTAAGACTTTGTCTTCATCAAATTCACGTTGACGGGCCATTTACAGCTTTCCTTTTTTGCTCACGAATGTGTGATTACATTATTATTGACCAAATAGTCAAGTATGTTATGTAGAAATTGTCCCTGCAACTGTGCAGGTCAAAATTTAACTTATAATTGACCCATTGGTCAATAATGAAAGGACATTTTATGTCTCGTTTAAACTTAGTAGAACCCGAGGCCGCAACAGGCCGCGCTGCAGAGCTCCTCGGCGCAGTCAAGTCTGGCATGGGCATTGTACCCAACCTTACCAAAGTTATGGCTAATCAACCCGCTGTATTGGATGCCTTTTTAGGCTTAGGAGATGCGCTGTCTAAAGGGTCATTTGATCCCAAAACCCGCGAGGCAATCGCACTAACTGTGGCTGGATCTAATCAATGTGATTATTGTGCCTCGGCTCATAGCGCTATCTCGCAATCCTTAAAGGTCGAGCAAGCGGAAATTGACAAACGTCTCCAGGGAACATCTTCTGACACTAAATTGGCAGCATTGCTGACATTTGCTTCAACTATCAATGAAAAGCGCGGTGTCGTCTCAGATGAAGATATCGCAGCTGTTAGAGCCGCGGGCTATGATGACGCAGCGATTGCCGAAGTCACGGCGCAAGTCGCTGCAAATATTTTCACCAATTACATTAATCACGTTGCCCAAACAGCAATTGATTTTCCTGTCGTAACGACAGCTTAACCCCTTGGATTAGAAGCTCATTCGAATGGCTGAGCTTCTAATCCTTTAGCACAAAGGAACTTAATATGTCTCTTATCCCTTCAAAATTTCATGGCTTACTTGATTATGCCGTCGCGGCCACATTAATTGCGGCGCCTTTAATATTCGGCTTCCAAGGCGTTGCTAAATATCTAGCAGTCTTAGGCGGAATTGGCCTTCTCATCTATAGTTTGGTCACGGATTATTCTCTTTCCGTTCGCAAGCTTTTATCTTTCAAAGCCCACTTGGTTTTAGATTTTATTGCCGCCGTAGCTTTAACCGCCGCGCCATTCCTTTTCGGGTTTACCGGATTAGAAAAAGCTTTTTATCTCATCATTGGAATATCTGTCATTGCCGTCGTTCTTGTGACTCAATCAGATAATTCTGAAGCCGAACTGAATTAATTTTCACGCTTCGATTGCCGCATAAAGACTATCTTATCGGTGGTAAAATCGTGATCCAGAGCATCGTTCCCACCACTTTATTGGGGACGATGGGCGTTTCATGAACTCCAGAACTATCTTATGATTAATCACAAACAATTACTTCAAGCTTTAACGCTTAGCAAAAGCACAAAGTCATATTTGCGAGGGGCAATTGCCATCGGGATAGTTTTATATTTATTTTATAAACTCTCTCAAATTGGATGGCCCGAAATTATAGAGGCGCTTCCGAACTCGCCTGCGTTTTATCTTCTTTCAATAGCAATCCTTCTCTTGCCGATTTGGGCTGAACGGTCAGCCTTCAAGATTGTGACAGAGAATAAAGTTCCCGCACCTATTAAGGTTTTCGCCCGTAAACATGTAATGAATAAAGCCGTTCTGGCCTACTCTGGTGAAGCTTATTTGGTCCATAAATTATCAGAGCAAGCTGGCTTGAAGGTCAAGCGCTCAGCCATCATCATCAAAGATCTAGCATTGGTTCGAACATTTGTCGCCAATCTTTGGGTTATTATCCTAGCGTTGGTTGCCGTGGTGTTCGGCCAATCTGAAACGTTACAAAACATAGCACAGGCCTCCCACGCGCTTGTAGTCATTGTAGGACTCATCTGTGTCTTGGTCTGTGCGGGCACAGTCATATTCTTTAAAAAAATGTCCAATGTTCCCTATGGTAATGGCGCGAAAGTTGCTGGCGTGTTCCTCTTACGCTCGCTTATGATTGCGGTCATCATGATTGCGCAATGGAGCTTGGCGATACCTGGGACCTCCTTATCCACATGGTTCACCTTTATGGTGGTGTTTTCAATTGCAAGGAAATCACCCATAGGCGGTGAAATGGTTTTTATAACTGTTGCGCTTGCCTTACCCGGTCTTGAATCTCAGAAAGCATCTGTTGCAGCGATGCTGATGACGGTGCTCGCACTTAATCAACTTAATTATCTTATTACATTCTTATTAACGAGCGACTTTAGCGGCATTGAGAAAAACAAAACTAATAGATGGCAGACTTTATCTTTTTATTAAATGAAGAAGTATTCTGTAGTAGCTATGATCCTTTGAGCGCACGCAGCTATCACTCCACTCTTCTATTTCTTAGGTTTTCAATTCACATCCAAAATTGGATTCAAGACATCATTTGTCGTGCCGTGTAGATGTAAGTCTGGTTAAATCTCAGTTTTCGGGATATCCGAGAACTTATGATAGATCACGGCATGGTCTACTTATGGCGGGCTATTGATAACGAAGGAATTGTTCTTGATGTCTTAGAGCTTAAACGCAAAACGAATGGAACATTTTTACAGCTTCGACACGCCCAAAAAAGTCAGTTCAAGAAACACATTGCCTCGCTCAGTTAACGTGACAAAGCCCCCCCCCTCACGCCCGCACCTGCCCTGTGCCGTGGACCAGATATTTAAAACTGGTCAATTGCTCTAGACCAACCGGGCCTCGGGCATGAATTTTTCCTGTGGCGATACCGATTTCTGCGCCCATGCCAAATTCGCCGCCATCAGAGAATTGTGTGGAGGCATTGTGCATGACAACGGCGCTGTCGATAGAGAGCATGAAGCGCCGAGCGGCGTCATTATCTTCTGTAATAATCGCGTCCGTATGCGCCGAAGACTGTTTGGAAATAAACGCGATTGCCTCTTCTAAGCCGTCGACTATTTTAACAGATGCAATCGCGTCCAAATACTCCGTCGCCCAATCTGCTTCTGTTGCCAAATTGAGGCGGGGCTCTAGCGCTACGGCCTCTTGATCGCCGCGAAGTTCACAGCCCTCTAAGACTGTGACCAATTTTGGCAACACAGACGCCGCAATCGCGCGGTCAATGACAAGGCTCTCTGTCGCGCCGCAAACCCCAAGTCGGCGTAATTTTGCATTTTTCACCAGACGCACGGCCTTTTCAATATCGGCGTCGGCGTGGATATAGCTATGACAGTTCCCATCTAAATGCAGAAGCGTCGGCACTTTGGCCTGCTGGGCAACCAATTCAACCAAGCCGCGCCCGCCTCTCGGAATAACAAGATCAAGATATTGATCAGCTTGTAGCAAAGCTTTGACTGCATTGCGGTTCGTCGTCTCCACCGTCTGCACGGCATGTATTGAAAGCCCGGCATTTTCCAAACCTGTCTGCATGGCCTTAACGATAATTTTTGTTGAGTGCCCGCTTTCAGACCCTCCCCGCAAAATAATGGCATTGCCTGATTTCAAACAAAGCGCGCTGGCATCGGCGCCTACGTTGGGGCGTGATTCATAAACCATGCCGATAACGCCAATCGGCACAGAAACGCGCTCAATTCTCAGCCCATTCGGGCGATCAAATTGGGCTAATTTCCGTCCCACCGGATCGGGCAATTCCGCAATTTGTTCCAAGGCGGTAGCCATGGCGTTGATGCGGTCCTCGCTTAGGGTCAGGCGGTCAATAAACGCATCTGTCTTCCTCCCCCGCACACTGTCCACATCTTGGGCGTTAGCGTTTAGGAGCTGCGGCGCAGTGGCGCGTATCGCTTTTGCAGCCGCCATGAGGGCTTGATTTTTTTGCTCCGAAGCGGCGAGCGCCAGCGACTGGGCGGCGGCTTTGGCCTGCGCGCCCAATTGATTGATGTGGGCCAGAATATCAGCGTGGATATCGGCATGACTTTCGGATGAGTTTTGGGACATGAGTAAAATCTAACGTAACTCTACAGCGCGCTGATAAGCGGCTTGTAATGTATTTTGCATAAGAGAAGACAGTGCCTCATCGCCGTTTAAGGCGTTCAGGCCTACTTCGGTAGTACCGTTTTTACTGGTCACATTATCGCGCAATGTCTCCAAACTGTCGCCGGATTGCAGAGCCATTTCAATCGTGCCTGATAGAGTCTCGAGGACAAGCGCCCGCGCTTGGTCAGGCGGGAAGCCTAAGCCGATGGCCGCCTGCGTAAAGGTTCGCGCAAACTCGAAAATATAGCCCGGCCCACTGCCGGCGGCCGCGGTGATACGGTCAATGCCGTCTTCGGCATCTACAGCGATGACTGTGCCCGCCAATCGCATAAGGTCTTTTGCCAGCGCGGTCTGCGCTGCGGTGCATTTGGGGGAGCTGTAAAGTCCCGCCACACCTTTGCCGATAAAAGAGGGTAAGTTCGGCATAATTCGGATGACCGATTTATTCTCTAAAACCCTTTGCAGTCTTTCCACGGATGTTCCTGCCGCCATCGACATTATAAATCCGTCTTTTGACAAATGCGGCGCATAGTCCGGTAAAACCGTTTCGACCATTTGTGGTTTTATCGCGACAACCAATCCGTCATATATTTCGTCCTGTATCGCGGCCCTATCATTATGTAAAACGGCTCCCTGCGGCACAGCTTCTGCATGCGGGTCAATAACGGTGAAGGCAATATTATCCGCGCCTACCCATTGGCGTAGTAAAGCCCCGCCCATCTTACCGCATCCCACCATCAATATACGGGATCTCTGTTCCACCTGTGTCATAATTGTCCCTTAGCGCCGCTATGATATTTGTTCAATTCATGAATGTTCCTTTACGGTCGGGGGCCTGTGGTTTCATTCCTTTTATAAGTCCCCCTATCCTATTCCGCCGCTTATCCGGTTTAGAAATTTGGGTGGTTTGTTAAAGCGCCTGCCTAAAAAAAAAGCCGCGGGGGTGAAACGGGCGCTCGAGAGCTAGCACAACCGACACCGCATGCCTTTAACGCAAAGTCTGACAATTGGGATTCAAGGTGTTGAAAGAACACAGCCTGTCGGAAGAGGGTGAAGCCCTGTTACGGGCTCATGTCGAAAGAATGAAATCCGTATAGAGCCTGCGTTGATAAAGCCTAAGGCGGTAATTTTTTAAACCATTGCTGAATAAAGCATCGCCGTCAGACGCTTATTAGTCCGTAGCGGCACGAGCACCTATCGCGCGGAATTGCCAAATTGCGATAAGCCCAACGATGAGCCCATCAGCGCCCGCGAAAGCGCTCCCCAACGCCCCTGAAATCTGTCCCGTCGCAATAAGCCCGAGAATTAAAAAAGGATAAGGCGCGATTACCGCCACATTCATCCGCGCCCATTTCAAAACGGCGTCGTGTTTTTGCGCCCAAAATAAAACTATAGCATGGAGCAAAAGACCCAGACCGAGTAATTTCAAGGCAAGCTCTGGCTGAAAACCCAAGACGTTCGCTGACGCAGACGTCGCAAAGGTAAGAGGCAGACCCGTCAAAATTGAAAAGACAGCATTGGCATTTAAGGCAAAGCGCAAGGAAGACACAGGCATAAACCACCCCGAGAAGGAAGGCTTTATCTATGTTAAGAAGACACGTTGGAGTCAATTCAAATCAAAACACCGCACCCTCACCTCCAAAAGCAAAAGGTTTGCACCCGCCGGGCACCTTAAAAGGATAGAAAAAATTGGGTGACTTAATTGGTATACGCGGCGGAAAAACTATGGCCGCCGGGGAAGAGCCAATGTTTTTTATATCTTTAATAACAGCAGGTTAGTGATGCGGTCTTGCAAGTTTGTTGCACAATTTATATCATAACCCGTTGCACGTAAAAAGGTAAAGGTGTGTTCATTCCCGACTTTCGCTCTCCACTCAATTTGAACATCCAAATTTCTGAAGAGCATAGAGAGCATTACTTCTCTATGTGGTCGCGCTCCAAGATCATCTTACTCGTTTTGTCGCTTTTTGTACGTTTTCCTTCAGGCCAATCGCCTGTGTTCATGTAGATTAGCTCTTTAGCAATATCGGCCACATTGTCGCCCATACGTTCAATATTTTTAGCCATAAACATCACATGCATGCATCCTGAAATGTTCCGTAGATCTTCCATCATATAGGTCAACATCTCGCGGAACAGAGCGTTGTGGGACGTGTCTACACTTTGATCTAGCGAACGCACCAACACCGCAAGGTCTGTATCCTCAGTCTTGTAAGCGACCATAATAGATGCAATCATATCTTGCACGATCTCACTCATGCGTATCAATGTATCAATAGGACCAGTGTCAGCTTCTGCTTTGGTAATCGTATTTGTGCGTTGCGCCATATTACGTGTTAAATCGCCGATCCGTTCCAAATGCCCCGCACTTTTCAGTGTAGTAACAACCTTCCGAAGATCGCCCGCAAAAGGCTGACGTAGGGCAAGGATTTTGATCGCGAGGTCATTAAGCTCCGCTTCCATTTTATTGAGCTGTTTGTCGCCTTTGACGACCTGCTTAGCGAGAACACGGTCCTCTTTGCGTAAGGCTCGTGTCGCGGATTTTAATTGCGCAATAACAATATCCCCCATTTCAAGGAACATAGCTTCCAGCCGCGACATATCCTCATTGAAGGAGGAAACAATGTGGTCATCACTCATGTGCTTATCCAATCCGTCCGGAAATATAATTCTGAGTACGTTCTTGCTCGGGGTTTGTGAAAATCGCTTCGGTATCTCCGCTCTCTACCAACTCTCCTAAATGGAAAAAAGCCGTCTGTTGGGAAACCCGCGCAGCCTGCTGCATAGAGTGAGTAACTATAACAATTGTATATTTCTCTTTCATTGAATCCATCAAATTCTCAATGATCGCAGTCGCAATTGGATCCAGCGCGGAACAGGGTTCATCCATAAGGATGATTTGAGGGTCAACCGCAATCGCACGCGCAATGCACAGACGCTGTTGCTGGCCGCCTGAAAGACTCGTACCTGGTTCGTCCAATCGGTCAGAGACCTCGTCATAGAGACCTGCGCGGCGAAGGGATGTCACAACGATGTCTGCAAGATGATCTTTGGACTCAGACAAGCCGTGAATCCGTGGCCCGTAGGCTACATTATCAAAGATAGACTTCGGGAAAGGGTTAGCTTTCTGAAAGACCATACCGATACGTGACCTAAGCGCGACAACATCAACTTTTGGGGCGTAGATGTCCTGATCGGCAAATTTTATTTCACCTGTTACCGTACACGAATCGATTGTGTCGTTCATCCGATTGAAACATCGAAGGAACGTAGATTTACCACAACCCGATGGGCCAATAAGAGCCGTGATTTGATTTTCAGGGATATTAAGGCTTACGTTCTTGATGGCCTGTTTTTTCCCGTAAAACACATCAACGTCGCGAGCCGTCATGATGGGGCTGGAAACACTCTTTGTTCCCGAATTATCTTCTGTCATTTTCTTTTCCATTACCAGCGTCTCTCCAAGCGTCTGCGGAGATA
>CAZMEN010000010.1:0-61366 GCA_964565335.1 uncultured Algimonas sp. | reverse complement strand
TTCTGGTATCGAGAGATGTGAAGGTTCAAGTCCTTTCACCCGTACCACGTTACAAATTCAGATACATATACCAGACGATGAGCAGCAAGAGCCTTGCTGTCGTGCCGCTTTGGGTTAATCGGCCCAAGAGGCTAATGATGACGGGTAGGGCGAAGCAGAGAAACACCATATCGATAATATGAGAATAATCGCACGCCAAAGCCATGCGAATGAGTGACGGCAAGCAAAGTAGCGTCATAATTAAAATGAAAGAGACAATTTGCCAAATCTGTTGTGTTGTCCGCCCCGTCGGGACTGTACTCATAAACTGATTGAGCTGTCGGTTCTCCCACATTGCGCTGTGGCGCGTGAACATGAAAAGGGTTCCAAGCCATAGAGCGGGGGCGATGAGGCTTCTGAAAGGCAAGACCGCGCCCGCAATAGCCGCACCAATCATAATCAATGCGAGACTGCCTGGGCGGAGTGCTTGCACCATGTTTGACCATAGGGGCGCGAGGCTTTTCGAACCTTTGGGTATGAGGCGTGCTAAACTTTTTTCGACACTGTTGGACGCGTTTTGAACGAAAGCGATTTGACGCCTCTTATGGGCCGCCTTTGGTTTTCGGCCTTTAAAGACCAGTCCGGCAAAGAGGGCGATTGCGGCGGCAACGGTAAACCAAAACAGGCGTGAGGCCAAAAATTCTTGCCTCAAAATACCTTTCAGAGCGTCAACTTGAATCAAGGTCTCATGGGCTCCGGGCGTTGATCCGACAGCAAACATCTCGACCGGTTCATCAACGGCGTGAATGATCGGGGCTGCATAACCGAACATGTCCGCAAATCCGGTCCCGCCAGTTTCTACAGTCAAAGCACCAATGGCAATTGTGAAAACCCACACGATAACGAAGCCAAAATCCCCTAAAGCGCCCCGCAAGAGAGGGCGAGCGGAGAAGAAAATCCGCAGGGCAGCGATAAAGGCGAAGGCAGGGCAGGCGATAATCAACAAGGCGGCGATGGTCTCTAAGGGCCTGATGGCGTAAAGCGGCAGACGGAAGGCTGACAGAATAACACCTGAGACGGCCAAGCCAAACAGAAGCAGCCATATGATGGCTGTGTCGGCTATCCAATGCCCAAACATTTGCAGGGACCGCGGCGCGGGCGAAATATCTTCGATTTGCCAAGGCGTGTGTTTCGTCCGTCCAACCCGGAGGAAGATATAAACCAGCGGCGACAAAAGCAGGGCTGAAATAATGCCAAGCTCCATACCGATGACCGATGGCGTCAGGATAGGGTAGGCGCTGTTAATTGACAAAACGGTGTAACCGTCATTTTGGGACGGCACCATATATTTTGCTGCAATCGGCGCGGCGAGGGCGACAAACCAAAGCATTGGATTGGCCAAATGCCGCTTAAATTGAATGCGAGAAAATGTCTTGATAGCGTCGAGCATCATGATCAACTTTTGGCGCCGAGTTTGAGCGTTTCGTAATCATATCCCGAAAGGCTCTCGGCCAAATGGGTCGTCATGATGACGGCCGCGTTTTGGCCTTTTTCAAATATCAGGTCGTGGACAGTCTTTGCCGAGAGCGGGTCTAGCTCTGCTGTTGGCTCGTCCACGATAAGGCATTGCGGGTCGCCCAAAAAGGCTTGCGCTAGGCCAAGACGTCGTTTCATGCCACCCGAAAAGGCCTGAAGTTTTTTATGGCTGTCATTGACAAGTCCGAGCCGGGTCAAGAGACTTTCGGATTGGGCTTCGCTCTGGCGGCGAGAGAGGCCTTTCATCGCGCCGATATGCACCATGAAATCGAGGGCTGATATATCGTCGGGGAAGTTAATCTGCTGTGGGGCATAGCCGAGAATTGAGCGATAGGCCTTCATCTGCCCTTTAATGGGTTTGCCTTGCCAGCGTATTGTGCCGGATGTCGGTTTCTCTGCCGTGGCACAGAGGCGTAGCAAGGTGGTTTTCCCGACCCCGCTCGGGCCCGTCATAATCGTAATGCCTTGTCCGAAGCTATGATTTAGCTCCGTCAGAACGGATTGCTTTTTATAGCGTTTCGATAGGTTTTTGACGTCTAGCATAAGGCCCCCTCCTGTCGCTAGTAGGAGGCGGAGCCCATAACGTCCAGTGTTTTAGAAGCTGACGAAATTACCCGTTGCGACCCAAGGAACGAAAACGGCGAGGGCGATACTGACCACGAGGCCAAAAAACAGACGCCCCATATCCATTGTCACATCGCGCAAGGCTTCTGTTCGCGGACGGAGGCTTGCAATATAGCTAATCGCCAATTCGCGGCCCGCAATGAGGCCCAAGAAGACCCAAGTTGTGGACATTGGAACATCGTTCACTTCTTTGAAAATGAACAGAATAGTCGCAAACATCAGGTTGATAACGATGGCCGCGCGAATGTCTGTTGTATTGGTTTTCGCTGTCACGATTTTCTGAATGTTACCCCCGCGTGTGCGGAAGACATAGGCCAATAGCACTGTCATGGTGACGGTAGCGAGAATAAGCGCCGTGGAATCAAATGTCACTTGCGGCGCGCCGTTGACGACTTCGGTTGTACGCGGGAGGAAGATAAAGATATTCGCAAAATCCTGCGCCAGCCATTGCCACCAGAGGAAGGCCGTAGAGGCCCACTGCGCGACAGTCCAATAGACTGGGATATGCTTATCTTTCGTATTGGAAATCCAGCGTTCCCAAGCGCGGGAGATGAGGGCATAAACGAGAATGCCGACGACCATCGCAACCACATAGCCCATGCCAGACTTAAGGAGCATTTTGCCCAATACGCCTTCGGTTGCAGCGCCGCCTGTCAGGGCGAAAACCGTCAAAACAAGGAAGGTCGTCGAAACGGGAATACCGAAACGCGTCAAGAATAACAAAACGATAGGCGGCAGGACGTGATACCACTGAATTCCGTCTTCGGGATAGGGCAGGCGGTTTAAACGCCCAAAGGCGATATCACCAGACTGCGTATAAAACCCGTAAAGCATCACGGCGACCAGAATGATTGCCGCGAATAACCACAAGACCCACCAAGGTTTTTTCGCATTAGAAGAGAGGAACGTCCCCAATGTCTGAATAGCGTCATTGGCGACAACGGAATATGAAGAAATCAAAAAGCCCAAAATGGCCAAAATCTCGATGCCGAATAATTCCATAACGCGTCCCCTCAAACTGATATCATATCGAGAAGTAAACCCTATTTCTTCTGGCGTGTTGACGAATTCCGTCGCGCCCTTGGAATATTGGCTGTGCTTATCAATACGACCCCTGACGGGCCGATACAGTACTGATAAATACAATTCCAGACCCCAGGCCGGTAATTTTAAGAAATTTTGAGGACAGTTTAGGCGATTGGGCGCGCGCCGCTGTAAGAATGGCGTATTTTAACTCTGGCTCAGCCCCAGATAAGCAAAAAAGGTTTTAAAACTCCTCGCTCTGGGGCAGACTTACCGCATGACAGACCCTGTGGCCGATAAAACACCCGAAACTGACAATACGCTAAATGAGGATGCGCCTTATTTAGACGCTTATTCCATTCATGATGTCGCGCCTGAGTTCGTTCCTGCGCGTTCCAGCCGTGATTGGATGGATAAATTTCAGGACAGGCAGCCCTATCGATGCCTGCCTTTGACCATGGCCAATGCAACGGGGTGGGAGCTTTCATGTCCGTTTGATTTGGATATCGAATGGAATGGCGGACCGAATAATGAAGATATTACGCTGTCTTCTCCGGATAAGGCGGCGTTTATCCCAAGTTTTGCCACGGCTCATTTTCGTGCCGGTATTGTCACCTTTCATACAGGCTATGTGTTCAAAACGCCTCCCGGCTGGGCTGTCTGGTGCATGGGGCCGCCCAATTGGCCCAAAGACGGTATATATGCCCTATCCGGGCTTGTTGAGACGGATTGGCTACCCTTTCCTTTCACGATGAATTGGCAAATGACCCGCCCTGGCAAGGCGAGCTTTAAAAAAGGTGAGCCTTTTTGCTTTTTCACCTTGTCAGAGCATATTCGCTTAGAGGGTGTTGCGCCAAAGATTAAAAAGCTCAGCAGCGATGTTAAGCTGGAACGGGATTATAATAATTGGACGAAGAGCCGGGCTGATTTTAACGCCGCGCTTCATGCCGGCAATAAGGATGCGATACAGTCCGGTTGGCAACGCCATTATATGAAGGGACAGAAGTCTGACGGTAAAGTCGGTTCTGACACCCATCTGACAAAACGGCGAATGCAAAAGCCGAAAGATTTGCGCGGATCGGCCCTTTTCAAAAAGTAAGACTTCCAAAATAACAGGCAAAATAAATAATCTGAGTTTTGGGCCATTTCGATTTATCCCGCAGGCCGCCCGGGTCTCTGACCGTACCCGCTATTTCCATATAGGTGAATTGATTGAATATGATGCAACCGAGAAGATTTTCACCAATCCGGGGGATCAGCGCACACAGGATTATAATACCGGACGTACAGACTAAAGTTAGACGACGCGGTAACCGAGCAATGCGACGTCGCTGCTGAGGTAGCCGTCTTTTACGGGCTCAACTTTGGTTAGGTCAGTAGAGAGATATTTCTTATTATCGTCACAGAATATCGTGACGATTTTATCCGTTGCTTCGCCTTTGGCCTTTCTGTTTTGATGGACCTTTAATGCGGCAATCAGGTTCGCGCCAGAGGATATACCAACAGCGAGGCCCAGTTCAGAGCTAAGCCTTTGAGCCATAATGATGCCGTCACCATCATTGACACAGATGATCTCATTTAATTCATCAAGCTTTACAATGTCAGGAATAAACTCATCGGACACGCCTTGGATGCGGTGTTTGCCAACTTTGTGACCTGTGGTGAGTGTCGGGCTTTCGGCGGGTTCCATGGGGTGGATTTTCACATTCGGACAAAGCGCACGCAGGGCACGTTTGACCCCCATCACTGTGCCGCCCGTGCCGACACCTGCAACAAAAGCATCAGGGCATGAGCCAAGCTGAGCGGCAATTTCCGGCCCCGTACTACCATTATGGGCTTGGCAATTATCTTCATTTGAAAACTGACGCGGCAGGAAGACATCATTACGAGATCGCGCGAGGTCTTCGGCCATTTGGATGGACCCGACAAAACCGCCTTCTTCGTGACTGACCAAGCGTACATCTGCGCCATAACTTTTCATCAGAGAGATACGTTCATGGCTCATCCAATCCGGCATATAGATGCGTACGGGGTGACCTAGGGCGCGGCCTAAGGCGGAGAAAGCAATGCCGGCATTACCGCTCGTTGCTTCTACAATCATATCGCCGGGGCGAAGTTCCCCTTTGGCATAAGCGCAGCGCAGAACTTCAAGAGCCATGCGGTCTTTGATGGAGCCAGACAGGTTGAAATATTCCAATTTCGCAAACAGTGTCAGCGGCGTATCCTTGTAACGCATGTCGATGGCGACAAGAGGAGTGTTGCCGACCAAGCGTTCCAAAGTTTTGAACATGGGCGGAAGGGGCTCGCCAGATAAAACCGGAGACTTTGTCTCTGTAGGTGTGAACGTTTCAAGAGGTGTGAGCGTTTCAAGCGTCATAGTCGTGCCTAACAATTTCTATGACTCTATTTTGTAATATTCACCATCAAAACCCATTACGAAAATTCGAGTATTTTACTTGTTTATCGCTGAAAATTTATGATATTATTCCTTATGAGCGAAATAATTACACAAACAGACCGTCAAATATTAGAAATTCTTCAAGTGGATGCCACGCGGTCTCTGGAATCGATAGCAGACGTAATCGGTGTGTCGCTCAATACCTGTTGGAGGCGTGTAAGGGCTCTGGAAGAAAACGGTATTTTGGAAAGCCGCGTTGCGTTGATTGACAATGAAAAGGTCGGCTTGCCCCTGACCGTGTTTGTCTCTATCCGAACGGATAATCATTCAAAAGACTGGTCTGTGGCCTTTGACTCGGCTGTACGGGATATGCCCGAGATTGTTGAGTTTTATCGTCTGGCGGGCGACGTGGATTATATTTTGAAGATAATGGTGGCGAATGTGGCCCATTATGACGAGGTCTATCAGCGTCTAATTTCGCGCGTGAAAATCTCTGACGTATCAGCGAGTTTTGCGATGGAGAAATTAAAGTTCACGACGCAATTACCACTCAATAATATCGAGCCTTAATGGACATTTTTTAAAACGGGCAGGGCGCCTGGCAGGTCACCCACGCACCGCCGTCAGGGTCTCGGAAACTTAATTCATAAGCATGAAGATGCAGCCTTGAGCTTTTCTCAAACACAGTGTCGGGCGCGTAAAGACGGTCGCCCAAAAGGGGCCATCCCGCTATCGCCATATGCAATCTGAGTTGATGAGAACGACCCGTAATGGGGTGAAGCGAAAGGCGTGTGGCATCTGGCGATAGAGCTTCGTTTTTCTGATAGATTACCCAATCTGTGACTGCGCGGCGGCCCTTCTTGAAATCAATCATTTGACGCGGTCGGTTTGGCCAATCTGTCCAGATGGGAAGATTGATGCGGCCTGAATGGGCCGTTGGCCTGACAGAAATATCCGCCAAGTATGTTTTGCGTAGATGCCGTTTTTCAAATTGTAGGCCTAAATGCCGTTGGGCATTTTTATTTTTGGCAAAGATCATAATGCCTGATGTCGCCATATCCAATCGATGTATGGTCAGTGCTTCAGAACATATGTCTCTGACGCGGGCCTCCATACAATCGGGATAAGTTTTTCCGGGCACACTAAGTAGTCCCGCAGGTTTATCGACCAGGATATAATCCGCCGTTTCAGCTAGAATTGATACGGGGTCGTGAGGCGGGGCGTAGTCAAACGGCCTCTCATAGACGGGCAATTCATACATGGTTTAAGTCAGCCATCACTTATTTTGGCGTGACAGCTTCTGCGATCACATCGTCACCGTCCAAGCGTAAGGCCAGCTCTCCGCGTAAGAGTGCCAGCGCGTCTTCACCGAACATCTCTCTACGCCAGCCCTTCAAGGCCGGAATATTAGAGTCTTCGCCAAAAGCGGCGAGACGGTTTATGTCAGACGCATTGGCGACCATCCGCGTCGCAATCCCCACAACCTCAGTTCGCAAGCGTAAAAGTGTTTTCAGCATCTCAACACGCGGGCCAAGATTGGGCGGCATGTGCTGAATTTTGGGCGCAATCGGTGCGTAATCAGCGGCGTTTTCCACGGCGTAGGCAATGGCTTCGAGTAAGGGGGGGGCCGAGCGAGATTTCTCAAACCCGCGCGGGATTCCGCGTAGACGTTCGAGCGCTTTCAAATCGCTTGGGCGTTGTTGGGCCAAATCATAGAGTGCTTCGTCTTTTAAAATACGGCGCCGAGGGACGTTTTTGGCAATCGCTTCGCGTTCACGCCATGCGGCAGCGGCTTTCAGAGCGGCCAGATATTGCCGTTTTGGATTGCGCAGTTTCAGTCTTTGCCACGCTTCTTCGGGTTCGAATGTGTAAAGGCTCTCTTCCATTTGCGGGAGCATTTCTTCTTCGACCCATGCGAGGCGGCCTTTTCCAGTCAACTCTTCGACTAGGCCAGGATAGAGGTCACGCAAATGAGTGACGTCAGCGAGCGCATAGGAAAGCTGTTTTTCGGACAGTGGGCGGCGTGACCAATCAGTAAATCGCGCGCCTTTATCAACAGTGATCCCGAGCCGGCCTTTGACTAAGGCGCCATATCCTACCGAGTCGCCAAAACCTAGCGCCATAGCAGCGATTTGCGTGTCGAATATAGGTCCGGGGACGCAGCCACATAATTGGTAGAAAATCTCCATATCCTGCCGTGCCGCATGGAGAATTTTCCGAACATCCTGATTCATCAGAAGCGCACAGAAAGGCGCAAGGTCAATCCCTTCCGCCAATGGGTCAACGACGGCGTCCTGCTCCAGCGTCGCGAGTTGAATGAGGCAGAGCTCGGAATAAAATGTGCGTTCGCGCATGAATTCCGTATCGACACATACAAAAGGCTGTCCGGTGGCGTGCTCGCAATATTCCGTCAGAGCGGCTGTTGTGTCGATAATATTCAAAGTAAATAGTCTCTATTTAAACGGGCTCTATCAGGCCTGATCAATGCCGTGCTGGCCGAACACTTCGCTTAGCAAGTCTTGCGCGGCCATTGTGGCGCGTTGAGCATTCACGGCATTATACATTAATCCCAATTTCTTGTCGTTGGCTTCTGGCACTGTGAAAGCGTGGGATGTTTGGCCATAGGCCAAGAGCTGCCAATCACATTTGGCTGCCGTCATTTCTTGACCGATATTTAAAACGGCTTCAGGTTTCGCCATTGGGTCATCCCAGCCATGGGCGATGAGGACTTTGGATTTAATTTTCTTCTTTGGCAGGTCAGGCGCGTCTAAAAGGCCGTGAAAGGAAATTGCGGCTTCGAGGTTCATCCCGGCCCGGGCCATGTCCAAAGAGCAGAGTCCGCCAAAACAAAAGCCCATGACGGCCATCGCTTTTTCATCGACCTCATCCAAGGCGGCAGCGGCTTTGTAGCCGGCTTTGAGGCGTTTCAATAAAGCGCTTCTATCCTCTTTTAAGGGGCCCATCAGAGCCATCTTTTCATCAACAGTTTCGGGGAGCGCGCCGTCGCCGTAATTATCTAGACAAAAGCCGACATAACCGAGAGCGGCCATTTGAATTGCTTTGTCCTGCGCAAAACCGTCCAGACCGCCCCAAGCGTGGTTGATCAAAACACAAGGCTTTGGATCGCCATAGGTTTCGTCCCAAGCTAAATAGCCAATACAGGTGGTTTTACCGTCTTTATATTCAATGGGGCGTGTTGTGATGGTCATGCAATTTCCTTCTCAATGACGTCGTTGTGGCATCTCGATGGAGGCGTGTGTGAGATAATTTCAAACAGATTTCAATCCGAAGTTTCGATGTGGCTGTGAAGAATACAGTCCATTAACTGAACATTATCCATATTTTGTAACACTCTCCCGGAATCTTAATCGTGAGAGTCAGATATGTTGAATAAACGTCAGTTGGTTATGTCCGCCGTGATTGTCGGGCTTACCGCTTGTGCCACCGCACAAGAAAATCCTAATTATGAATATTCTTCCCGAGAGAACGGGAATGAAGCGGTGCGAACTGTGTCGAATACGCAAGGTTATCAAGCGCAGAATGCAGCCTATCGATCAAGTGGGTATGAAGCCGTTCAGTCCCATACGGGCTCGTCTGAGGCGGGGTCAACGCAGGTGATTTATGATCGCCACCGTGATTTCACAAATTCTTCGCCCGCCAGTACATCCTATTCTGGTCAATCCCATACGGGTCAAACCTATCCCAGTTCGGCACCTGCGAGTACAGTGCCGTATACGCCTGTTGCCACACAAAGTGTCGCCACACACAGTAATGCCGCTACAGATTACACCTATGTTCCGTATGAAGCACAACCTTCGTCATTGCCAAGTTATCAAACCCATACACTCCTACCAGCGAGCGCTTATCTGCCGCAGCCAGTTGAGCCGTCCCCGACAGATAGTGCCTATGCCGGTCAAACCGTAACAGGGACTCCTGGCTATGGTGTCTATATCCCCGAGGAAGCGCCCGCTGCCGCAGTGCCGCAAGCTGTCACGCAAGCGCCAACGCAAATTTATGCGCAACCCCAACCTGCCGCGCAGCCTTATTTCCCGCCAGGCTCCGCATCAACAGCGACGACACAAACGCCCGGTCGCTCAATCTCGGCTTATTCGCCTGTAGATGGTCTAGACGGTTATCCGGATATTCAACGCGTTCAAAGCAATAGTACTGTGCCCAGTGGTTACTCGACGGGTCTCTCGAGTCCTCTTTCCGGCAATTATGAAGTCAGACAAGGCGATACGGTCTATAATATTTCCCGCAGGCTCTGCGTCGGGGTTGAGGATGTACAGCGCAGCAATAATTTAAACGCGCAATTCAACATTCAAATCGGACAAACCCTCTCTCTTCCGGCGTCACGCTGCTGAGTTAAGTCTGAGCGTTTTTCAAAATTTAGCGCCTCAAGGTCAAACTTGGGGCGTTTTTAATTTCATAAAGACTTCATAGTTTTAAGGGTGCAATTTTTTTTCTGAACCATTATGTTCGAAAACGAATATTATTAAGGATTACTATGCGCAACCGTTTCGCAAAAATTCTGGCGACGATTGGCCCGGCCAGTCGTGCACCGCAAACCCTTCGCCTTTTGCATGATGTTGGGGTGGATGCGTTTCGTCTGAACTTCTCTCATGGCAGTCATGAAGACCATGCTGCCTCGGTGAAAAACATCCGTGACGTTCAGGATTCAGCAGGAAACCCGATTACCATCGTGGCCGATATGCAAGGGCCGAAACTTCGCTGCGGGCCGTTTAAGAACGGCTCAATCGAGCTAAAGTATGGTGACACCGTCACGATTGAGTTATCCGAAGAGTTGGGGGAGGACGGTTTAATTCGTATGCCGCATCCTGAACTCATCGAAGCGCTCTCAGCCGACCACATTTTGAAATTTGATGACGGTAAGCTTCAAGTGACTATTCTGGATAAAAAAGACGGCCGCCTAACCGCGCGGGTCGATGTGCCGGGTACGCTCTCTGACCGCAAAGGGATTAACGTTATCAATGCCGTTCTGCCCATGAGCGCAATGACTAACAAAGACCGCGTTGATATGGCGTTCGCCCTAACGCAGGACGTAGATTACATTGCCTTGTCTTTTGTGCAGACCGCGCAAGACGTTATCGAGGCCCGAGAGATTATCGGCGACCGCGCAGGTATTATCGTCAAAATCGAAAAACCCTCCGCTGTGGAGCAGTTGGACGAAATCTTGGAGCATGCCGATGCCGCTATGGTGGCTAGGGGTGATTTGGGTGTGGAATTGCCGTTGGAACAGGTTCCTGTCGTGCAGCGCAAAATTATCCGTAAATGCCGATCTTTGGGCAAACCGGTGATTGTCGCTACGCATATGCTCGAGAGTATGATTGATGCCCCGACCCCAACGCGGGCAGAGGCGTCTGATGTCGCTACAGCGATTTATTTGGGCGCGGACGCCGTGATGTTGTCAGCAGAAACCGCCGTGGGCCGTCATCCGGCAACGGCCGTTGCCATTATGGACCGTATTATTTCAGCGGCTGAAAATGATCCTGAGTTCTGGGATTATTTCGACAGATCTGAACTGAAACATAACGCGACGGCAGAAGACGCTATTGGTCAATCCGTTCGCAGCACCGCTAAAACTTTGGGCTGTAAGGCTGTTTTGGGCTACACGCTAACGGGCTCGACTGTTCAGCGCATTAGCCGCGAACGTCCGCCATGCCGCGTTGTTGGTCTTACACCTCGCCGGGAAACCGCTAATCGACTGGCACTAAGCTGGGGCGTTTTACCGGTTGTGATGGTAGATCCTGTGAATTTTGACGATATGCTAGGGAGTGTGCAGACCGTAGCAAAAGAGCATGTTGGGCTGGAAAGCGGTGACCGTATCATGATCAGTGCGGGCGTACCGTTCGGACGTCCCGGGACAACTAATTTGCTGAAAATTGAGACGGTTGAATAGGCTTTAGCCGTTTAAATGTTCACGTTCCCAATCGCGTAAGGGGCGGTAATCCCGCTCCATGGAGAACAGCTTGGCGCAGGTCGCGACAAAAACAATCCAAGACAGACTGTTTTGTTGCAGAATGGCGCTTTCCGAGACTGAAAACCCCATATAAGCCACAAAGGTCAAAATGACCCAATAGGTCTCTCGGCCACCTTTTTTCAAAGAGTGAAGAGACATCAATAGCGTTGCAAAGCAATGCAAGGCGAACATTATAACAATGCCAACGCCGCAAGACAGCCAGATTTCAATCCAGCCATTATGCGCGGTGGGCACGCCCCATTCCAAGACTTGGCGTACCAGATAAGACGGCCCCAGAGGGTCCTGCCAATAGACGCCAAATCCATAGCCGAGCCAGAACCGCTCCTCGATGGCTTGGCTCAATAATACCCAAATATCTGTTCGTCCTGTCAAAGAGGGGTCTTTGCCTATAATGCCGAACATGGCCTCAGGGAAAACGGTAATCAGAATCGTCAAAAGGCCCGTCGAGAAAATAAGGCCGAATACGAGTGGAATCCTTAGAAAAGGATTGGTGCGGTAGGCTTTCAAAAACACAAATAGGCTCATGGAGAGGACAGAGATTAAAAGAGAAGTTTTAGATGTCGAGAGCAGGACAAGCATGAAACATAATATGCCTGCGGGAATCCAAATCCACCACCGTTTGGGCCGCAAAGCATAGGCACACATGGCCGCAATCAACCCTTTGGTCATCATGCCGCCTAGCTGATTTTTCTCAACAAATGGCCCGCGCCATGCCCCCGGATGAATTTCCTGCATAATGGCCCGCCCGGGATCTACGGCGACGAGCAAGAAGGAAATAATCGCAATAACAACAAAAGCCGATGCAATAATTTGCACCATTCGCGCCCAAGAAAACCAAGCGGCTAAGGTCAAACCCATATAGGTGGTGAGGAGCAAAGCAATAGCACGGCGTAGGGATAAGCCCGGATCTTCGGACCACAACATAGAAATTCCGGCATAAAGCACGCATAGAATGATAATGGGCGAGAAGGCCGCCATTCTGAAAACATTGACGATTTTTGGGAGGCTCAACAAAAGCGCCAGTAAATACACCGGGTACCAGATAAAACGGGTGAGAGGGTTCTCTAATTCGGGGCTGTCAATATTGGTAAACAATATCCCGACCACAGCACCTGAAGCGAACACAACCAAAGCGATGAATATCATTATTACAATGGCGCTGCCGACTTGCATAAGCGCATGATTGCGCGAGGCAATCTGGCTTTCGGAATAGGGAAGCGTGACCATGTAAGGGGGGTAAGCAAACATAGTTAATGAATGTTTACATTTAGGGGTTGTTTTCAGTCTTACAGCCACGTCCCAGTGATGATTATTCGCTTCTTTGAAAGCCTAAAAGCCTCCGAGTGAGTTTAGAATATGGAAAGCGTGGCAAATCAATCTTAAACATTTTGAGGTAGAGCGTCCTCATGTTAGCGCGTCTGAAATCTCACCCTCAATTATCGGCATCGGCGGAATATGGTTATATTCCCGGATTGGACGGTATTCGGGCGATTGCTGTTCTCATTGTGATTATTGCGCATTTTGAGATTACCCATTTGATACCGGGCGGGTTTGGCGTCACAGTTTTCTTCTTTATTTCTGGTTTTTTGATTACGCGGCTCTTGCTCGCGGAAGCCAAGAAAAAAGGGAAAATCCATCTAAAAGACTTTTATATTCGGCGGATTGTCCGGCTTTATCCTGCGCTGATATTTATGGTTGTAGGCAGTACGGCACTTTACATTTTGTTGGGGCAGGGCGGGCCAAAACCGCTCGAATTTACAGCCGCTTTGGGTTATTTTACAAATATATATCAAGTGGTTGTGCGGGCAGGGGGCGAGCTGCCCTTTATGCCGTGGACGCATCTATGGTCACTGGCGGTGGAAGAGCATTTCTATTTGATTTTCCCGCTCTTTATGGTCGGGTTTGGGGCCTTTAAGCGCCGTTTGGTTTGGGCGTTACTGGGCGTGCTGATACTTATTCCTTTATGGCGGTTTTATACCTTTACGAATTTTGAGGTACTCCCCGTCATCGATTACAACTATATGATGACGGATGCGCGTCTGGACTCCATTGTCTGGGGCTGCCTCTTATCTATTTTGCTCGATAAAGACGCCCAGTTGGGCTTGGTGCGCAAGCTAACAGGCTGGCTCCCCATTCTGGTGGCAACAGGGATTTTACTGCTTTGTTTCGCCATACGCGATGATAGTTTCCGCTATATCTGGCGTTATAGCCTGCAAGGCTTGGGGCTTTTCGTTCTCATCTTAAACTTGTTCTTCTTCCGTCCTGTGTCGTGGAGTTTGGGCGTTTTAGAGGTTTGGCCTTTGGTGTGGATTGGACGTTTGTCCTATCCGCTTTATCTTTGGCATTTTCCTGTTCTGGATTTGAGCCACCGTTTTATGGAGCCGGGAGCGGCCCAAATCGCCGTCGCCGTCATCGGCAGCCTTGCAATTTCCGTTTTCTCATTCTTCGTCGTCGAGAAGCCGTTCATGGCTCTGCGCAAACGCTTCGGCGCCCATATCGTGAAACGGCCTGCTTTGGACGACACACGCCTGACTTAGAGCAATTTCGAATCTACGGCCTTCTGAACAACATGCTTAATCGTTAAGCCCTGCACAATGATTGAGAATATCACTACACCGTAAGTGGCCGTCAGGATAAGCGGTTTATAGTCATTGTCTGGCAGGGCTAAGGCGAGGGCGACGGAAATCCCGCCTCGCACACCGCCCCATGTGAGGACGGGAATCGCCCCTTTGGTAAAGTCTTTAAACACGCCCAATGTTTTCATTGGAATGTAAACCGCGCAAAGGCGGGCAAAGAGAACGAGTGGGATACAGAGCGCCGTGACCAAAGCGTAATCGGGGGCTAAACCAAGGACCAGAATTTCCAGACCAATCAAGAGGAACAGTACGGAGTTTAAAATCTCGTCGACCATTTCCCAAAAACCGAAGAGCGCTGCGCGTGTGTGGTCGGACATCGCAAACGCCGCGCCTTTATTCCCGATCATCAGGCCTGCCACCACAACGGCAATCGGGCCGGAGAGGTGGTGCCCTAGAATATTGATACGTTGTGCCAGTGCGTAAGTGCCAGCGACCAGAGCCAAACTGATAAGAACCTCAATCGCGTGCTCATCAATTTTTGTCATCATCTTATAGCCAATCCAGCCCGCGGCGAGACCAAGGGCAGCGCCGCCTATGGCATCTACGACAAATAATTCGACAATATCCAGAAAGCTTGTCCCGCCGTGACTATCAGCGGAGCCTGCCGTCAAGACGACTTCAGCCGTTGCTGCTGCGTGCTGTGCATCGCCGCCCGTCCCTACGGCGACAGCCAGAAGGATTGTAAAGACGACCACGCCGACCCCGTCATTAAACAGGCTTTCTCCGGCAATTTTGGTTTCCAAACTCTTTGGCATTTTCACAGTTTTAAGGATGGACAGAACCGCGACAGGGTCTGTCGGGCTGATAAGCGAGCCAAAAACCAGCGCCCACGCATAGGGCAAACCCACGCCAAAGGCTTTCGCGAGGAAAAAGAACACCGTGCCGACGATAAAGGTGGAGAGCAAGACACCGAATGTGGCCATGGTGCCAATCGCCCATTTCGCGTCTTTGAGTTTTGCAAAATCAACATGGAGCGCCCCCGCAAAGAGCAAGAAGCCCAACATGCCCTTCATCAAGGTCTCGTTAAAATCAATCTGGCCCAGCGCGTTCTGCAAGGTGTCTGTCATCGACAGGGCGGGAAAGAGGGCTTCGGAGCCTAAAAGCGCGAATGAGGCCAGCAAGGCCATAACCAACAGCCCGATTGTGTGCGGCAATTTAATATAGGCGCGATTTATCCAAGAGAGTATCGCCGATAAAACGAGCAAGAGCGCGGCAATTTCAAACAGGCTTAGCATAATCACATCCCTAAATTTGCACCTAAGTTAACCTTTGCGCTATCAGGTGCAAGCGCTTTGCTTGTCTAGTTTGGGGACATCACGAAACACGCCGTTGCGCCCGATTCATGGTTGACCTCTGCGCCTGCTTTTCTAGGGTGCGGCTTCGTATAACGAGACGCATGAGAGAGCAGGCATTTATATGAGTTTTGCATTTATTTTTCCGGGACAAGGTAGTCAGGCCGTTGGCATGGGCAAAGCACTCGCGGACGCATTTCCGGCGGCGTGGGCTGTCTTTGATGAGGTTGATGATGCCTTAAATCAAAAGCTGTCAAATCTGATGTTCGATGGCCCGATGGATGAGTTGACGCTCACCACAAATACGCAGCCTGCTTTGATGGCCTGTTCCATGGCGGCGATGGCGGCTTTGGAACATGAATTTGATATTGAACCAACATCCGCTGCGTTTTTAGCGGGGCATTCTTTGGGTGAATATGCAGCGCTCTGCGCGGCGGGGTCATTATCGCTTGAGGATACGGCCAAGCTTTTACGTATTCGCGGTGATGCCATGCAAGCCGCCGTCCCGGTCGGGGCGGGCGCGATGGCCGCACTTCTCGGGGCAACGGTTGAACAAGCAGAAGCGGCTGCGGCTGCGGGGGCAAAAGTCGGTATTTGTCAAATCGCTAATGACAATGCGACGGGGCAAATTGTTCTGTCAGGCGAAAAAGATGCTGTTCAGGCCGCTGTCGATGCGACAGCGGATTTAGGCATTAAAAAAGCGATGATGCTAAATGTGTCCGCGCCATTTCATTGTGATATGATGCAGCCTGCCGCAGATGTGATGCGAGACGCATTGGCTGATGTCACCGTGAATGCGCCCTCTGTGCCGATTGTAAATAATGTCACAGCAAGCCCCGTTTCCGATCCGGATCAACTTCGCGCAGATTTAGTGACTCAGGTAACAGGCCGTGTGCGTTGGCGCGAATCGGTCGAATGGATGGCAGCCAATGGTATCGAGCGTTTTGCGGAACCCGGCACAGGTAAAGTTTTGACTGTCATGCTACGCCGTATTGTCAAAGGCGTGAGTGGTGATGCCTTGAATACGCCGGAAGCTTTGGAAGCTTTCGCAAAATCTTTAAAAGGATAAAACATGTTTGATTTAACAGGAAAACGCGCGCTTGTTACGGGCGCTACGGGGGGGCTTGGCGGCTCCATTGCCAAAATGCTTCATGCTCAAGGCGCGCATGTTGCCTTGTCAGGCACACGCGCCGAAAAACTGGAGGGTTTAGCGTCTGAATTGGGCGAGGGAGCGTTTGTGACGCCCTGTAACCTCTCAGATGGAGACGCTGTTGATGCTTTGCCGGGACAAGCCGCAGAGGCTTTGGGAGGCTCCGTTGATATTCTGGTGGCCAATGCGGGTATTACGCGTGACGGATTATTGATGCGCATGAAGCAAGAAGACTGGGATTTGGTTCAAAAAGTCAATTTGGAGGCCTATTTCCGTCTGTCCAAGGCCTGTTTGCGCCCGATGATGAAGTCCCGTTGGGGCCGTATTATCGGAATCACCTCTATAGTGGGCGTTACCGGTAATCCGGGGCAGACAAATTACGCCGCGTCCAAGGCCGGCATGATAGGGTTTTCAAAGTCACTGGCACAAGAAGTAGCGAGTCGCGGTATAACGGTAAACGCAATTGCGCCTGGTTTTATTAGCTCCCCCATGACGGATGAGCTGAATGAGGCGCAGCGCGCGGCGACACTTGCTAAGATTCCGGCTGGCGACCTTGGGACAGGCGAAGATATCGCCGCTGCAACGCTCTATCTGGCCTCAAATGAAGCAAATTATGTGACAGGGCAAACCCTGCATGTTAACGGCGGAATGGTGATGGTTTAGGGGCGAAAATACCCACAAATACTGTCAATTATGCCTCTAGTCACACTATTGGGGGTGTGCTAACCCGCCGCAGACCTAAATGTTGGGACTAACCCGATATGGGACCAAAGCTTGCAATTTGCGAATTCCCGCCTATTTGCAAGCCGTAACCGCCGAAGAACACCTCGGCCATACTAAAAGGAAAGTCTATGTCAGACGTATTAGCCCGCGTAACAAAGATGGTAGTAGAACATCTTGATGTGGAAGAATCAAAAGTCACAGGGAACGCTCATTTTATTGACGATCTCGGTGCAGACAGCCTCGACAATGTTGAGCTTGTTATGGCCTTTGAAGAGGAATTCGATATCGAAATCCCTGACGATGCCGCAGAGCACATCCAAACTGTTGGCGATGCTGTCAAATTCATCTCTGAGAAAGTCGGCTAAGGACACTTCTTAATGGCCCAACCCCATCGTCGCGTTGTTGTTACAGGCCTTGGCCTTGTTACGCCTCTCGGATGCGGTGTTGAACACGTTTGGAAATCTATTCTGAACGGTCAATCAGGGGCCAATAAAATCGAACATTTTGACGTCAGCGATATTGCCTGCAAGGTCGCTGCCGTTGTTCCCCGCGCCGATGGTCGCGGGGGAGGCGGCCCCGATCAGGAGGGCATTTTCAATCCTGACGACGTCATGAGCGCGCGAGACGCCAAACGCATTGACGATTTCATTTTATACTCCATTGCCGCCTCTGATGAGGCCTTAAAGGATTCCGGCTGGAACCCTTTGGAAGAAGGCTCGGACGCCCAAGAGCGCACTGGCGTTATGTTTGGCTCCGGTATTGGTGGTCTGCAAACCACATATGATGCGTCTATCACCTTGCATGAGAAAGGGCCGAGACGTCTCTCACCCTTTGTAATTCCGGCCATGCTCATCAATTTGGCTTCAGGTCAGATTTCTATTCGTAATGGGCTGAAAGGTCCTAATCATTCTGTTGTGACGGCTTGCGCGACAGGCGCTCACGCGATCGGTGATGCCGGAAGGATGATTGCCTATGGCGACGCAGATGTCATGGTCGCGGGCGGAGGAGAAAGCTCGATTAACCGCTTAGGTATCGCGTCTTTTGTGGCCTGCCGGGCTATGACGACAGGGTTTAACGACACGCCCGAAAAGGCGTCCCGCCCTTATGATAAAGACCGGGATGGTTTCTTGATGGGCGAAGGAGCCGGTGCCGTTGTTCTCGAAGAATATGAACATGCCAAAGCGCGGGGCGCAAAGATTTACGCGGAACTGGTGGGATATGGTCTTTCAGGTGATGCCTACCATATCACCAGCCCTGCACCTGAGGGCGAAGGCGGCCACCGTGCTATGAAAGCGGCTTTGGCGAGCTCAGGTCTGTCCGCCGAAGATATCGGTTATGTTAATGCACACGGAACCTCCACGCCGATGGGCGATGAGTTGGAAGTGAAAGCCGTTGAAAAACTTTTAGGCGACCATGCTAAAAATGTCTGTATGTCCTCGACGAAATCTGCGACCGGGCATTTGCTCGGGGCCGCAGGCGCAATTGAATCCATTTTCTCTATATTGGCGTTGAGAGATCAAATGGCGCCTCCGACTCTGAATTTGGATAATCCCTCAGTCGAAACGGATATTGATTTGGTGCCTCATAAAGCCAAACCAATTAAGGCCAAAGCGGCTATGTCAAATTCTTTTGGCTTTGGCGGGACTAATGCGGCAGTTATTTTCGCACAAGCTCCAAAAACTGCTTAGACTGGGCAAATGGCCCGTGATTCTCACAATACTGACGACCTTCCTGAAAAGAAGAAACTCCCCAAGAAAGACAAGCGTCTTTTAGCCTTTATTGGCTTTATGGCATTTGTAACTATTCTCATAGGCATCGGCATCGCGGCCTATGCGGCGGTGAATTACTTTTATGAAGCTCCCTTTAAAGGCCAAGCCAGCCGGGAGGCTGTGATATTTGAAGTGCCAAAGGGCAGCGGCCTATCAAGTATTGCCAACCGCCTCGAAAAAGAAGCGCTAATAGACAATGCATTCTTGTTCAAATTGGTCACAAAATTGCGTGGGAATGAAGCGAATTTCAAAGCTGGCGAGTTTTTGATTCAACCTGGCGACTCTATGGCAAAAATTTATGAGAATTTGGCCGAAGGCAAAGCCATCCTCTATCCCGTCACTATTGCGGAAGGGCTTGCGAGCCTGCAAGTTATTGCAATTTTGGATACAATACCTGAACTGGTTGATGACAATCCGCCAGTGCCTGCGGAAGGTTCGCTTCTGCCTGAAACCTACATGATTCCGCGCGGCATGAAGCAGTCGGAATTATTGGCCCAAATGGAAGCGGCCCAGAGACGTGAATTGGATCGCCTCTGGGATAATCGCGCTGAAGGTCTGCCTATAAAGACGAAAGCGGAAGCGGTGATATTGGCCTCTGTTGTTGAGAAAGAGACGGGGATTGGAAGCGAACGAGATGAAGTCGCAGGTGTCTTCACAAACCGTCTTCGCCGCGGGATGCGCCTCCAATCCGACCCAACAATTATCTATGGCATCACCAAAGGCCTTCCTTTGGGGCGTCGTATCCGCCGTAGCGAGATTGACCGCGTAACGGATTGGAATACTTATCAAATTAAGGCTCTGCCCAAGACACCGATTTGTCATCCGGGCAAAGAAGCGCTCGCCGCCGTTCTCAACCCTGCGCAGACTAAAAATATCTATTTCGTGGCGGACGGGACAGGCGGGCACGCCTTTGCCGAGACGCTTGCAGGCCATGAACGAAATGTTGCCAAATGGCGAAAAGTCCAACGCGCGCGCGGCGAACGGTAGGGAAGTCTAGTTTATGTCTGACACACTCAAGGCTATGAAAGATAAACGTCGGGGCTTGATGATTGTTCTGTCTTCGCCTTCCGGCGCAGGGAAAACGACTTTGACACGAAAGTTGCTTGCTGAAAATTCTGATATGGCGATGTCTGTTTCCGGGACAACTCGGCCGCCCCGACCAGGAGAGCGCGACGGAGAGGATTACTTCTTTCTGACGAAAAACCAGTTCTCGGATATGATCAATGACGGCGAGTTTCTTGAGCATGCCAAGGTTTTTGATAATTTCTACGGGACGCCGCGAAGCCCTGTTGAGGCCGCCCTTGGCGCTGGAAAAGATGTCGTTTTTGATATTGATTGGCAGGGGGCTCAGCAATTATCAGAAGCGGCGGCAGATGATTTGGTGAAGATATTTATACTCCCTCCCAATATGCATGAATTGGAAAGCCGTCTGAAAAGCCGAGCTCAGGACAGCGATGCTGTTATTGCCAAGCGTATGAGCAAGTCCGAAGCTGAAATAAGCCATTGGGCCGAATATGATTATGTCATCGTTAATGACGATGTAGAGGTTGCACTAAATGAATTACGGACAATTATTGCGGCTGAGCGTATGCGGCGTAAACGCCAATTATGGCTGTCAGGTTTCGTCAAAACACTGACGAATGGCGGTTAAAAAACCGATAGACGCGTTTCCTTAAACGACGAAATAGTCTTTCAGCGTTAACTTTAGTTCTTCGATATTCACCGGTTTTGGCAGGAAGTTATCCATTCCGCTCTCGCGGCAAGCCCGGCGGGTAGAACTGTCTACGGCGGCTGTGCAGGCAATAATTGGGATATGTTTGTAATTCGGATGGGCTTGTCGAATCTTCTGAGTTGTTTCCGTTCCGGTCATATCTGGCATGTGCATGTCCATGAAGATAACATCGAATGACGACCTGGAAATTGCATCGAGAGCGGCTTGTCCATCCTCCGCTTCGGTAATTCTGACGGCCCCCAAATGGGCGAGATAAACCTGCAAAACTTCTAAATTAATGCTGTTGTCATCGACGACCAGAATAGACGCGTTTCTTAAATCAATTTTTTCAGGTTTAAGCGGGACGTGCGAATTCACATCGACATCACGCGTTACGCCGCGTTCTGAAACAGATAAATCAAGCATGTCTAAGCGTAAGGTCGCCTCTAAAATAGATTTGGCCCTGGCTTCGGCTTCGGCTTTTGTTGCAACAGCGTTTTCCGGAGCCGCGTCTCTTCGCGCTTGAGGAGAGCCAACTGTTTCAAGTGTTTTAGCTCTGAACTCTTCCGTTTTTACCTTACGGGCTTCGGCTTGTTTGCTCTTGGCCTTTGCCGTAACCTCAACAGCTTTAACCCATTCGATCGGCAGGGTCATAATGAATGAGACGCCGCTGCCAAAGGCGCTTTTGACGATTATATCGCCGCCCATGTGACGCGCTAATCCGCGGGTTAGGGCGAGATTAACGCGCGCTGCATTCTCTTTGGCAAGGAAGCTGGGGCCAACTTCATGGGCGGGATTGAAATAATACTCGGTATTGAACTGATCCATACCTGAGCTGCTGTCTTTCACGGATACGGATAATACAGCTTCATCATTAGTCTCTTTTGAGGCGGCCAATATTTGTGCTTTGACCGTGACGCCGCCGCGAATAGTTTGCGCGATAGATTGGTTAATAAGGTTGTCCAAACATTGGCGTACGCGTGTGTCGTCATAGCTATAAATGGCCTCGATTTGTGGGTCAGCTTGAAGGTTTAAGTACAGTTTTTTCTCTTCGGCTTTTTTCTGTCCAATGCGAATGGCGGTATTGATTGTTTCGTGCAGCGGTGCATTGCGCCGAACAATTTCGAGCTTTTTCGTCTCAAGCTCAAACACATCCAACACGTCGATAAGCGCTTTTTTAAGCTCTCCGCCTGCACCCAGCAGGCGTCCAATCAAGGCTTTATCATCTTCTTCAAATTTGTGGCTGCGGGCTGTTAAAGAGGAAACAAACCCCAAAAGGTGATTCAAGGGTGTGCGTAAAATAAATCCGGCGGTTGAGACAAGCTTAGCTTGCTCGTGTAGCGCCTCTTCAACGCGCTTCTCCGCATTTTTACCCTGTATCGTCCATGCTGCTGCGCTGCCAATGGCAGCGCCTAAGCAAAGGGCTAATACGGAAATCAGGACTGTCATAATTGGCTACTTCAATATGTCTGGAGACAAAGATAGCGAAATTAGGATAATAAATGTTAAACACCATATAAGTGTTTTACGCTCAAGGCATAGTTTTCAAAGCGTGCGTTAAGGTTTGAAACGCCGAAACTGGCAGAGTTTCTGGCCGGGCTTGTGGGTCGATTTGAGCGGCATCCAACCAATCGGCTACGCTAAAATTATGTTGCTTTGCAAAGCCTTTCAAAGAAGCCCTTAACATTTTACGTCTTTGGCCAAAGGCCGCTTGCGTTACTTGGCCCAATAATTTCAAGTCCCCATAGCGTTTGTCCGCTTCATAAGGGCGCATCACGATAACGGCGCTGTCCACTTTGGGCGGCGGAGTGAAGGCGCGAGCGGGAATGTCAAAAGCAATATGACACTCTGCCACGCTTTGGCATAATATAGCCAAACGCCCATAAGCACTGTCGCCCGGCCCGGCACAGACCCGTTCAGCGACTTCTTTTTGAAACATCAAAACCAGTTGATCCCAAAAAAGCGGTTGAGCCGTTACCCAGTTAATCAGCATTTTTGTCCCGACATTATAGGGTAAGTTGGCGATGATTTTGCGCGGCGCGGGAATGTTTGACGCAATATCAAATTTAATCGCATCGCCCTTAATGACCGAAAGTCGGTCTCCGCTGACTTTACCAATGTCGCCTAAGGCAGGAAGGAAGCGCTCATCCATCTCGATCACGGTGACACTCGCAGCCTCGTTTTGTAAGAGCGCGCGGGTCAAGCCGCCGGGACCGGGGCCGATTTCCGCGATATGACAACCGTCTAAAGGTGTGGCCAGGCGAGCGATTTTATCCGTCAAATTCATGTCGAGCAAAAAATGCTGACCGAGCTTTTTATTCGCGTCCAGATTATAAAGCTTCACGACTTCAGTCAGTGTGGGGAGAGAGTTCAAGCCGTTATCGGTCATTCGGCGTGATCTCCAATGCGGCTTGCGCTTTCAGAAAAGCCTGTCTGTTATCCGTAATTTCGCGGGCCGTCTTTATGGCGGCAATCAGACTATCAGGGCGGGCTTTGTTCTGTCCCGCAATGCCGAACGCTGTTCCGTGGTCCGGTGACGTCCGCACAATCGGTAAGCCGAGCGTAATATTGACGCCGCCATGGAAATCTAGCGTTTTGACGGGGATTAACCCCTGATCATGATACATGGCCAAGACGGCGTCATAGCCTTCTCGGGCTTCTGCGTGGAACAGCGTGTCGGCGGGCTGCGCGTCTGTGGCATTAATATTGGCGGCGCGTAAAACACGCGCGGCCGGATTGATAATGTCGATTTCTTCTGTGCCCAACGATCCGTTTTCTCCGGCATGAGGGTTTAGACCTGTCAGAGCTATGCGTGGAGAGGCAATAGCAAAATCACATTGCAAAGCGCCCTGCATGACGCGGGCATTACGAATAATGACCTCTGCGGAAAGCTGTTCTGCCGCGTCTTTCAAAGACATATGTACGGTCGCCAACCCAACCCGTAAGCCTCCGCCAGAGAGCATCATAACCGGGCCGCGTTCATAGGGCGGCGTCTCGGAGTCGGTGAGTTCCCCCAAATACTCCGTATGGCCCGGGAACTTAAAACCAGCCTTGTAGAGAACATCTTTTGAAATGGGGTTTGTCACAAATCCTGCTGCCTCGCCTGAAAGGCAATGAGAGACGCAGCGCTTAATACTCTCGGTCACAGCCAAAGCATATTCAGGATCGGGTTTGCCAGGCTCTGCCGAACGTCCGCTAATAGGCAAAATGGGCAAAGCCTCTTCGAAGACAGAGCCAATATCTTTGCAATTACTAATTTCCTTGAGGGGGCGCTCATAGCGTTCATTAGCAAGGGCTATGACGCGGGGCGGGGCCGCTACAGCGAAAGCCATTTCAGGATTATGTCTTAATGCGGCCCACGCTTTGAGCGTAATTTCTGGGCCAATTCCGGCCGGGTCGCCCATGCTGAGTAACAAAGGCGCGGTCATAGGTTATTTAACGTACGACGATTGTGGCTTTACGGCGGATATCCCGAAGCGCGCGGCGTGAAGCCTGGGCGAGTTGTTGGTCAATTAGCCGGTCTTCTATGGCGTCCCGAGTCGGAATATCAGAACCCGTAGCTTCGCGCTCACACACCATGATAGAGACCGCGCCATTAGGCCGTTCAATCGGGTCAGAAATCGTGCCGACTTCTGTATTGGCTAAAGTCTCAATGAGTTGTTCGTTCAGTTCACTGGCTTTTAGCTGTCCCATATCGGCTTCAGTAACACCGTCTAGTTCCTTCACATCATCGGCTAATGTGTCGCAAGATTTCAGTGTATCACGCAAAACAATCAACTCGTTCTTCGCATCTTCAAAATTAGTGTCTGTAATGCTGACCTGTTTCAGCGTGTAAAGCGTGTCAGCTTCGGAGATTTTTGTCTCAATAAGCGCCACAACATAATAGCCGCCTGGCACTTGAATAGGTTCTGAGACGCTTCCGGGTTCCATGCTCCTAATGGATTTATCAATTTCAGGGCGCAGTTCACCTTCGCGAACCCAACCGACATCCCCGCCTTTGGTCGCACTCGGCGCAGAAGAGAATTGTTGAGCCAGAAGCGGGAAGGGTGCGCCTTCTTTGATTTGCTGAATCATAGCGACTGCCCCTTGCTGGGCACCCTCCATGCCGCCGATTTCCGGTGTGGCTTCGATATAAATCTCGCCGACACGGAAGCTGGGTTTGTCAGCATTGGCCGTTAGACGGGTCAGGGTTTCATCAATCTGAGCATCTGAGATACGGATACGTGACCCGTAGAGGCCGTTGACGATGCGTTGCCAAGCAATTTCTGAGCGGATTTGGTCGCGCAAAGTTTCAATAGAGACGCCCGCTTGAGCCAAACGCGTAACCACTTCATTGGGGTCCAGACCATTGCGGCCTAGAAGGCTGCCGACAGACTGATTGATTTGTTCGTCTGAAATTTCTTGCTCGTATTTTTGTGACTCTTGCATTTGCAAATGCTCATCGACAAGGTTGCGAAGGGCTTGTTGTTGTAATCGAGCTAAGGTTTGCTCGTCGCGTTTTGCCCCCGTCGTGGCAAGCATAAAGAGGATGCGCTGACGCAAATCATGCGTCGTAATGATATCGCTGTTCACAACGGCAGCAATACCCTGCGGGCTTGCTTGTGCGTGTGTGAGCGTTGTTGAGCCCATCATCAGAATGGATGCTAGTCCCGCAATTTTGAAAATATGTGTCATCGTCTTTGTCATAAGAACCGCTAAGCCTATACCTAAGGTCTGCCTCACGGCACCCTGATTGTCGGCGTTTATACGCCTTTGCCTTCTAAAGGCAATTCGTGTCCTGCACTCTGAGTGAAATAAATTACCGCAGATTTAAGGGACTCCAAAGTTAAATTACCGCATGAAATTTAACTTGCGTGTTAAATTTCGGTCACATCACAGTCCTAGCCGTCTTCGACTTTTAAGAGATAGCTGACGCCCAGTAAAAGCGTTAAAAGGGGCACTGACCACGCAGCTAAAACGATGGGAATGAGGCCCACTTCGCCGAAAGTGGCGACAATCGAGTCGATAAAATAGACCAAGAATCCAATAGCCGCGCCGGTGACTAATAATCTGAACGTGCCGCCATGGCGGGCCATGCGCAAAGAGACACCGGCGGCGATAAAGCTCATGGCGATTAAGAGAATGGGTAAGGCCATTAGTTTATTGAACCGCATTTTTAAAAATAGAGCGGAGAATCCGGCGAGTTCGCTATTTTTGATAGCCGCCGGAAGCGACCAAAAGGGCGGCGCGGACGTATTTTGCCCGATATCCTGAAATTGTTGCAGGGTTATATCCGTCGGCAAGGAAATATTGTTTGAAAGGCGAGTAATTTCACCGGGCGCGTTTTCCAAAACATTGATGAGCTGCCAATAGCCTTGAGGTTCGAGAATAGCCATTTCGGCATCATAGCGGCGGGCGAAGACTGTTCGTTGGTCAGGCTCAACATTCATTTGATAAAATGTCGCTTTAATCAGGCGGCGTTCGGAGAAATCTATGCCCTCGGCTCTGATAACAGTCTGTGTTAGCTGGTCGCCCTCCCGCATCCAGATGGTGCGGGTTTCTGCTTTCGGGGCCCCGACAAGGTTTTCCTGTAAAGTGTCATGACGCGACATGAGATCAGAGGCAAAGGGATTAAATAACAAAGCCCAAGCCAACCCCAACAGACCTGTCACAAGAATAACAGGGCTCAGGAATTTCCAGACAGATAACCCCGAAGCGCGCATGACGACAAGTTCGCTGGAACGGTTAAGCCCGTAAAGCGCGCCCATAACGCCAAATAAAACAATGAAGGGGATGGTTTCTTCGATAAGCGTTGGCGCTTTAAACAATGTGAGGACGACTAATTCCGATGATTTTATTTGGCTGTCGAGGCTTCGGCTGCCTTCCACAAAATCAACCAATATGATGATGGAGACAACCACTAGAAAAGCCACCATCACAGCTTTTATCACTCGGCGCGCTATATAACGGCAAAGCGTTGCGCGTTTGAATATCGAGGCCTGTCCCATGACTTTACGACTCCGCCGACGTTAGGAGCATGTGCGCGTAATGGCGGGCACGGGCGGAAGACCCCATGCGGCGGACGCGTTTGGGCTTCAAAAGATAGGCCAGACAGAAGACGATCACGAAAAGCGGCACGGCATATTGCAGAGGGTTTAAGAATGGGTCCGTTTCTGCGGCTGAAGTGACGCCAAATCCTGAAAGACGGATAACAAAGCCCAGCAAGCCGCAAACCATAATTCGCCTGCTATAGCCCATTCTCTGATGTTCCCCTCTGACCAGAAAGACCAATGCCAGACCGATGAGAGCGATATTGTAAAGCGGCGCAGAGAGCCGGGCATGACCTTCTGCTTTCAATTCCTTTTGAAACTCCGGGCTGAGGCTGTCTTTATCGGGCGGGTTAAACAACTCGTTTAAATAGCGATCAGAGGGCTTGAGAAATAATCCGCCGCGGTCTTCAATCATATCGCTCAGGTCCAGAACATAGTCACTGAACTCCACGACGTCCAACTCTCCCGCCTCTAATAGCTTTTGCACGGCGCCATAGCGCAGAGTGAGAACAACGGTTCCGTTTTGACTTTGTATCGTACCTGTCTTCGCCGTCAGCGTGATTTTATTATCTTCATCGCGCGTGTCGAAAATCATCACATCCTGTAAGGTATTATCCACGCCGATTTCCCGCGCATAAGCGGTCAGCCCGTCAAAGGGCGTCACGAATTCGCCCTGTTGAACAAGTTGAGAGACGATATCAGTGCGAATTTCCAAAATCTCAGCGCGCATCTGCCGAAAGGCATAAGGCTGTACGACCAAATTGATGAAAAGATGTATCAGGCAAAGAATGACGCCTAAGCGAAGGGCGGGTCGCGATATTTGCCAAGGGGAAAATCCCGCCGCTTTGGCAACGATAAGTTCTGAGTCGGTATTGAGGCGATTAAAAGCGTAAAGCGTGGCAATGAAAGCGGAAAGCGGCAAGATAATCGCGATCAATTGCGGCATGGCGAGGCCGATAATCTTGATAAAGGCAAAACCCGTTTGACGGTTTTCAACGATTAGGTCCAGAGTTTGCAGGCTTTGCGTTAAAACGGCCAAGCCTGTCAGCGCTGAAAGAGACAGAACCATGGGCCAAACGGCTTGTTTTTGAAAATAACGTTGTAAGAGGGTCATTTTAAACAATCACATCACGTGTGAGTGCCGTAGACATGTTACTATGTGTATGTATTGCGACATTGGGCCTTCTAATCTTATGACGCCTTGTTTACAGCATGAATTTGGGATTAAAAATTAAATTATGTAGACAGAAAGATACGGTCTTTCGGTCATAGGAGAGTTTTGTGAAGGTCACATTTACAGCAAACACGCCGGCCAAATCCGGCACAGCGATAATTTTTTCAGGTCAAAAACTGGCTTTGAGCACTGCGGGACAGGCTTATCGTGACGCGGATGCGAAAAGTTTTGACGCTTCGGCCAAAGCGGCCGGGTTCACAGGTAAAAAAGGCACAATTTTTGAGACTTTTGTCATGGCCGGCTCTAAAGCCGTGCGCCTCATCGTTATCGGCACAGGCGATAATGATAGTATTGACTATGAAATGGCCGTCGCTAAAGCCGTTAAGCAGTTGAAATCAAAAGGGGAAACTGCCCTGACTGTGCATCTGAATGATGCAGCCAGTGCGGATGACGCCGCGCGGGCCGCTGTCGGAGCCCGCCTCGCGGCTTATCGCTTCGATGATTTCAAAACCGATGTGACGCGCACGAAAGCTCCCCAGCTAAAGACTTTGAAAATAGGCTCTGAGAATGCGTCAGGCGCGAAAAAATCTTACGCTAATTATTATGGCCCAGTTTGCGACGGGACGCTCTATGCTCGCGATTTAGTCAATATGCCGCCCAACGCACTATTCCCAAAAAGCTACGCCGCTAAAATCAAAAAACTCGAAGAATATGGCCTAAAAGTCGAAGTCATCGGTGAAAAGCGGATGAAGACCCTCGGCATGAATGCCTTTTTGGGTGTCGGTGTGGGCTCTGAACGGGAATCACAGTTTGTTATTATGCGTTGGAATGGCGGCAAAAAAGGCCAGAAGCCCGCAGCCTTAATCGGTAAAGGCGTGACATTTGACTCAGGCGGCATTTCTTTGAAACCCGGCGCAAATATGTGGGATATGAAAGGCGATATGGGCGGCTCCGCCGCTGTCGTTGGCGCTATGCTAGGATTAGCGAAACGCAAAGCCAAAGCCAATGTTGTTGGCCTCGTCGGTTTGGTTGAAAACATGCCGGATGGTAGAGCGCAAAACCCCGGCGATATTGTGACCTCTATGTCTGGACAGACCATTGACGTGCAAAACACGGATGCAGAAGGGCGTTTGGTTCTCTGTGATGTTTTGCATTATACAGTGACGAAGGAAAAGCCGGTCGCCATGATTAACCTTGCCACTTTGACGGGCGCGATTATCGTAGCGCTAGGCCATGAAAATGCCGGATTATTTTCTAATGATGATACGCTGGCAAATCAAATTTTAGCGGCCTCTGACACATCGACCGAGAAAGCATGGCGTCTGCCCTTGGGTAAAGCCTATGATAAGCTGCTCGACAGCCCATTTGCTGATATGAAAAACATTGGCGGACGGTCAGCCGGGTCGATTACGGCGGCGCAATTCCTCCAAAGGTTTGTTGGTAATGATACGCCTTGGGCGCATTTGGATGTGGCCGGTACGGCCATGAAAAATACGCGTCACGACCCACGCGAAACAACATTTGGCACGGGCTTCGGCGCGCGATTATTGAACCGTTGGATTGCCGATAATTATGAAGGCTAAGTCGCTTAGTTTAAAGGCGATGCGCAATGTCTGAGAATACGGCTCCAGACTACTGGTTTTACCATTTGGAAGGCAGCACAATCGAAGGCGTGCTGCCAAATCTATTGGAAAAAACGCTCGCCAAAGGATGGCGGGCCTTGGTCAAATTACCGCAAGATAAATTGCCTGCGCTGGATGACCACCTATGGACGTTCCGAGAAGACTCCTTTCTTGCGCATGGCCGCGATGATGAACCTATGGCGGATTGGCAGCCCGTTCTACTTTCATCTGAAATTGATACGGCAGAAGGCTTTGATGTTGTTTTTTTACTCGACGGTATGGACGTCAAAAATACGGGCGGCGCATCCCGTATACTCGTGATGATAAATGGCCGCTCGGAGCAGGATGTGCAGAGAGAAAGAGCGCGGTGGAAGGCTTTGAAATCAACAGAGGCAAAACTGGCTTACTATCAACAAAATGATCGCGGCGCGTGGGAAAAACGCGCCTAAGAGTTGAGCTGTGGGAACGACGCCTTGCTATTGATTAAACAGGCGCCCCGACGGCCCAATTATAGGTTTGTAATGTCGTCTTACCCGTAAGTCCCGCTAGGCGGTAAGGGTCTTTTGACAGCCAATTTTCAACAGTGTGTTTTGAATTGGCCTCAACGATTAAGAGACTGCCACGCATTATCCCTTCATCATCAAGCCATGGGCCTGCAATATGCAGCATGACATCGGGGTCAGAGCGTAACCACGCTAAATGTGCTTCGCGATTTGCTGTGCGAATGGAAAGAGCGTCTGGCTTGTCAGCCGTATGGACTAGAAAATAGCTCATGATAATTCGGCCTTATGTTCACGGGAAAGCAGTTCTGACAAGGCATTCATGATATCTAGGTCACCGGAGAGAATATCAGCCACAGCGAAGCTAATTGGCATGTCGACTTCAAGAGACTGTGCCATGGTTTTTAAAGCCGGGGCATTGGCAACGCCTTCTGTAACACTATTGCGGGTCGCCATAATGGCCTCAAGTGTTTCGCCTTGCCCCAGAGCGAACCCGCAGGACATATTACGTGATTGCTCACTGGAACATGTGAGAACAAGATCACCCAAACCGCATAGACCTGTCAGCGTTTCAGGGTCACACCCTAATTTTTTACCTAACCGCCGCATTTCTGCAAAACCTCTGGCAATAATAGCCGCATGAGCGGAACGTCCGAGCCCCATGCCCAGAACCATGCCGCAAGCAATGGCTAAAACGTTTTTGACCGCCCCGCCAATCTCTGCGCCCAAAACATCAGTCGTCAAATACGGGCGGAATGTGGGGGCAGCGACGGCTTGAACCAAGGCTGCGCCGATACCCGCATCTTCGCAGGCCAGCGTTACTGCCGTAGGCAAGCCTTTGGCCACATCAATGGCAAAGCTAGGGCCGGACAGAACGGCGGGTATGACTTTCGGCAGGGTTTCAGTCAGAACGTCCGACATGAACTCACCCGTGCTGATTTCGATGCCCTTGGAACACAGAATAACAGGTTTGCCGTCTAGATCAGAATTACCGCTAAATTTCGACAGGATTGTTCGCGTATGTTGCGCTGGAACCACGGATAAGAGGGCGTCACAGGCAGCCAGGCTTTCAAGGTCTTGCGTGGCTTTAATGCTCGTTGATAAGGCGACACCCGGGAGAAAGGCCGTGTTTTCATGCTTCGTATTAATGCCATTCACCGTGTCGTCTTCAAACGCCCAAAGCGTGACCTCACGTCCAGCAACAGCGAGGTTTTGGGCTAAGGCTGTGCCCCAAGCCCCTGCGCCAATAACGCCGAATGTGTTATAGGTTTGTGTCATGATTTGGGGCCTTTTTTACCAAATCCGCTGGCCGGGTTGGACTTTGCGGCGTCTTGATCTAAGGGCCAGCGAGGGCGAGCAGGCGCATTGAGCGGATCTATATCGCCTTTGGCCAAGCGCGCCGCCCCCGCAAGGGCAATCATTGCCGCATTATCTGTGCAGAATTTGAGAGGCGGGGCGAGAAGCGACATTGCGTTTGCCTCGCAAAGATCCGTCAAACGTGCACGCAAAGCTTTATTGGCCGCAACCCCACCCGCGACGACAAAGCGTTTCGCTTCGTCGCCGTGCTGGGCTTTAAACATCTCAATCGCGCGTTCCGTGCGCTCTGCCATAACGTCGCCGACGGCTGACTGGAAACTTGCGCAAATATTGGCTTTGGCTAGATCGGATTTATCGCTGGCTTCCCACGCGCGGGCGACAGCGGTCTTCAATCCCGCGAAAGAAAAATCGGCGTGTTTTTTGCCTCTGAAAGGGCGGGGCAGAGATACGGAGTTCGGGTCGCCTTTGGACGCCCAGCGCTCCACATTCGGCCCGCCGGGAAAGCCGAGACCCATCACTTTAGCGGATTTGTCAAAGGCCTCGCCTGCGGCGTCATCAACAGTGCTTCCGAGCCTTGTGTAATCGCCCAGGTCATTGACCGACAGTAATTGTGTGTGGCCCCCGGACACCAAAAGTAAAAGGTAAGGGAAGGCGCAAGGCGCGGCTAATCTGGGGGAGAGCGCATGACCCTCCAAGTGATTCACCGCCAATAACGGAACATTAAGAGATAAGGCCAATCCTTTAGCCGCGAGTAATCCTGAGATGACGCCGCCAATAAGACCGGGGCCGGATGTAGCTGCAATTCCGGCTAAATCCGTATAGTCGACTTTCGCGTTTTTGACCGCGGTATCGACAATATGATCAATCTTTTGCATGTGCGCCCGTGCCGCAATTTCAGGGACAACACCGCCAAAGGGCGCATGTTCTGCGTCCTGACTGGCAATAACAGACGACAAAATCTCCATTGTTTCATCGTCGGTGTAACGCAGGACGGAGGCGGCCGTTTCATCACAGCTCGACTCAATGCCTAAAACCAAAAAGGGAGAAGGCAAAGCAATGGAATCAAATGTCTTATGGGTAGAAAAAACAGTGGTCACATGAGGGAGATAAGGTTAGTTGAGCGGGGATGCAACAGAGCTTAACAATCGGAACTCGGGGGTCACCCTTGGCACTGTATCAAGCCTATTTGGTACAAGGCCTTTTGGCGCGCCAGTCAGGACGTTCAAAAGACAGTTTTCCGGTTAAAATCCTCAAAACCTCCGGTGATAGATTAAAGGGTCATTTAAGTGCCTTTGGCGGCAAAGGGCTTTTTACAAAGGAATTGGAAGAAGCTTTGGTGACAGGCGGGATCGATTTGGCCGTCCATTCTATGAAAGATGTGCCAACTATTGGGCAGGAGAGTTTGGAAATTGCGGCTGTCCTTCCGCGTGAAGACCCGAGAGATGGCTTTATTTCAAAAAAATTTGGCGCGCTGAATGACCTACCCGAAGGGGCCTTGGTCGGCACGGCGTCTATTCGCCGCCGCGCGCAACTCTCTGCAATGCGTCCGGATATTCAATATTGCCTCTTACGCGGCAATGTTGGGACGCGTCTGCAAAAATTGGAAGACGGTGTATGCGATGCGACCTTTCTTGCCTGCGCAGGCTTGAAGCGTCTGGAGCAGGAAGACGTTATCACCGAAACGATTGAAACAGAGCGCATGCTACCCGCACCAGCGCAAGGCGCGATTGGCATTGAAATCCGCAAAGCGGATGAAACGGCGCGCGCACTCGTATCTGAATTAAACTGCAAAGCGGCTGAACTTGCCATTACCGCAGAGCGGGCTTTTTTGCGGGCCTTAGACGGGTCTTGTCGTACGCCGATTGCCGCTCTCGCTATATGGGACGGGGAAGCCATGGCTTTTAAAGGCGAAGTGATTGCGAAGGATGGTTCAGCGCGTTTTGGCGACGCCGATCAAATCAAACTCAGTTCTACAATTGAGGCCTATGATTTGGGATATCGTCTGGGAGAGGGTGTAAGACGCGCCGCCGGACCCCATATAGAGTGGGATGAGTAAGAGCCAAAACACTCCGCCCAAGATTTGGGTCACGCAAACGCTGCCCCGTGCAGAGGAAAGCGCCGCTGCTTTCCGGGCCATAGGACTCGAGGCAGTCGTCTCGCCTGTCTTGCAAATCCGAATTTCGGACAACCTTATCAATTTACCTAGCGAATTGACCGTTTTGCTATTCACGTCCCGCAACGGTGTGCGGGCCTTTTGCAGCGTTCATGCTGAACGTGAATTCGACGTGCTGTGTGTCGGGGACGAAACCGCCAAGCTCGCCAGAGGAATGGGCTTTAATCAGGTTTCATCGGCAGGCGGTGACGTTGATGATTTGTTCGCCTTAGTAAAAAAAGAAATCTCTTTGTCTCGACCCATCCGGCATTGTTCAGGGCGGCATGTGCGCGGACGCCTAACGGAAAGGCTTTTGGAGAGCGGTTATACTGCGACGCGAATTGAATATTATGCCTCAGAGCCGCGCATAACATTGGACGTGGAGCCGAGCCATTTTGATTATGTTGCGGTTTACTCGCCCCTGGCCGCAAACAACTTGGCGCAATTACTGGCATTGCATAATGTGGAAAGGCTAACGTCCCTCTCTATCAGCGCGAATACGGATGACGGTTTGGCGGGTTCCGGTGTAGGACGCCGCTTAATTGCCAATTCGCCTAATCAGGCTGCTATGTTGGCGACTCTGCGCCTTGATTTCGAGGCGCAGACAGGCCAAATTTAGGGCATGAGCGATACTGAGCACCCCGAAAATGATGAAATCGATGTTGAAGTCGAAATAGAAGAGATCGAGCCGGTGTCTCACGCTGATGAAGTTGAGACACCCAAAATGCGAAAAGGGATGGGTGCCCTGCCGGTCTTGGCATTGTTTTTACTCGCAACGGGCTTAGGCGCAGTCGGCGGGGCTTATGGGGCAAAATATTTAAACACCGGCTCCGATGCCGCCGATTTTCAAACGAAATTAGATCGGGCTGTGGCAGATGCGAAGGATGATAACGCCAAGTCTTTAGCCCAGTCCATATCCGGAATTCAAAGTGAATTATCGCGGCTAAAACAACAGAATGCAGCCCTTAAAAACAATGCGCAAAACAGTGAGGGTATCGAACTATCTCAATTAGACGCAGTTGAAGCCCGTTTATCAGAGCGTATCGAAACAGTAGAAAATCGACCTTTACCGAGTCTCCCTGAAATCAATGATGAGACCTTACAGGCCTTGAAACAGGCGGAAGAGGACGGCTTTGACTGGCCTGATACATCTGCGCAGGATACGCGTATTGCGGAATTAGAAGAGGCGCTTACGTCAGCCCGAGCAGAGATCGATGGCGTCAAAAGTCAGATGTTGGCCATGGAATCCGACATGGCAGATATTGCGAGCAAGAGCGTTACCGTCAGGCCAGATATGGCCGACTTAGAGGCCAATCCTGTGACAGCGTTCAAACCGGATTTTCCAAGGGAGGCCTTATTGACCGCGGCTGAGGCCGCTCAAGAGGCGTCCCAAAACAAGCAAGGCTTTCTCGCCAAGGCCCTGAACAAACATATTCAAGTCCGCGAACCAGATGACCCGATTGTATTGATTGAGACAATTGAAACGGCTTTAACGCGGGGCGATTTGAAAACCGCGCTTAAATCTTTTGATGCTCTTCCGCAGGACATCCGCCGTGTGGCAGAGACCTGGCGGAACAGTCAAGTAATTGAAGAGTAAATAGGATAGGCTAAGTTTCGGCCTGATAGACCGAATATGCAAATCTCAAAAGAAAGAGACAGTCTCACATGACCAAATATGTAATGGTTTTTCTAATCCTCCTCGCGGCTTTAGCGGGGCTGATGCTCTATGTGGGTGATGATGCCACTTTGACCTTGTCTTCATCGGCTGAAACGGGCGTGTTGGCGATGAACCCGATAGTTCTGACCTGGCAGGCCGTAATTGTTCTGATGACTGTTTCCATCGTGTCTTTGGTGTTGCTTTGGTCTTTAATTGTATGGTTGTGGCGACTGCCATCACGTATTCGTTCCGGCGTTGGTTTGCGTCGTCGTAATCAGGCCTTAGACGCGATGGAAGACGCGCTTTTGGCAGGCGCAGATGGTGATGCGGGAAAGGCTCGTAAAAAGGCTGAAAAGGCGCGCGCGCTCATCAGTTCAGAAGATTTGGGGCGCATTGTCAGTGCCCAAGCTGCGGAGGCTTGCGGTGACAATCAGGAAGCGGCCTCTCACTATACAGCTATGCTCGATAGTGAGAAAACCCGGGCCACAGGGCAACATGGTTTGGCGCGTACTTTGCTCGCCTGCGGCGATATTCCCGGTGCAGAGGAGCAAGCCCGCTCCGCTTATGATGCGAATAAAAATGCCCGTTGGGCCTTTGATATTCTATTCCGTGCGCAAATGTCGGAATGTAATTGGAAAGCCGCGATTGAAACGCTGGACCAGGGCGAGAAACGCAAACATATCGACAAAGATGTGGCGCGTCGCCGCCGCGCCGTTCTAATGGCGGCAGAGGCCAATCGCGTCATGGAAAACGGTCAGTCTAAACTCGCGACAGAATTGGCTGTCAAAGCCGCGAGCGCTGCCCCTGAGTTTTCACCCGCTGTTGCTTTATCAGCTAAATTATTGAAGCTGGACGGCGATCACCGCAAAGCGATTTCCTTGATTGAAAAAGCATGGGCCAAAGACCCGCACCCGGCTTTGGCTCTCGCTCTAAATGATCTCATTGAAGGGGAAAGTGAGCGAACCCGCGGCAAACGTATTGACTCATTAGTCAAAACTAATGCGTCTCACAAAGAGACCCACATGTTGCAGGCCGAAGAAAAACTTCGCCAAGATGACTTTGTGGGCGCTTTATCTATTCTGGCCCCTTACCTTCAATTGGACGCGGATGCAGAACCGCCCACGGCAAGGCTTTGTCAGTTAGCGGGACAAATTGAAGAAAAACTAGGCAATCGCGCGGATGCGCGCCTTTGGTTTGAACGTGCCGCGACTGCGCCTTTAGACCCTGATTGGTCTGATTTGGATCCTGAAGGCGAAGCTTTTGACTACAGTAACTCTGACTGGCGCCGCCTAACATTCAGCTTTGGCGACACGGGCGAGTTAATTCATCCGCGTTATGAATCAGGGGCCTCTCGCCGCAGGGCAGGTTTGGCGGATGACGAGTCTCCTGTAGAAGAAGAGGAAGACGTCGCGCGAGATTTTGAGGATATAGAGGAGGATTTAGCCGACAAAGCGGAAGAATTATCCGATATCAAAGAGGCTCCCGCCATTAATTCTGATGCTGTGCGAAAAGAAGATTTATCTGCACGTCTCGATAGCTTGTTGGATAAGCCTAAGTCTTAAATTACATAAGCGGGAGACTAAGGCGCTTCTCGTTTGGTGTACGCTTCCTCTGACAGGGTACGGGCTAATTCCGTAAATCCGCTCTGAGTGTTGATACGCTCAAGCACTTCGGGTTGCGCGGCGTAATATTGGCTCATAGCTTGATGGTCTTTCAATAAAGCCTGAACATCTCCCAAAACGATGCGTGAGCGAATGAGACGTGTCCACCCTTCCGAGTCGTCTGGCTCTTCCGCCAATCTGGCGGCTAATCCTTCGACCATGGCATTTATATCGGCTTGTGTAATGTTGGGCGCATTCGGCTCGGAAACCTGAGCGGATATGGGCTGCGTTGCAGGGGGGGTGGGGGTTCCGAGCTTGGCGTAAAGCGCTAACGCTGCGCCCATGAAACCTATCATAAAGAGCGAAATTAAAGCTGGTTTTTTTGGACCAGCTAAGAAGGGTGTGACCAAAAATAAAGTTGTTGCCAAAGCAATGATAAGAAAGATGATCCAAATCATGTTTGCTCCTCTTTGTCTTCACTCGCTTTAGCTGCCGATGAAGAACCAGATAGAAAAAACCAAATAAGCCCGCTCAACATGACAGCAAATGGTAAAAGCCACAGTAAATAGGTATTTGTCTGAACGGGCGGTTTTAAAAGCACGTAATCGCCGTATTTATCGCGCATATAGGCGATGACTTCGTCATTGCTGTCACCTTCGCTTAGACGTTTGCGGACTAATTTACGCATATCCTGCGCCAAAGGGGCATCGGACTCATCGATGGATTGGTTCTGGCAAACCACACAACGTAGAGATTGCCCGATGTCTCTCGCTCGATTTTCAATCTCCACGTCTGCGCTTTGCGCGAAGGCTAAAACGGGCAAGAACATGACTGACATTAAAACGGATAAAATGAAGCCGCGCATTACTAGCCCTCATTTTCTTGTGCGAGCGATTGAAGAAGAGGCTTCAAGACCGTCTCCCAATCCTCAAAACTTATCGCGCCGCTATGCTTATATCGGATGCGGCCTTGGCCATCGGTGATAAAGGTTTCAGGCGCACCGACCACGCCGAGCGGAATAGCGAGTTCACTGTCAGGGTCAAAGAGGATTTCGTCATAGGGGTCGCCGCGACGCTCCAACCATATCTTGGCCTTCTCCCTGTCATCACGCCAATTATGCCCAATGAGGCGGATAGTCTCATCTTTGGCAATATCTATCAAAATCGGGTGCTCAACATTACAGGTCACGCACCATGAGCCGAAGACATTGATAAGGCTGACTTGGCCTTTCAAGAGGTTTTGAGATTGCCGGATATCGGGTGCATAGAGCGTTTCGAGATCAAAGTCAGGGAAGGGCGAGTCAATTAGCGTAACTTCCATTCTGCGCGGGTCTTTTGTCAGGCCGATAGCAAGAGCTACGGCAATAATCGCGAACACGATGAGGGGGATGAGACCGCGTATCATGACGTGACCTCTTTAAAAGAAGAAGTTTCTTCTCTTTTCGTTTTTGGCGTTCGCAAACCCAGCAAAGATAAAAAGCCTGCTATGGCCATCAGGAAAGCGCCGAACCAAATCCAGACGACAGCTGGGTGATAATTCGCGCGAAGGATATAACCATCTTCTTCTGTGCCTTCACCTATGGCGGCGAATACTGTTGAGACTGGCGCGAAATGAAAACCGGCTTCGGTGGTAATCATGTCTCGCACGGGATAAAACCGTTGTTCAGTTTTTAAGGTGTCGACGACTTTGCCGTTTTTCACGACTTTGACATAGCCGCGGCGGAAACTATAATTGCTGATTTGTCCGCCATCAATTTTGTCTAAGGTAAACTCGTAGCCTGCGACGCTCAGGCTATCGCCAGGTTTTACGCGCCCAATCGTATCCTCGGCCCAAACGCTCATAATAACGGCCCCGGCCGTGAAAATGGCTATGCCGAGATGGGCGATGAAAAATGAAAGAGTGTTATATTTGAGAGGCTTTGAGAGTTTCGACAAAGGGCGTCTCATATTGAGGGCTTTGATGGCGCCATAGGCGAGGTAAGCCGCTAGAGCCAAGCCGAGCCCGCCTAAAACAGATTTTCCGAAAATGGCAGACAAACCCACTATAATGACGGCACCGATAAGGCTGATTAAGCCGAAGCGTTTTAACTTTTTCAGGCTATCGCCTTGCCATTTCAAAAGCGGGGCAGCGCCCATGAAGAGGATAAGAACCGCCATAATGGGGGCAAAGGTCAAATCGAAATAAGGCGCGCCGACGCTGATTTTATCGCCTGTAAAAGCGTCCATTAGGAGCGGGTAAAATGTGCCGAGGAATACGGTCGCCGTTGCTGTGACCAGTAGAATATTATTGAGAACCAAACCGCCTTCTCGTGACACACGGTCAAATTCCGCGCGTTGCACCAGTGTTTTCGACCGCAATGCATAAAGGCCCAGAGCGCCGCCGGTAGCGATGAGTAAGAGCCCTAAAATATAAACCCCTCTCGCCGGATCGACGGCAAAAGCATGAACACTGACCAAGATACCGGAGCGGACGACAAATGTTCCGACGAGGCTCAGAGAGAAGGCTGTAATCGCCAGAAGCACCGTCCAATGGGCGAGGTTTTGCTTGCGTTCCATAACCAAAAGAGAATGGAGGAGGGCTGTCCCGACAAGCCATGGCATGAACGAGACATTCTCGACGGGGTCCCACATCCACCATCCGCCCCAACCGAGTTCATAATAGGCCCAGAGAGACCCCATTGTGATGCCGAGTGTGAGAAAGCTCCAAGAAATCAATGACCAAGGCTTGAGCGCCCGTGCCCACTCCCTATCAATCTTGCCCGAAATGAGCGCCGCAACGGCCATAGAAAAAGCAAGAGAATAGCCGACATAGCCGAGATAAAGCAGAGGCGGGTGAATAGCGAGGCCGGGATCTTGCAAAAGCGGATTTAATCCATTGCCGTCAACTGGCACGGGGAAAAGGCGTTCAAATGGGTTTGACGTGAAGAGAATGAAGCTGATGAAACCAACGGCGAGCAAGCCCTGAATAGCGAATGTTCTGGCGCGTAAATCTGCGGGTAGGCGTTTTGAAAAGAGCGAAAATAAAAAACCATAAAGCCCTAACATCACGACCCAAAGCAATATGGAACCCTCATGATTGCCCCATACACCTGATATTTTATAGAGAAGCGGCTTAGCGCTATGAGAATGAGAGGCCGCCAATTTAACCGAAAAGTCTGAGCCTAAAAAGGTAAAGGTGAGCGCGATAAAACAAGCGGCTAAAAGAGTGAATTGGGCCCTTGCCGCATAATCCCCGAACGCCATCAGAGCAGGGTTTTTCTTGTGCGCGCCATAGAGCGGTAAAACAGCCTGCACCAGTGCGGTGAACAGCGCTAAAATTAAGCAAAAATGTCCAATTTCAGCAGTCATGATGGCTCTATAACGCTTTTAAGGCACAATACTATTGCGACATGACGACCTTGCTCAAACGACGCGAGAGGGTTTACCCAACTAAAGCCACCAAAGCCGGAACGACATATCCTTTCACCCACATAATGATCAGGAAGAGCACCAAGAAGGCGAGGTCAAACCCGCCCATAGGAGGAATGATACGGCGTAATGGCTGTAAAAGCGGCTCAACCACCGACCGGCAGAGTTGATAAATCTGTCCCATAATAGGGTTGCGTAAATTGACGACATTGAAAGCAATCAACCAACTGAAAATCATATACAGAATAAGTATCAGCTGAAGTAAACTCAAAGCCGGGTAGATGAAGTAGGCGATAATGGATTGTGCGAGGCTCATAGAATATCCCGGTTGATAAGAGGCAGGTTTATAAAACGGAGGGCTTTAAAAAGTTTGTCAAAAGTCTCGTCACGAACTGCAAAGGTGACTTTTAACAACAGCGCCAGCTTTGCCCATATCCACGCGGCCGGCAAAATCGGTTTTCAATCGGCCCATAACCTTGCCCATATCTTTGAGGCAAGTCGCGCCGCTGTCTTCGATGATTTTGGCAATCGTCGCTTTTAATTCGTCATCTGCCAAAGGCACAGGCATGAATTCACGCACAATTTCGATTTCCGTGCGTTCTCTGTCAGCCAGTTCAGGCCGGCCGTTATCGTCATAGGTCTTTGCGCTCTCTTCTCGCTGCTTGACCATTTTGGCCAAAATCGACAGGATTTCTGGGTCGGTAATACCCTCACACCTGTCTTCGGCGCGAGCAGCTATATCGCGATCTTTGATGGCGGCATTGACCAAACGCAGTGTGGACACGCGGAGGCTGTCTTTGGCGCGCATAGCGTCTTTAGTTCTGTCGTTGATGGAATCGCGTAGGGGCGTTGCGGCAACAGGCATAATGTAAATCACATGGCGACCTATAAAAGGCCAAACGAGGGTTCAGGCTATGCAGGATAAGTTTCTTCTGCAAGTCATTAATTTAGTCCGAATGAGCGGATTGCCAAGCCCCTTTAAGGTGTAAAAAGGCAGTTGTGCACAGTGTCCCGACATAGTTGCAAGGTAGAGCACAAGGCCAAGTTGAATTCAGGTCGCCGTATTAAATATCGCCTATCGCCTAAATCTTGCTAATTTCTTCCTTGAAAAATGGGGCCGTTTCCTTAAAAGCCTGCAAAGTTTGGCCTGAACACAGACAGGCTTGGTAACAGCGTCAGGATTCGCATTATGGCTGATAGATTCACGTCCAATAAGAGCGCAGTTCTGGTATTTGAAACTGGAGATGTCTTCTTTGGCGAAGGCGTTGGGGCGACCGGGGACGCGGTCGGCGAAGTCTGTTTTAATACGGCCATGACGGGTTATCAGGAAATTCTGACAGACCCGTCTTATGCCTCCCAAATTGTTTGCTTCACTTTCCCTCATGTCGGCAATACCGGCACAACAGTAGAAGACGAGGAAGCGACAACGGACGCGGCCCAATCGGCTGCGCGCGGAGCGATTTTCAAAGCGGCTGTCACGCCTGCGTCTAATTGGCGTTCGGACTCTGAACTGGGTGAGTGGTTAGAAGCGCGGAATATTATTGGAATTTCGGGCATTGATACACGCGCCATTACATCCTTCATCCGCGATGAAGGTATGCCGAAAGGCGTAATCGCCCATCAAGCGGACGGCCAATTTGATATTGAGGCGCTGATTGCCAAAGCCAAGGCGTGGAAAGGCCTCGTTGGCGCGGATTTGGCAAAAGACATGGCGGCGAATGAAAACTTTGATTGGCGCGAAGCCCGTTGGGTTTGGCCAAAAGGATTTGAAAACAAAGATGGCGTCAAAAAGATCGTTCTGATTGATTACGGCGTAAAACGGAATATTCTTCGTAACCTCGTGAGCGTCGGTCTCAGCGTGACAGTTGTGCCAGGTAATACGTCTTCCAAAGATATTTTGGCGCTTAATCCCGATGGCGTGGTGCTCTCAAACGGGCCGGGCGATCCAGCGGCGACCGGAGCCTATGCGATACCTGTTATTAAAGAGCTGATTGCAGCCGATATGCCCATTTTGGGCATTTGTCTCGGACACCAAATGCTCGCCGAAGCTTTGGGCGGTAAGACAATCAAAATGGAACAAGGCCATCATGGGGCCAACCATCCCGTCAAAGATCACACAACAAACAAAGTCGAAATCGTGTCGATGAACCACGGTTTCGCGGTGGAGAGTAAAAGCCTGCCTGACACGGTCGAAGAAACACATGTCAGCCTGTTTGATGGGTCTAATTGCGGTATCCGCCTAAAAGGGAAACCCGTCTTTTCCGTACAACATCACCCAGAAGCGAGCCCTGGCCCGCAAGATAGTTTTTACCTGTTTGAACGTTTTGCAGAGGCGTTATAATTTTTTTGCAAAGACCTAAGCGGCGCTTGCGCGCAATCATAACCCTCTTTTTTGGGGTGTTAGCTGTTTCTTGTAATCCTTCCGGACCGGACGCCGTGACGGAGGATGCCATAGGTACTGTCGATAGAAAGTCTGGGGATCTAGCGTTTACATTTGTTGGCTTTTTCAATTCAGAGCAAAGAGAATTTTCAGTCTCCCCGATTGGTTATGCTGGTATTGATTACGATGTCGTTTCGTCGGCGCTTAATAAACGTTCGGAAGAGCTTGGTCACTCTTTGGTTCCTGTAGGTGAAATTGAAAGGGCTATTGTAAGGGGTTTGACTAAAAACGAAATCGACTCAGTTGTTCATGAGATGCTATCCCAAACAAACCAATGGCTGCAATCTACTGATAAATCCTGCCAAACCTGCAAAGATTTTATGGGTTTTAATATTGTATCTATCGAAGCTTTCGATGACTGGGATGAAAACAATCAAATTATTCTCGTTTGTGGGCTTGAGACACTGTCTCCGACTTCTAATGGTTTACGCTCCGGCTTGGGTGCTTTCATGTTTGATGCGAGTGGAGACTACCAAGCCCATTTGTTCAAAGAATATAATTTTACGAATTATACAACTGAAGAATTTTCGGGTGATATGATTGATATTTTAGAGCGTTTAAAAAATAAACCTGTTGAATAATAGTTATTCGGGTAGACACCCTATCTAATTATCCAAACTCACATCCCCATTTGCAATCAAACTTTCAGCCGCCGCCAAGATAGCGTCTTTAGACGGGCGGGGGACGACGCCTGTGAGTGTTGTGACATAGGCGCTGTCTGCCTCGTGAAAAACACCGAGATCGGGTTTTATCCCTTTTATACGATCATCAAACAAAGCGGCAATCCGCACAACAAAATTGGGTAATTCGCCTTTGGGGAGTTTGTCCGCATTTGGATAAGCCGCCCGCAAAATATTAGCAATGCCGCCAAACCAATGAGTTTTCCCAGCAGCCATTAGGCGGCGTCCACCGACATGTTCGGCTGTCATCGCCTGAACATGTAATGACGCACAGTCACGGATGTCGACGATAGGGTAAGCGATTTTCGGCACGCGCGGAAACTCGCCTTCAAACATGGCTTTGATTAGTCCGAGCGAGGCGCCGCCGTTTTCATAAGGATCAGGCCCTAAGACTAATCCCGGGCAAACCGTGGTCAGTTTCTCAGATATGCCTTGAGCTTTGGTATAGGCCCAAGCGGAAAGCTCGGCGCGTGTTTTAGAGACGGGGTAAGCTGTGAGGGGTTTCCACTCAGGATCGGACCAATCGTCTTCTTGGACGAGCATGGTTTTTGACCGCCCCGGCTGTCCCATCATGGAGACCATAGAGGACGTCATAACAATTCGCTCTGCTCCGGATGAAAATCCATGTTCCAAGACGCGCTGTGCGCCGGCGCGAGCGGCAGGGACAAGCGCTTCTCTATCGCTCGGTGCTTCCAATGGAAAAGGCGAAGCAATGTGTTGGATATATCGACAGCCTTTTACGGCCGTGGCCCAGCCTTTATCGTCATCCAGATTAGCTTCGACCAGTGTCAAACGAGATATATCAGAACCATAAGCCTCAAGCGCATCAATAATGCGTTGGCCTTTGGCGGTATTCCGAACCGTACCACGAACTATATAGCCTTTTTCCAGTAATTTAGCGGCGACATGAGAGCCAATATAGCCGGAAATGCCGGTGACAAGTACCGTATCAGTCATATTTTTTTCCTACCCCGAAAATATTGTCGCTATGATTAAGCCAAGACCGTACCAAAATACACCCGCAATCATCATTATCGGTAAACCAATTATGACCAGTGTCCTGAGGGTAAAGTTGCGTTTGTCTTCGATGCGCTTATAGGCCTTACTGATTTTCACCTCGTCAGTGGGTCTCGGGGCCATCTCAACAAATTCTTCTAGAGAAATACCAGTTTTCTTAATGGCACTTGTATTACTCTCAAACGTCTCACTTGTAGCGTTTGGAGGCGTTTTTAGTTTTATCTCTCGCTCCGTTCTGTCGAGACCGATAGATATCGAATGTCTAAATACGCGAATAATAAAAATACCGACTGCGCATAGAGGAATCCAGATATACCAAGGCCATTGGTTAAATCCGGCATAGGCCGTTAATAACATCAGAGCGAGTGTTACGAGGGTGAAAAGTAATCTGACGCCCAAAGCAAATTTAGAAAAGTCTTCCAGTGTTAGGTCGTCATCTTCTGCGATATTACTGTCTCTGGTGTTATTTTCCATTATCGAAGCAAAAGGGCTTACAAACTGATTTTATTCGGACAGCTTTGATTATAAACTTCTACCGCTTGAGGCATCCATGTGTTGAAATCATTCACTCGCGTATCGGGACTCGGGTGAGTGCTTTGAAATTCTGGCGGTGTCTGGCCGCCTTGAGCGCCCATCCTTTCCCAAAGGCGTGGAGCCTCGCGCGGGTCATAACAAGCGCGCGCCATCAAAATAAGTCCAATATAATCTGCCTCTGTTTCATGTTTGCGAGAGAAGGGAAGGGCGTAGCCATATTGACTGATGCCGCCAAATACGCCCATCACGGCGCGTTGCGCCCCGTAATCCATCCCGCCAGAGCCTAAGGATACACCCGCCCCAACAATGCGCTGCATATTTTGTTGGGCCATGCGCTCCGCCCCGTGATGGGCCAAAGCGTGTCCAATTTCATGCCCCATGACAACGGCCAGCCCGTCTTCATTTTCGGCAATCGGGATAAGACCAGTATAGACAGCCGTATAACCGCCTGGCAGGGCAAAGGCATTCGCTTGCGGACTGTCAATAACATTGAAAGCCCAATCAAATCCGGGGTCTTCATTCGCTGCCGCTCGCGCCAGTCGCGCGCCAATTTCGCGTGTGGCATCAACGATTGGGCCTGATGTAATCAGGTTCTCTCGGTTATCCGACAAAATCTGTTGATAGGATTGCAGGCCAAGCTGCATTTCCTGTTCCGGCTCCATGGTGCGGAGCTGCTTACGGCCCGTAAACGGCACAGTTTCTTGATTGGCGAAATAATACACCGCAGCGCCTATGGCAAACAGCACCATGATCTGCCAGCGAAACCCGCCGCCGCGCCGCCTGACTCCGCGTCTGCTTCCGCCCAATTGATTGCGATAGACCATGAATGAGTCCCTCCGTAATGAGAGTAGTACAAAATTTCGGGCTTAAATCCAGAGAGCAAAACTGTGAAAACTGCGTACATCTTGTACGAGAGGCGCAAAATCACGGTATAAAAGACAAAGCCTGCGAAGTTTCGTTGATAAATTCACCATTTTTGCGGAGAATACTTGTATCAGAAGGCACGTTTCCCTAAACGGAGACAATTTGGCTTTTGGGCCAGATTCTTGATGATTTAGTCGCCTAAAATGGGTCTCGTTCATGCCAAAACGTACTGATATTTCTTCCATCCTTATCATCGGGGCGGGACCGATTATTATCGGCCAAGCCTGTGAGTTTGATTACTCCGGTGTCCAAGCCTGTAAAGCGCTCAAAGATGAGGGTTACCGCGTTATTTTGGTGAACTCCAACCCCGCCACAATCATGACAGACCCCGGTATGGCGGATGCGACTTACGTCGAGCCAATCACGCCCGAAATTGTTGAGAAAATCATCGCGATTGAAAAGCCTGATGCGCTCCTGCCGACAATGGGCGGACAGACGGCGCTCAACACGGCGCTGGCACTTGAAGAAATGGGGATTCTCGAAAAATACGGCGTTGAGATGATTGGCGCAAAAGCGGATGTTATTGACAAGGCTGAAAACCGTGAACGCTTCGCTGAAGCCATGACGAAAATCGGTTTGGAAAACCCGCGCGCCACGATTGTTACGGCGCCAGAAGGGGATATCAAAGCGGGCGTCGAAAAGGCCATGGAGGCACTTGATTATACAGGATTGCCCGCAATCATCCGCCCGGCTTTCACTATGGGCGGCACAGGCGGCGGCGTTGCCTATACCGAAGAGGAATATCGCGGCATTATCCGTTCCGGCCTAATGGCCTCACCGACGAACCAAGTCCTTGTTGATGAGAGCCTGTTGGGATGGAAAGAATATGAAATGGAAGTCGTTCGCGACAAAGCGGATAACTGCATCATCATTTGTGCGATTGAAAATATTGATCCGATGGGTGTGCATACGGGCGACTCCATCACTGTCGCTCCTGCGCTCACTCTGACCGACAAAGAATATCAGCGTATGCGCGATGCTTCCATCGCGGTATTGCGCGAAATTGGCGTGGAAACAGGCGGGTCTAACGTGCAATTTGGTCTGAACCCCGAAGATGGGCGCATGGTCGTAATTGAAATGAATCCGCGCGTGTCCCGCTCTTCCGCTTTAGCGTCAAAAGCAACGGGTTTCCCAATTGCGAAAATCGCCGCCAAATTGGCTGTGGGTTACACGCTCGATGAGTTGGATAATGATATCACCGGGGCGACGCCCGCAGCGTTTGAGCCGACCATTGATTATGTTGTGACCAAAATTCCGCGCTTCGCCTTTGAGAAATTCCCCGGATCTGAATCCGTCCTAACGACGGCCATGAAATCTGTTGGCGAGGCCATGGCGATTGGCCGAACATTTGCGGAAAGCTTCCAAAAAGCCCTGCGTTCACTTGAGACTGACCTGACCGGACTGAATGAAATCACGATTGATCCCGAGGGAGCAATGGATGCGACTGCGCTAAGAACCGCGACAGAAAAACGCCTCGCAATTCTTGCCCCTGATCGCTTGCTCGTTATCGCGCAAGCCCTCCGTCAGGGCTTCACCGTGGACGAGATTTACGCCATCACCATGATTGATAAATGGTTCCTCCGCCAAATCGAAGCTCTGGTCAAAGCAGAAGACTGGATGCGCGAAAAAGGTTTGCCGTCTGATGCAGAAACATGGCGCGCGGTCAAATCCGAAGGCTTCTCTGATGCCCGCATTGCCGAGCTAACAGGCACAACAGAGCAAGAGGTCAGAGCGGCTCGTCACGCGGTTAATGTGCGCCCTGTCTATAAACGGGTCGATACTTGCGCGGCAGAGTTCCAAGCCAAAACGCCTTATATGTATTCGACCTATGAGAATCCGAGCTTTAACGGCAAAGTCGAGGACGAAGCCCGCGTATCGGACAAGAAAAAAGTCATTATCCTCGGCGGTGGCCCAAACCGTATCGGGCAAGGGATTGAATTTGATTATTGTTGTTGTCACGCGGCCTATGCGCTTGCGGATATTGGCATCGAATCCATCATGGTCAATTGTAACCCTGAAACTGTTTCTACTGATTACGATACGTCTGATCGTCTCTATTTCGAACCTCTAACCGAAGAAGACGTGCTTGAATTAGTTAAAACGGAACAACAAAAAGGTGAGCTTCTGGGCGTTATCGTGCAGTTTGGCGGCCAAACACCGCTAAAACTCGCGGAAGCTTTGGAAGCCAACGGCATTCCTCTACTCGGCACGAAACGCGATGCGCTTGACCGCGCTGAAGATCGCGAACGATTCAAAGACCTCGTTGATAAACTCGGACTGAAACAACCGAATAACTCGATTGCTCGCACAGTGAAAGAGGCGCAAGCCGCCGCTTCTGTCGTAGGCTACCCGCTCGTCCTTCGCCCGTCCAATGTGCTCGGCGGACGCGGTATGGAAATCGTCGACTCAGACGCGGAATTAAACCGCTACATCAAAGAGGCGGTGAAAGTCTCTGGCAAATCTCCTTTACTTATCGACCAATATTTACGCGATGCTATCGAAGTCGATGTGGACGTTATTTGTGACGGCGAGGAAGTTTTTGTCGCGGGCATTATGGAGCATATCGAAGAGGCGGGTGTGCATTCCGGCGACTCGGCCTGTTCTTTGCCCCCTTATACCCTATCCGCGGCTATCGTTGCAGAGCTCGGCCGTCAGGCCAAAGCTTTGGCTTTGGAACTCGGTGTTGTCGGGCTGATGAACACGCAATTCGCGGTCAAAGACGAGGTCGTCTACCTTATCGAAGTAAATCCGCGCGCCTCGCGCACCGTGCCGTTTGTGGCGAAAGCCATTGGATTGCCTGTCGCCAATATCGCGGCCAAAGTTATGGCAGGACAAAAGCTCTCTTCCTTCGATCTGTCCACCCGTCCGCAAAAACATATCGCGGTCAAAGAAGCCGTCTTCCCCTTTGCGCGTTTCCCCGGTGTGGATACAGTCCTTGGCCCAGAAATGCGTTCCACCGGGGAGGTCATGGGCTTGTCTGAGACTTTCGGCATGGCCTTTGCCAAAAGCCAGCTCGGCGGCGGTGTTGTTTTGCCGAGTTCGGGTAAGGTCTTTATCTCTGTTCGCGACGAACATAAGCCGCTTATGGCCGTGCTCTCCCGTGACTTGATGAAACTTGGCTTCTCTATCGTCGCCACTGGCGGGACAGCTGAGTTCCTGAAAAACCAAGGCCTAACGGTCGAAGCTGTTCGTAAAGTGCATGAAGGTTCACCGCATATTGTCGATTTGATGAAAAAGGACGATATTCAACTGGTCTTTAATACGACTAGTGGGAAGCAATCTTTAGAAGATAGTTTCTCCCTCCGCCGCACGGCTCTGACAGAAAAAATCCCTTATTTCACAACAGCCGCCGCCGCCCGCGCCAGTGTCGAAGCCATCAAGGATTTGGCCACAGGTGATTATCAAGTCGAGAGTTTGCAGAGCATCGCTGCGGGTTAGACGCTTTCCAGGGCCGAGAGGGATAAGCTTCCCTTTTTTCTGTGAAAATTTCAGATAATAAAAAAGCCCGCACATTGGCGGGCTTTTCTTTATTCCGGGCTTTTCTTTATTCTATATTAGCGCATGGCTATTGCCACACCCCGGCAGAGCGGTTGAGCCTAGGCTTCGTCGCTTTTAGGGGCGTCTTCGGCAGGGGCGTCTGCAGCGGGAGCTTCTTCTGCAGCGGGAGCGTCCTCAGCAGGGGCTTCAGCAGCTGCCTTGGCAGCTTCTTTAGCAGCAGCATCGGCAGCTTTTTTCGCTTCAGCGGCGGCTTCTTTAGCTTCGGCTTCGGCAGCGGCGCGGGCTTCCGCTTTTTCAGCGCGCTCTTCTTCGCGCTCAACTGCTTTCTGACCGGGCTTACCTTTTTGCGGGTTGTTACCGGCTTTCCATTCCCAGAGGCCAGCGGCGCCGAGGAAGCGGGCGACGCGTTCTGTTGGCTGAGCTCCTTTGCCAAGCCAGCCTTGAATTTTTTCAACGTCTAATTTTACGCGGTCTTCGCTGTCTTTTGGAAGCATTGGGTTATAGCTGCCGACGATATCGATGAAACGACCATCACGCGGCGCGCGCGAATCTGCGGCAACGATACGGTAGTAAGGGCGTTTTTTGGCGCCGTGACGGGCCAGTCTAAGTTTGAGAGCCATGATATTTTCCTTTTATTCTAGCAATCTGTGTAATTATATTGGTTGAAATTAGTTCTTTATTTTTTCTTCCCAAAGGGGGAGCCAAGACCCGGAAGGCCTCCGCCTAACCCTGGTAATCGCGGTGCGCCGCCACCAAGTCCGCCAAGACCGGGAAGTTTGCCCATACCTGCAGGGAGAGATTTCTTTAGTTCTTCAAGTTGTTCTGGGGACATATCCGCTGGATTGGGCATGCCGCCTTTACCCGCTTTACCGGGCATCATACCGCCGGGCATTTTCGGCATTCCGGGCATACCGCCCATTTGTTGCATCAAGCCGGCCATGCCGCCTTTACCCATCTTCTTCATCATATCGGCCATTTGGCGATGCATTTTCAGAAGCTTGTTCACGTCCTGCACGGCCATGCCTGCGCCAGCGGCAATACGTTTTTTGCGAGAGGCTTTCATGAGGCCGGGATTGCGGCGTTCTTCCGGTGTCATGGAGGAAATGATAGCGCGTTGTTGCTTGAACATTTTATCGTCAATACCGCCAGCGGCATCGATTTGTTTACGCATTTTCCCCATGCCGGGCATCAGCTTCATCAATCCGCCCATGCCGCCCATTTTCTCCATTTGGCCGAGTTGTTTGGAGAGGTCTTCCAAATCGAACTGGCCTTTACGCATTTTCTCGGCGGCGCGTTCGGCTTCTTTTTGGTCAATGACTTCGGAGGCGCGTTCGACGAGCGAGACGATATCACCTTGGCCCAAAATACGGCCCGCAAGGCGTTCGGCGTCAAAGGCTTCGAGCCCGTCAAGCTTTTCGCCTGTGCCGAGGAATTTAATCGGCAAGCCTGTCACGGCGCGCATGGACAAAGCCGCACCGCCGCGGCCGTCACCATCAATACGGGTGAGGACAAGGCCGGTCAGAGGCAGGCGTTCATGAAAGCGCTTGGCTGTTTCGACTGCATCTTGGCCTGTTAAGCTATCGGCAACGAGCAATGTTTCAATAGGCTGTGTTTCTTTGGCAATCGCCTCGACTTCATCCATCAACTCATCATTGATGGTGGTTCGGCCCGCCGTATCGAGGAAGACTACATCATAGCCGCCCTTTGCGCCTTCGCTCATGGCACGCTTAGCAATCTCTAGGGCGCTTTGACCTTTGATGATGGGCAGAAAGCCGACATCAGCTTGCTTGGCGAGCATGCCAAGCTGTTCCATCGCCGCCGGGCGATTAGTATCCAGCGACGCCAGAAGGATTTTCTTTTTGAACGCTTTTCTTAAATAAAGCGCGATCTTGCCTGATGTTGTCGTTTTACCGGAACCTTGCAGGCCCGCCATCAAAATGGCGACAGGCGGACGACCCGACAGGTTTAAATGAGTCGCTCTGGCGGCTTCTTCTTTGTCGGCGTCCTCATCAGAGAGCGTCCCGCCGAGCATATCGATAAGGGCGTCATTGACAATCTTGACGACCATTTGGCCAGGCTTGATGGATTTGATGACTTTCTCGCCGACCGCTTCGCTGCGGACTTTTTCGACGAAAGTTTTGACAACGGGCAGGGCGACATCGGCTTCGAGCAAGGCCACGCGGATTTCGCGCATAGCCGAGTTCACGTCTTTTTCTGACAGAGCCCCGCGGCCCGTCAGATTGTCAAAGACATTGCCTAACTTATCACCAAGCGTATCGAACAAATACTCACCTCAAAAAAGAGCTGTAACCAAAGCATAAAGGCCGCGGTGAACGTAACACGTCGACCACGGGACCCCGTCTGCATCTCGCACAGCGCGGAGCGCAGGAATAAATCTGCGCTGAATGGATGGCCGTTTAGGGGAAAGCGTAAGGGCTGTCAACGTTTGTTAGGCGTTCTCTATAGAGCGAATTATCGCTATAATTCCAGTTTTAGGAGCGGCTAATTGGAGGCGATTGTAAGACGCTCAATTTGACTGGCGTTAGGGGGTAAGAGCAGGTGGTATTTCAAACAAAATTCTTATATGATACGACAATCCTATGGACACCCCCGCAGACCTACTCCAACGCTATATCGCCAACTCGGATATAGAGCCAGGAACCAAAATCCACGATGCCATAAGCAATATGCTTGAACAGAACTTACTCAACATAGCCGGGTGGTATTTTAAATCAAAGAAGAACTCACACTCTAGCCGATCAATCCCTAATGAGGTATGTCCTGCGTTACACTTGGCGTTCAAATATAAAAGCGATTTAATCGATGAGAATATAGACCCTGAAAAAGGCAATTGGGATGATGAATGGGGAAAGTCACAAACTATTCGAGAGGCCCTAAACGCCATATTAATCTCGCATAACTTGGGTTCAGAGTATGTTTCCGACAGAGTCTTCATTTTTGTAGGTCGTCCGTGGGAACATATAGTAATGGACAACTTAGGACGAATAAAAAAAGATGAGATCAAATTAGTAATTTCCGAAGTCCTGCCCAACGAACCCAAATATATTTTCTGGCACAGCTCAGTAACTTATTATTTGGTCTTCAAAAATAAAGCGCAGCATAGAACTGCGCAGCTATATAAGCCGAAGTTAGAAAAAATTATTGAAAGGATATTTTCAATTGCTGACCCTGCTCAACATTCGCGGAGCCATCAAGTCGCACTGATATTTTTGCACATGGGTATGAAAGACTTAAATCTGTTTGGTCTCTCTCGCCAAGATTGAGTTGGCGTATACTATTTGGCATGTTGAGTCATTTGGCTTACACCTCCTTGGGAGTACTTCTCACTTTTACAAACCCTCTAAAACTGTAATTTCAAATATATTAATTTTCTGGCTTATAACAATCGGCCAGTAAGCCCTTCATAACCTCCACCCCCAAACCTGTCGTCAATTCAATATTCCGTTCAGGAATTTTCTCTGGATTGGGATAAGTGTCTAAGGCTGTTTCAACACTAGCCTCTCGTAAAATATGCACCATGGGATAGGGGGATCGATTAGTGTAATTACTGGCGTCATTCTGGCTTGCGCCCTCGAAACAATAATCTGGGTGAAAACTGGCGAGTTGATAAATACCTTCGTAGCCTCCTTCTTTTAAGAGGGCTTGCGCGATGTTTAGCATATCTAAATAGTCTTCAAAATCAGACAAGCCCGAGGGAAATATTAAGAGGCTTGTTTCCCGCATTCCGTTTTTATCAAGCGCGGCGCATTGCGCGAGGATTTGCTCCAATTGATTGTGTAAATCTGTCGTCTCAATCACTTGATAGTGAATACTGTCATTATCATACTCCCGTTTTGCAAAAGGGCAGAGCCAGTGCGTAATAATGACAGTTAAGAGCCATTCTCGGGTGTGCTTTATAAGTGTAGCTTTATCGCGCATAGAGAGCAGATTTTAGACTAGAATTTATAACTTAGCCAGTGGGCCTAAGCCTGCCTTAATTTCAACAGACCCAGCTTTGCGAATAAATAAGGGTGACGATGTTTCCTTTATTTTCCGAGACCTAACTCGGAATTCGTGAGGTGTTATTCCGTTAAAGTAAAAGAGGTGACGCCCACCAGCCTCTGCGTTAGTGTAGACGGAGTGTTCGCGATAGATATCATATTGAGGTTTTCCGCTTTCGGCCTATTAGGCTCGCTTGCATTGATTACTTGGCGAGATCAGTCGAGCACGACAACCGGTAAGATTTTAATTGCGCTTTGCCTCTCTTTGATGGCGATGATGATTAGCTCGGCTCCAGCAGCGCTTGGCTTGCCTGTTTCTATTCAGCGAATTGCGCGATTTATTGATCTGCCAAATACGGTGCTGGCATGGTTGTTTGTTCTAGCCGTTATGAATGATGATTTTCGTTTTAATCGCCTGTCTATGGGCATGGTGTCAGTTTTTTGCGTGACAGTCTGGTTCCTAACAATCAATGTTGAGACACAATGGGTCGCAGATGAGCGCCCATTTGTTCTGGCTATCAATCTCTATGCTCTGGGATTGTTTTTATTCCTTATGGTCAATGTCATAAAAAATCGGAAGGATGATTTAGTCGAATCTCGTCGTCGTCTGCGATGGCTTTTTATCCTCGCTGTTATCAGTTTGGTGGGGTTGACTATTTTATCAGAGGTCGGTGCACGGTTCATAAGTGCCGATATTCGAAAATCCTTCAAGGTTATCATAGCTCTTATTCTGGTCATTGCAGGTCATTATTGGTTTTTAAAAATCCCAAAAGCTCATATTGCTTTCGGGCAAAAAGAAGGGTTGCCTGATTTAGTAAACCTCTCTGCATTAGGAGCGACAGAGAAAGAACAAGCGCAAATAGATAAGCTCAATGCGGCAATGGATTCAGAAAAATTATGGCAAGATGAGACTTTATCTCTAGAGACTTTGGCGCGGCATCTAGGAGTATCTACAAAGCGCCTGCGCTTTCTCATTAATCAAAATTTGGGATTTCGAAATTTCCGAACCTATTTGCAAAGCTATCGGTTAAAGGCGGCCAAAGAAGATTTGGCAAACCCTGCCAAACGGGATGTCACCATTTTAGAAATTGCATTGAACGCAGGATTTAATTCAATCTCTACATTCAATCGCGTCTTCAAACAGGCAGAAGGTATCAGTCCTAAAGCTTATCGGGCAAAGGCTTCAAGGGCATGATTATTGGTTGCAAGTTTCTGGAAAGGGAAAGGTTTTGAGTAGTCTTTTTCGGAAAATGGGCAGACGATAGAGAGTGAAAGTCATAACTTTTGAGCACATCTTTTTTAGGAGGCGAGACGTGTTTCAAAAATTTTTACTGTCGTTTATTGCTATGGGGTGTTTATTCATCCCCGGAGAAAGTGGCGCGCAAGATAAGACATCCGATTTGGATCAGGCCAATCAAATGGACATTGTCATCAAGCGGGTCAAATTGGCGTATGGCGGCGATAAATTGGTCAATCTCAAAACAGTTCAAATCAACACTGAGAGACGGCTGTCTTGGGATGGGCAAGGATATAGGTCGGGGTTTGTGGAATTCGCGCCCTATCGCTTTATCAAACATTTCGATCTGAAAAATGACCATGGGAGTGTTGAAAGCTGGCTGCGCCAAGCGGGGAACATCTATCATATGCATACAGTCATTGACGGAGACGGTGCGCGATCCGCCAATTATTTCCAAAATACGTATCGCACGCGGGAAGATGGCCGCTATTTTCAGTTCTTCGCGGGGGAATACCGTTTATCGGATTTATTGCTGGCGCATCACCTTGTGACAGATGAGGCTAAAGTCACCTATCACTCTGAAGCGCTATACTACGGAGATAAATATGATGTTTTATCGCTGAGTTTTGACGAAAATCCGTTGGTCGCCAATATTTATGTCTCACAAAAGGACGGCCTCATACACCGATTGGTGATGGAGCGAGAAATTGGAGATGTGAATATAATGTTTGATGCGCATAAGACCGTTAAAGGCGTTGTTTATGCGTCTGAAAACCGTCTGTTTCTTGGCGACAAAATGATCGAATATGAGGTTGGGCAAAAATTAGTCGTTAATAAGCCTGTGTCCAAAGCCTTGCGTTTCGGTAAGGGCGTTCAAGCAGAGCCAGAGAGAGTTGAGATGTCAGAAATGACAGTCGATATATTGGCTCCTGGCGTGTACTTGGTTGGGCAAGATGACTATTCACTCTTCGTAGAACAAGAGGGTGGTTATGCAGCGGTCAACGCCTATCCCGGAATAAAGGCGCGATACGACGCGCTTTTAAAGAATACAGGCATTAAACTGCCGCTGTCTAAACTCATTGTGACCCATCACCATGTAGACCACATGGAAGGTGTAAGCGAAGCCCATGAGTTGGGCGCAAGGCTTTTGGTGACCCCTGAAACGCAAACTGTCCTAGAATCGGATGATAGGTTTTCGGATACTGACTTCAATATAGAGATTGTAAAAGATGGCGATAAGCTTGGTCCGCTCACATTATACGTCAAGCCCACAAGCCATGCAGCGGAAAATATCTTCGTCTATCACGAGGCTGCGAAACTCTTATTTCAAGATGACCATTATCACGGCATGTTCGTTGAGGGTCCGACTTGGGTGCAGCCAACAGCGTTCGAACTCTTCCATCTTATCAACGATATGGCATTGGATGTTGAAAAAGTGATGTCTGGTCATGCACGGAAAGCGGAGTCTTGGGCTGTGTTCGAAGAGGGAGTCTTGAACACTTTCGCAAATAGTTATTGTGCCAGTGGACGTAAAATCTGCGAAGATTTGATTTAGGTTATGACTGAATAAGCCCGCTTTTATCGGCGGGCTTATTCATATCAAAAGGATAGCTTCTCTTTGGCATCTTTCAGATAGGTGCGGGAGATAGGGGCTTTCACATCGTTTTTAAGGTGGGCTAGTTTTTTGCCATTTTCAGATATGACCGCGTCAACGGCCTCTATGTGCACCCACCAAGACCGATGGATTTGCAGGCCCTTTGTCTGAGGAAGTTCCCGCAGGGCGTCGGCGAAACGCAAAAGGATGAGATCCTCACCTTTATCAGTATAGACGCGCAGGTAATGATCTTCCGCTGAAAAAGCGTAGAGCGTGGCCGAATGAAATCGGCGCGGAAGTCTTTGCAGAAAAGCTCTTATCTCGGCCTGTTCAATATCCTCCTTCTCGCCAAAAGCCCCAAGCCATTTTAATGACGGGTAACCGATACCTCCGACAATGAGAGAGATAATCAGAACATAAAGATATTGCAGACCCCATATTTTAAGGGGGGAGTTAAAGCTGAAGGACGGATTGAAAACCGTCAAAACAATAGTCACCGGGATGCTGGCAATGAGAGAGCCGACGATAATAAGCTCAATTGCGGAGCGCCCTTTCAAAGCCTTATTCATCAAATAAGGCGTTACCAATACGGAGGTGATAATCCCAGTCGCCATCGTCGCGGCCCAGAAAGTGAAGCTCATGTAAAAGGGGAGTGCGTGCGTGTCGTAAACACCGAGCATGGTGAAAACGAAACTAAACGCCAATATGGCGAAGATAATCTGCAAGCTATATTGCTTCAGAATTGACATAAATCCCCGTTATTCGCAGTTTTTACCGCTGTATTCCGCGCTTCGCGAGATGAAATACGTGTATTTGGCGAAACTTTCAATGCGCAACACGAAAGCGGTATAGCGAAACTGTCACGCCTTTGCTTAGCCATATTCCTCGCTTCAATACGGAAAGGAATTGGCACGATGGATTTGAATTTTTGGTTTTCTATGAGCGGCGCCGCCGCTATGTTGGGATGGCTCCTATTGATACTCTACCCGAAACGGCAGAGAGGGTTACTGACATTAACAGGGCTAATTATTCCGGCAGGGTTAGGCCTTGCTTATGCGGTATTTATTATCCCAAATTTCAGATCGGTTGAAGGGGCAGGTTATAACAGCCTCGCCGAAGTCAAAGCGCTCTTCTCCAATGATAAACTCTTATTGGCAGGGTGGATACATTATCTGGCTTTCGACCTCGCGGTAGGTACCTATACCGCCAAGGAGTCGGACCGCATAGGGTTGTCCCGAGTCGTACAGATTCCGCTTTTGCTTTTGACTTTCCTGTTTGGCCCCATCGGCCTTTTGAGCTTCGTTGTTTTAAAATGGGGGCAGTCCATCTCTGAAAAGCTCGCACCTGTTCTGGCTAAAAAAATAGGGGCTGTAAAATGAGACATCTTCCTTTTGCAGAACGCCTTTGGTTTCAAACAGCTCTCTTATTGATTGCGCTAATCCCTATGACGGTCGCTTTGATTTATGTTGACCCGACACAACACAATGACATTTCAATTTGGAAGAAGCCATTAAAGTTTCATGTGTCGCTTGCGCTGCACGCTGCCACACTGGCTATCTTGGTCAGATGTTTTTCTGACAAATATCGCAGCTCGCTCGGCATAAAGCTTTTGGCTCTGTCATCTTGCGTGTTCATTATTGCGGAGACATTTGTCCTCAACCTACAAGCGGCACGCGGTGTTGGTTCGCATTTTAATAATGCGACCAATTTTGACAGCCTGATTTATGCGTTTATGGGTGTCGGAGCGCTGATCTTGACATGGCCTGCTATGGCGCTTGGCGTTCGTTTTCTTCTATCAAAGCCGACAGAGAAACTGACTCCTGGATTAAAATTAGGGGCAGGTCTTGGACTAAGCTTAGGGTTTATCCTAACCGTCGCTTTGGCGGGGTATATGTCAATGCGGTCGGGCGGACACTGGGTGGAAGCCCCGATGACGGACGCCAATGGACTGCCTATCGTGGGATGGTCTAGACAGGGCGGAGACCTGCGCGTAACCCATTTCTTTGCGACACATATGATGCAAGCACTTCCATTGATTGGATTTTTAGCTGACAAATTTTCTGAGCAATCCCGTTTTTCTGCAAAAGTCTGGGTTTGGGTTGCTACTCTTTTTGCCCTGCTTCTTACTTTCGGTACGTTCTGGCAGGCGCTCTCAGGCTATTCTTTCCTCTGAGAGCCGCTCCGTGAATAATTTTTAACCCTATTTGTCTAGTTTTTTAGAAAGAAACAGCGCTATGCTTTGTTTTTATAACGCGAATAGGGGAATTCATGCGACACCTATCATTGGCCATAGCGGCGGTTATTTTTATGCCGTTACTGGGCGCTTGCGGCGGCGGCGAGAGTTCGACAACGCCTGTTGTCGTGACGCCCGCAGCCAATAACGCGCCCACTGTGGCGTCGGCCAATGCCAATCAAGCCGCTGAAGTCGGGATTGCGTTTAACTATGACGCGACGCAGGGCGGGAATACATTTGCCGATATTGATGGCAATACGCTGACTTACACCGTGTCTTACAATCCGGCGGCGCAGGGCCTAACTGATAATTCGGGTGTCCTCTCCGGTACGCCGTCAGCGGAGGGTACGGTCACAGTGACGATTACAGCCAATGATGGTAATGGCGGTACTGTCAACGATAGTTTTGATGTTGTGATTGCGGCGGCCAATAACGGCCAAACAGCCATTTTTGCGAAATTTGGCGGGCGTATTGATCTGGATAATCCGGCCAATTACGCCAACCAAACCGTGCCGAATTATATAACCAAATTGAATGAGGGCGGGAACCCTATCACAGACGCAGGCGCGACTTTGGGACGGGTGCTCTTTTATGACCCCGCTCTATCGATTGATGACACAGTTTCGTGCGCCAGTTGCCATAGTCAGAGCCACGGCTTTAGTGATCCGGATATTAGGAGTGAGGGGGTTGAAAGCGGCTTAACAGGGCGTCACTCCATGCGCCTTATCAATACGCAATTTGCAGACGAGGAACGTTTCTTCTGGGATGAACGCGCCGCCTCGCACGATGCGCAGGAATCGCAACCGCTCTCAGACCATAATGAGCACGGCTTTAGCGGGCAGGACGGTCGCCCGGATTTTGATGACCTCGTTACGAAGCTAGAAGCTTTGGATTATTACCAAGAGCTATTCACCCTTGTTTACGGAGACGCCTCTGTCACTGAAGCCCGTCTTCAATCGGCGTTAGCGCAATTTGTCAAAAGCATTCAATCTTTCGACTCGAAATATGATGTTGGCCGCGCGCAGGTTAATAATGAACAGGCAAACTTTCCCAATTTTACAGCGGATGAAAATGCCGGGAAGGCTTTATTTTTGGCTGCGCCGAATGCTGGCGGTGCTGGATGCCAAGGATGTCACCGCGCGCCAGAGTTTGATATTCGCCCGAATAGCGACCAAAACGGCGTTGTCGGTGTGGCCGGCTTTCCAAATGATTTTGATTTCACGAATACACGGTCGCCAAGTTTAAGAGATTTAGTGAAGCCTGATGGGTCTTCGAATGGGCCTTTTATGCATGACGGGTCTTTGGTGAGTGTGCTGGACGTTATCAATCATTATGATCAGATTATTGCGCCTGTGCTGGAACCCGCACGGACGAACTTTCTCAACACCTTGGATAACCGGCTAAGACCAGGCGGTAATTTGCAAAATTTGAATCTGACTGACACGCAAAAATCCCAATTGGTTGCCTATCTGGCTACGCTGACAGGCGAGAACGTCTACCAAGACGAGAAATGGGCTGATCCGTTTTAACAGAAGTCCCTTGGCGTAAAATGCGTCTTGCTTTGCATAAGGTGATATTCCTATACGTCTATTACCGTGATGGATGAACTTGATGCAAAAGTAGATTTGGCTGAGAATTTTCTGAGGGCCGGTAATACAAACCGGGCTGAAGAATTATGCCGTGAGGTTTTAAGTCAACGCCATAATGACCGCGGTGCCTTTCTCTGCCTTTTCGATATTCATATGGCGAGAGACCAAATACAGGAGGCTTTTGACCTTTGTAAGTGGCGACTGGCCCGCACGCCTGAATGCCCTGAGAGCCATATCTGCAAACTCATCGCATTTGGCCGGTTATCAGCCCAAGACCCGACCTATGATCATGTTCGGCGTATGACGGGTGAAAACTATATGTCAGGACTGCGTCTGCGGCTTGCCAATTACCCCTTCATACTGGCCCGCGCTGAAATCATTCACAGCGTTTATTTCCTCGACTCGCAAGATACGTTGAAGCTCATCGAATTGGAGCGTCAAAAAGGCCATCTTGACCCAATATGGCTTAATGACATTGAGCGGAGCCTTAATGTTCACACGGGAAACACGGGGCTTGCGAAACCTGCTCTTATGGAGCGCTTATCAAAGAACCCCCTCGATGCGGGCGCGCTTCATGATTTGAGTGTCGTCTATTTCTTTAGCGGGCGTCTTTTCTCTGCGATTAAATATGCGCGGCAAGCGAAGAAAGCGGCTCCGGAACAATCCGCTGAGAGCCAAGAAGTTATCATTGCTTCTGTGATGAGTTTGCTGCCTCTCTTCTGGCTGGGGCATATAATTATTGTCCTGACTGTGTTTTTAGGACGCAGCCTTGAAGACTATCTTGCGATGCCTTTGCGGTATGGTGGGTTGCTGGGCACAATCCTCGCCTATGGCGGAGTTCTGACCCATTTTCTGGAATCAGAAGCGGGAGGCAATAATATTATATTGATTGTTATTCTGATGGTTGGGGGTTGGTCCGCTTATATTCTGTTTTCCTTTGGAAGCATCGGAACCTTTTTCAGCAAGCGCTCTAAGTCCGTGGGCCTCTCGAAAAAATACTGATGACATTGAGGCATAAAAAAAGCGCCCCAAAGGACGCTTTTTAAAATCTGATGACTCGGAAACTTACGCTTTAACCGTATGCGGTTGGCTGGCGTGTTTCTTAGCGGTTTCAACCAAAGCAGCAAAACTGTCCGGCTCGTTACCGGCCATGTCAGCCAGAACTTTACGGTCTAGATTGATGCCGGCTTTGTTCAAGCCGTCCATGAAACGACCATAGGTCATGCCGTGTAGACGGGCTGCGGCGTTAATACGCTGAATCCAAAGGGCGCGGAATTGACGCTTTTTCAGCTTACGGCCGATATAAGCGTACTGACCC
>CAZMEN010000009.1:34623-66526 GCA_964565335.1 uncultured Algimonas sp. | reverse complement strand
GGGTAAGATTACGCTCTTTATGTGTGCGGGCGCGATTTATACGATCGCCCACCGCAGCAATATCAGCAAGCTAGATGGCTTAGGCCGCACCATGCCTTGGGTATTCGGTGCGTTTCTTATCGGGGCGATTTCGATTATCGGCATTCCGCCCTTTGGCGGCTCTTGGCCGAAATTCTTTTTGATGGCAGGCGCCCTCGATAGCGGGAAAGGTATTTTGATTGCCGCCCTCATTGCATCGTCTATTTTGAATATTGTTTACCTCATTCCCATTGCCATTCGCGGCTTTATGAAGTCGCCAGCTGACCCTGCCGCAGATGCACAAATTGCTTTGTTGCGTAAGAAACATATCTGGGTGATCGTCCCGCCCGTCTTTACGGCTTTTGGAACACTTATTTTGTTCTTCTATGTTGGGGGCATTGTTGACTTCCTGAAACCTATTCTTCCGGGAGGCCTCTCATGAGCCATGATGTCATAAACGAAGAGCGGGTGACCGCGGAGATTGAAAAACACAAAGCCGAGGGCATTCACCCTGCCGCTAAGCCCTTTCTGTTTTTGGGCAAAGAAAGCGTAAAGCGTAATTTCATTTGGTTGCCTCTGATTGGTATGATTATCTGCGTCGTTTTAGGCATAATGCACCCGCTCAAACATCCGGCGCCTTGGGAAGTCTTCCCCGGCTCTTGGGCTGTGTTCGGATTTATTGCCTATTCTCTGATTGTTTTCGCTGCCAAGCCTTTATTTAAATTACTAGCCCGGGACGAGAGTTTTTACGGGGAAGGCGGCTTGCCTGATCCGCATTATTCCGCAGAACACACAGATGAGCCTATAGATGGGGGAGAGCATTAATGTTTGATCTCATGAACATCAATCCGGGTTTCTGGGTCATTGCGGCGGGCCTTGTTTGCGCGCTTATCCCGAAGACGTCCGGTACACATTACTTACGTAAACTTATCCTGATTGCTGCGCCTGTTTTCGCGGCGTGGCTTATCTTTACCATCAAAATAGAGCCCGAGGTTTTGGGCGGCTTTTTGAATATTGGCCCGATTGAGCTGACGACAATGCGTATTGATAATCTCTCCGTTGTGTGGGGTTATCTCTTTTGTCTGGCGGGATTGATAAACGGCATTTACGGCCTGCATGAAAAATGCCGCATTACAGATAGTTCTGCGCTGATTTATACAGGCGCAGCGATTGCGGGCGTTCTCGCAGGGGATATGATTACCCTCTTTATCATGTGGGAAATTACAGCGATTTCTTCTGTCTTCCTTGTCTGGAAAGGCGGAGAACGCGCCTATGCGGCAGGTATGCGCTATTTGGCGATACAGGTTCTCTCGGGCGTTATGTTGCTCGGCGGTGCCGTGATGGTTGCTGAGAGCCGCGGCGGCGACTTTATGTTCACTTATATTGGTCTCGATACGCCGGGCGGATGGCTCATGTTGATTGCCATGGGGATTAAGTGCGGATTCCCGCTTCTGCATAACTGGATGCAGGATGCCTATCCGAAAGCGTCTATTACCGGCACGGTCATCCTTGCGTCTTTTACAACCAAGTTTGCGATTTATGCCTTGGCACGCGGCTTCCCCGGAACGGACATTCTCATTTGGATTGGGGCGGTGATGACCTGTTTCCCGGTTTTCTTTGCCGTGGTCGAGAACGACCTTCGCCGCGTTCTGGCTTATTCGCTGAATAACCAACTTGGCTTTATGGTGGCGGGTATTGGTATAGGCTCGGCTTTGGCGCTCAACGGCGTGGTCGGACAGGTCTTCGTCCATGTTATCTTTAAGGGACTGCTGTTTATGTCCATCGGCGCGGTTATGTACCGTACAGGCACGGCCAAAGCGTCAGAGCTTGGCGGTCTGTTCCGGTCGATGCCGTTTACGGCGGTGCTCTGCCTCATTGGGGCAGGCTCTATTGCTGCCTTCCCGCTACTGGCGGCGTTTGTGACCAAAGCCATGATCCTGGCGGCAGCGCTTGAAGAACACCTCTGGGTACCATTTGCGATGATGCTCTTTGCGTCTGCCGGTGTCATGGAACATTCAGGCATTAAAGTGCCGCACTTTACGTTCTTTGCTCATGACAGCGGACGCCGCGTTAAAGAAGCGCCTTGGAATATGCTCCTCGCCATGAGCCTCGCTGGTTTCCTTTGTATCTATCTGGCTCTACCCATTCCGGGCGGCGGCTATCATCTGCTTTATGATTTGATGCCGTTTGAAATGGATTACCCCTATAAGCCATACACATGGGACCATGTGGTATTTCAGCTACAGCTTCTCTTTGCCGCTATTTTCGCCTTCACCTTGTTAAAGCGCTATAAGTTTTATCCGGCAGAGAGACGGGCCGAAATTGTCGATAGCGATTGGCTCTACCGTAAAGCGGGCTTTGGCGCGGTTACGTGGGTTTCGGCTATGTGGGACCGTGCAAATGTCCATATCGGTCGTTTACGTAGCCGTGCCTTTGATAAGTTGGGACGTAAACTCTATCAAGCCTTCAGCCCGGCAGGGACGCTCAGCGAAGCGGCACCCTCCGGTCTAGCGGCGGTTCTTACGGCGGGGATGCTGTTGCTGACGCTCTTGGTTATTTACGTTCTAGGCGCTTAGAGGGCACGTATGGGCGAGGATAGCCCCATATCGCTCGAACGCCTGTTAGAGCAAACAACCCAAATCGCTTCTGCCTATTTGGTACGCAATAAACTTGCGCCTGAGGCCATACCTGACTTGCTGAGTACGATTTATGACGGATTGGTCTTAGCGGCGTCTGAGCGGAATGATGGCGATGAACAGGCGCGTTTGGACCCAGCCGTACCAATCAATCAATCTTTAAGCGATGAGGCCATCATCTGTCTGGAGGATGGTCAGTCCTTTCAGTCGCTGAAGCGCCATTTACGGGTGAAATACGGCTTGTCCCCTGACGAGTACCGTAAAAAATGGGGATTGCCTGCCGATTACCCCATGGTGGCCCCAAATTACGCCAAACGGCGCTCAGAATTGGCAAAACGCACTGGTTTAGGGCGTCACCGATAGAATACCACCATTTTGGTGTACGGGCGTTATAAATCGAATCATGATGGCAAAAAACGGTGAATCTCGTTGAACATGCAAGTATCTGGCCGAAACAGCACACTAAAATGGTGTAATTTCAATAATAAACTAGATAGTTCTAGTCGATTGAATCGGAAGCGATTCAAATTTTAGGGCGAATCTCCCATGAAATTCTAATTTATGGTTAACAAGTCGTTGCGGAATGAGCTTTGATTTCCGATTAACGTATCACGCTGTTCGGGCCAGCGTTAAGGGAGGTTTTATGATCCAAGGGAACGCACTACGCCATCAGATGGTATTGCCGCAACAACAGCGGATTTATGATTATTGGCGTTCTAAATGTGAGGCGGGGAAATTTCCCTCCCGTCATGAGATTTTTCCTGAAGACATAGGCAGGCAGTTACCGACAACAACTCTCACCGAAGTGGACGCTGATACGGGACGCTATCGTATCCGTTTGGCTGGAACAGGTTTCTGGAATTTATTTAACAACGAAATTCAAGGCCGTTACATAGACGAGCTGCCTCTAGGCTGCCGCAATGCCTATTGGAAAAATGTTTTGGACAATGTCGTGAAAAACCGTCGTCCCTATTCTGGTGTGACGCGCCCCGGAACGCCTAGCGGCGGTCACTTGGCACAATTTTGGATTCGCCTACCTTTAGCTGAAAAAGGTAAGGACGTTACAATGGTCCTCGGTTACGACCATTTTGTGAAGATGGATGCTGGACAGGCTGTAGCAACAGATCTCGAAAAAATTTACGCTTAATTACAATATCTTAGCGTGTTACCCCGTTCATGAGGGCAGCTTGGATGTTGACTTTTTGTTCTCTTTCATAGGAATATAATCCTCACTTACCTGTGCGGGGCTACACTGCCTTCAATCAGCTATCGGAGGATGTATGACCTGCTACAAAAGACGCCATAAAAAACAGACCTTACCTCATCAATCTCACCAAGTGGATTTGGTAATCGCTACGGTTTGCCTTGAATTTGGCGTGACGGAAACGGACATTAAAAACCCGAAAAGGCAAGGGCGACATTTGCGGTTTGCAAGGCAGGTCGCCATGTATTTGTCGCATATCATTTATGAAATGAACCATACCTTGATTGGGGAGAGATTTGCCAAAGACCGTTCGACGATTAGCCACGCCTGTAAAGTGGTCGAGGAAAGTCGTGACGATCCCGTCTTTGATATGAAAATCATCAAATTAGAGAATTTTTTACGCCAGGCACCGCAACCTTTAAGCGTCCGTATGGCGGCCCTCAATGCGGGGTTAGCAGCATAGATGTTAAATTTTGACCAAGAAAAAATCCTGAGGCGTCTTATACACCACAAAGCGGTCATCAGCATTGCCAATGGTTGTGATGCTTTCCCTGCGCACCCTCTCGGTGATCGTCGAAAGCGGCCCGTTTTTTGGGTGCGCGCCGAAGACTTGCGCGCTTTAAGGGCCGAAGGCGCTGTTGAATTGGCGGCCTCAGGCTACCGCGTCGCGTCGTCTGTGGCCCGCCGGTTAAAACACGGCAAAGACGGTACGGTCCGCTATCAACATTATGATTTAGAAGACCGTGAAATGTATGTGCAAGGCGGCGTTAAACGCAAAGCCTCCGTCAACCGACGTCTCTCTGCGCTCGATCGTTTGGCCCATCGGACAGATATGCACGGCGAGCCGATATTGGCGGCTGCTTTAATCGAAGCGGGTAAACGCATTGCGAAAGATTATAACGCTACGGGGCATGGTTTAACGGCGACTCAGCGCTATGATTCTTCGGGTGTTCAAACAGACAGCGCCGCGAGAGGTAATGCCGTGGAGGACGGCTATATTCGTACTGCCGATGCCAAATCCCGATTGCGAGCCGCGCGAGAGGCGATGGGCGATGGCCTCGACGCCGCCGTGATTGCCGTGTGTTGTCTGGATCAATCCTTGGATAAGGTCGAACGGGCCGAGCAATGGGCGCAGGGTAGCGGCTTAACGGTTTTAAGGCTTGGCCTGTCTCGGCTCTCTGAACATTACGGGACTGTGGTAGGAGTCAATCCAAAGCAGATTTACAAAAACCCAAGGGTGGTAAGACGAACAGGGACAAAAGATTAATCCCCGCATCGCAGGCTTGCGGTAATGTCAATTTATGACATTTGAAACAACGTCCATCCTCTCTCAGATACAACATCATTTTGTTACGAGTTGGGAAAATTTCGTTTCGACGATACCCCCGAATGACCTTGCGGCTCTCACCACAGATTTTAAATATACCGCGAGACCCAACCAAAAAGTCCCGCCGCAAGACTGGTTGATTTGGTTGCTCTTGGGGGGACGCGGATGCGGTAAAACCCGTACGGGCGCGGAATGGATTTCGAAGCAGGCTCGTAAAACAGGGCGTATAGCTCTGGTGGCGCCGACCCTCAACGATGCCCGAGAGGTGATGCTAGAGGGGGAAAGCGGATTACTTAATATCGACTTACCAATGGCCCGCCCTAGTTTTGTGTCTTCGCGCAGGCGATTAGAGTGGCCGAACGGCGCAGTGGCGTATCTATTCTCGGCCGAAGACCCGGATAGTTTGCGCGGCCCTCAATTTGGCGCAGCTTGGGCGGATGAGTTTTGCGCCTGGCGATATCCTGATGCCGCCTTATCAAATCTACGGTTGGGCTTGAGGTTAGGACAAAGCCCTCAACTGGTCATGACGACCACGCCGCGTCCTATACCCGCCTTATTAAATCTGATGCAGATGAACGGCCTTGTCGTCCGGCAGGCAAAAACGGCAGAGAATGTAAACCATCTGGCGCCTGCCTTTCTGGCGGCTATGGATGACAGTTATGGTGGTACGCGTTTGGGGCGGCAGGAGTTGAACGGAGAAATCATCAAAGAGAGACGCGATGCGCTCTGGTCTCATGAAGTGATGGAGAGATGCCGTCTCACATCTGTTCCGCCAGAAATGGACAGTATTATTATTGCGGTTGATCCGCCTGTTACGAGCGGTGTTCGCTCCGATAAATGCGGCCTCATTGTCGCGGGCCGTGCGGGGCAGGGGCGACTCGCGAAAGCCTATCTATTACAAGATGCAACAGTGCAGGGCCTCTCGCCCGAAAGGTGGGCGCAAAAAGCTGTTCTGCTGTATCATCAATGGGACGCTGACGGTTTGGTCGTTGAGGTCAATCAAGGGGGTGATATGGTGCAAACCATTATCCGCGCGATTGAGCCAAGTATTCCTATTCGCACCGTCTTTGCGACGAAAAGCAAAAAGACGAGAGCAGAGCCCGTGGCGGCCCTCTATGAGCAAGGCCGAGTTTTGCATACAGCGCGGTGCGATGACTTGGAGGATGAGCTGCTTGCCCTTGGTACGCCCGAGCAAAAACACAGCCCCGACAGGGCGGATGCTCTTGTTTGGGCCGTGAGCCATTTGTTAATCCGCTCAGAAACGTCTCCGCAAATTCGGGCGGTTTGACACCTAAGGACTATAGTTGAGGCCCTGTGAATTAACCGCACTAAATTGGCGCATTTCGCTTTAACGCTCTATTAACCGTAAAATTTAAAGTCGAATTAACGTTAATCACGCAATAACAGCGAGTGGTATAAACCTTAGGATCAGGTTGTTCGGAGTAAAATGATGCGCAAATTTATTGAAAAGAACTTCAAAGCGGAACTCTCACGAAAGTTAGCGGAGACAGACGCCCAATTAGCAGAGTTAAATAAAGAACTTGCCGATAAGATGGTTTTACTGGCTGAGCAGACTGGCGATACTGCGCCGCTCATTCAAGCCGTTCAAGCCCTCAAATCCGCTAAAAAATATTATAATATCGACACTGCCCCCAAAGAAACTTTGGACGTGCAAGAGGCCCTCGCCAATACGCTTTTATCTTTGGGTAAGAAGGCTGAAGATGAAGAGGCGCTCGAAAGCGCGGTCGCGGCTTATCGAAACGCGATCACTTTGGCCTCTCTGGTTGGCGATGATGATCGCCGCCGCGCTCTGAAATCCAATTACAGATCAGCGATGACCTTCCTCGGAGAGCATACAAAAACTACATCCCTGTTTAAGGTTGCGTAAAATCTAATTTAAACAACGTCGTAAGACAAAAATACAGAGAATGATCCGCACACCGTGCGGGTGACCCTATAAAGAACTTATCAACGGAATTGGGCAAAAAATTGTCTATCCGATAACAGGATAAGCCACCTTTATGTTTGAACTTTTCAAGTCGCCTGCGTTTCGCAGAGCGGCTCTTTCTTTGCCTGATACCCCATCGTCTGAAACGAAATCGGCACAACCGCTTATTGCTTTGCAATTAGGGCAGGGCGCGCATTGGACGCCGCAAACCTTTTCCGCGCTCTGCCGCGAAGGTTATGCGCGTAATCCGATTGTCTACCGCTGTGTTCGCTTGATTTCAGAAGCGGCAGCGAGTGTTCCGATGAGCGTGTCGGGCGATGCGCCGATTGATATGTCTGCCTTAAAAGCAAGTCTCTCCAATATTCTGGAAACCTTTTACGGATTTCTTCAATTATCGGGTGAGGCTTATTTGGAACTACGCCCTATGGGGCAAAATCATGCCGTTTATGCGCTCCGTCCGGATCAGGTGACGCCGCGGCATAATCGCCAAGGAGCGGTCATTGCATGGGATATAGAGGAGAGCGGCCCTACGGGGGAGAGCCGTAAACGCCGTTTGCAAAAAGATATTGCCGGGGGCCGATCGTCTCTCTTTCACATGAAACTGTTTAGCCCGGCGTCCGTCGTCTCGCCATTGCAGGCCTGCGCGCAGGCGGTGGATTTGTATAATGAGGGCGGGCGCTGGGCCAAGGCCTTGCTCGAAAACTCTGCCCGTCCCAGCGGCGCGTTAATTTATAAAGGGGTCAACGGAGCTGACCATCTGACGGATGACCAGTTTGAGCGGTTAAAACGAGAATTGGAAACAGGCCATGCGGGCGCGGCGCGCGCCGGGCGGCCTTTAGTTTTGGAGGGCGGTTTGGATTGGAAATCCATGAGCCTCTCTCCGATGGATATGGATTTTATTCAGGCTCGCCGCGAAGCTGCGCGAGAGATTGCTTTGGCATTCGGTGTTCCGCCCATGCTGCTTGGATTGCCCGGTGACAATACCTACGCGAATTACCGCGAAGCCAATCAGGCCTTTTGGCGGCAGACAGTACTGCCGCTTGTTCAAAAAACCGCCGCGGGTCTGGAAGCGTGGTTGCGGCCTTGGCTGGATGAGACGTTACAGGTCTCGCCGGATGCCGAGAAAGTGCCGGCTCTGGCCGAAGATCGTAGCGCGCTTTGGCAACGCGTAAGCCAAGCCGCTTTCCTCACTGACTCTGAAAAACGCGCCATGATTGGATTGGAGGAAGCAACACTCGATATTCAAGGAGATACAGAATGAAGGCCTCACAGAATAACGCGTCATATAGCGGCATAAATTTTAACAAGACTATCAGCTTTGGCGTCCTTTTGACGCTCTGTGTGCAAACCGCCAGCGGTTTGATTTGGGCGGGCGCAGTAGATGCGCGTTTGCGGTCTGTTGAAATGCAATTGGCTCAGCGCGCTCCCGCTATGGAACGTCTAGCCGTTTTGGAAGGGCAAATGTCCATGATCCGTCTCAGCTTGAACCGGATTGAAAGACAAGTCACGGCCAACGCCATTGAAGCGGAGCGCCATCAATGATCTTAGATGACACCCAGGCGTTATTGCGCATTTCCGGTTATGCGAGCCGTTTTGGACAGAGAGATTTATCCTCTGACCAAGTGCAAAAAGGGGCGTTTTCTGCCTCTGTTTTGGCCTTGCCGGATGGCCGCCTGCCTATGCTGTTCGGCCACGAAACATCAGAACCGATTGGCGTTTGGGACAGGGTGATGGAGGACGCAACAGGATTGTTTGTTTCGGGCCGGCTCTTTGCGGGGCGAACAAAAAACAGACGTGTTGCGCGATTGATTAAAGAAGGGGCCGTGTCTGGCCTCTCTATTGGTTACCGCGTGCGCCGCCAGATAAAAACACAACAGGGCCGTTTACTGACGGAGCTTGATCTTTGGGAGGTCTCGGTCGTGGCTTTCCCGATGTTGCGTGAGGCTCGTCTCACGCAAATTGACGACCTCTCTTTTTCACAGACTTCACAAAACCAAGAAGGACAAAAAGCCTATGGCTGACCTTGAAACGAAACACCTGAATATGAAAGACGCGCAAGCCGATTTCGCCCGAACCTTTGCCGCTTTTAAATCGGCCAATGATGAGCGCTTAGCGGCGCTTGAAGCCAAATCCTCGGATGCGTTGATGGATGATAAAGTCAGTCGCCTAAACGCGGCGCTCGATGCCCAATCCAAACAAATTGACAATCTTGCCATGACGTTGGGAGAACCTGTTGCAGGCGGCTCAGGCCAGCGTGAAGCCAAATCGGCATGGTCGAATTTTATCCGCACAGGCGATGCAAAAGCCTTAGAAAACTTGGAGGGTAAATCCTTGTCATCGACGGACGGTGAAGGCGGCTATATCGCCCCTGTCGAAACCGAGAGCCGCATTGATAAAGCGCTCGGAGAAAGCTCACCTTTCCGTACGATTTCTACCGTGCGCCGTATCGGGTCTGGACTGTATAAAAAGCCAGTGAGTGCGTCCGGCGCGGCATCAGGTTGGGCGGGTGAAACCGAAGCCCGGATTGAAACGCAAGCTCCGCAAATAGAACTGCTCGATTTCCCAGCAGGGGAACTTTATGCCATGCCTGCCGCGACGCAGGCTCTGCTCGATGACGGCGTGGCGGATGTTGATCAATGGCTGGCCGATGAGGTGCGGGATGTTTTCGCCGCGCAGGAAACCGCTGCCTTTGTGAATGGTGACGGAGTGAATAAACCGCGCGGTATTTTAAACTACACTCAAGCTGCCAATGGCACGCAGGGTTTTGGCGAAATCGGCACAATTTCGACGGGGACATCAGGAGCGTTTGACCCGTCTGCACCGACCGATGCTATTCTTGACCTTATCTATGCGGGGAAAAGCCGCTACCGCGCCGGGTCAAGCTTTGTGATGAACCGCCGGACAGTGGGCGATATTCGCAAATTCAAAGACGCGGATGGCAATTATATCTGGCAACCATCCAATGAAGCAGGCCAACCCAGCACGTTGATGGGGTATCCCCTTTATGAGGCCGAAGACATGCCGGACGTCAGTTCAGGTAATGGCGCTATCGCCTTTGGTGATTTCCGGCGGGGGTATTTAATTGTGGACCGTCAGGGCGTTCGGGTCTTGCGCGACCCTTACTCAGCTAAACCTTATGTTCTGTTTTACACGACAAAACGTGTGGGCGGCGGTGTACAGGATTTTGACGCTATTAAGGTGCTCAAAGCGGCGGCGTAAACCGACCTCATATTCTCAAATTTCTACCCGAAAGGTCGCGGTCTCCGCGGCCTTTTTTAATGGGCCTTTTTCAAGGCCCGGTGTCTTTTCAAATCCCTATTTATGGAGGCCTCTGTGATTACAGATATTATCCCGCCTGACAGAGAGCCTGTCACTTTGGAGGCGGCGAAGCTCTTTCTTCGAATTGATCATGACGACGAAGATGCGCTCATCATTGACCTTATTCGCACAGCGCGCGAACGGCTTGAAACTCTGTGCCGCACCAGCCTGATTGAACGGGCGCGACGCTTGACCCTGCAACCGCCGTTTTCGCAGTGTTTGCACTTAAATCTCTCGCCGATTTCCGCTGTCACTGGCGTGGTTCTACACTTGCTAAATGGGGAAGAAGAAAGCCTCGCTCTAGACACATTAAACATCAATATAAGATCCATTCCGGTTAGCATTTCATTGAAAACACTCGGGCTTTGGGGCTGGCATAAACGCACAGATATTACGGCGATAACAGTGGATGTTGTGTCGGGTTATGGCGCGGATATTGACGATATTCCTATGCCCTTGCGGCAGGCCATGTTGCTACTCATTGGGCAGGGATATGAACAGCGCTCCGGCGTTGAATTACCGTCTATCCCCATGATGGTTGATGCCCTCACAATGCCATATCGGAGCCTAAAGTTATGATTGGCGATCTGCGCACCCGCTTGGGTCTTTATAAGCCGCAAGTCAGTGCCGATGGTTTTGGCGGCAGTGTCACAAGCTGGGTTTTAAACAAAGCGATTTGGGGGGCTGTCGAGCCAAAAACCCTGACCGAGACGCGTAAAAACGGACGTTTGGCCGTCACCCAAAGCTACCGTGTGACAATTCACTTCCAGGATAATTTTCCCGAGAGAGCGCGGTTGATGTGGGGAGAGCGGATGTTGCGCGTCATTGCGGCCTCTGACCCCGATAATCGCCGTGAGCGACTACATTTAATTTGCGAGGAGGAACAGCAATGAGCGAAGATATTGCCCAAGCCATACATCAAGCCTTGGCGGCTCATTCGCTTATCCTAGACCATTTCGGGTCGCCGCCCCGCCTTTATGACAGCGCACCCGAAGATCCCGTTTTTCCCTATCTCAGCTATGGGCGGATGCGGAGTGAGGATATTAGCGGGGACGCGGCGTCCCTACACAGTCATCAACTCACATTACATATTTGGTCACGTTATAACGGCCGTGCAGAAACTGTTCGGCTCATGGATATATTGAAGGCCGTTCTATCTGACTCTGACTATATCGCAGCGGAATTAAATAGCGAAAGTCTGATCAGCGCGACCGTTATTTTTTCAGATATTTTACGCGCGCCCGATGGACGCACGCATCACGGATTATTGCGATTGTCAGTCCTGACGGAAACCCCCTAAGACATAAAGGAGAGAGCCATGAGCGCTCAAAATGGACGGGACATGCTCGTCAAATTTAAACAGGGTGACGGGAGTTATAAAACCCTTGCGGGATTGCGGAGTAAGGGGTTTCGCCTCAATGCGCAGCCAGTCGATATTACCCATTCGGAATCGGCGCAAGGATGGAAAGAACTCCTCCCCAATGCAGGCGTGAAATCCGCCGAAATTTCCGGAGCGGGTATTTTCAAAACCGATGAAAGTGCAAGCTTGGCGCGGCAAGCCTTCTTTGATCAATCATTGATTGATTTACGCTTCATCTTACCGGGATTTGGTCAGATTGACGGGAAATTTCTAATCTCGACCTTAAGCTATAGCGGATCATATCAAGGCGAGGCGCGGTTCGATATTGCGTTGATGAGTGCAAATGCACCGAGTTTTACAGCGTTATGATGGATCCTCTAGCCGACCAACATCCTTGCAACCGAACCTTAGACGTGTGTGGGCAGAGTTTTACGCTACGATTATCTATGGGCGCGCTGGCCAGTATATGCCAAGCCCTAGAGGCCCCCGATCCACAAAGCCTAGCCGAAAAATTGCGCGAAAAAGAGGCTGTGAAACAAGACGCCGTGTTTCGCGTGCTGTTTCGAAGCTTTTGTTTAGGCGCTGTGCCTGAACTGTCAGACCCCGCGCTTTTAAAAATTGTGCCTGTGATGACTGAGATGATTGAGGAGGCGTTCCGTGCCCCGCAATGATTGGCCGTTCGAAGACTGGTTTCGCCTGGCCGTTCTCAACATGAATATGGCGCCGCAAGACTTCTGGAACCTACCCGCGCGTGATTGGTTTTGGCTGTGCCGAAAACGGGACGTAGCAGCGATTGATGAGACAAGCTTTCAGGCTTTGTTCGAAGCCTTTCCCGATGAGAAGGAGCCGTCATGACGGATGTAAATATAGCCGCCAATAGCGTCGCAGAATTTGACGTAGAAGAGGCGCGGCAATCTGCCGACGAAATGGCGCGAGCCTTTGAGTTGGCCGGAGACCGCATCGCTTCTGCGCTTCAATCGGCCGCCAAAAGAGGCGAGTTTTCCTTCGCTCAAATGGCGGAGCAGGTCTCCCGCGATTTGGCGCGTATCGCTGTTCAAGAATTAGTGACGGCGCCCTTGGAGGGCGTCTTTAACTCTCTGATTTCTTCTGTGACGTCACAGGCTGTTTCAGCCAAAGCGGCACCCGTGAATGTCACAATGAAACTGTCTGGCAGCGGCTTGTCCGCCGAGACGGTTCAAAAGTCGGAAGGCCAGATTGCAGCGGGTCTAGCGCGGGCGCTCAATCAAGGGCGAAAGCTAACTTAACTTCATTTGTTTAATTAAAAGAGATATTTATGCCGGATTTTCACAATGTCCGCTTTCCAATAACGCTTGGCTTCGGGGCAAGCGGCGGGCCGGAATTTAACACTGAAATTACACAGCTTTCTAATGGAGCAGAGCATCGTAACACGCCCCGCGCCCTGCCGCGCAGGCGGTTTGATGCGGGGCCGGGTGTGCGGTCACAAGCGGATTTAATTAACTTGCAAGAGTTCTTTGTGGCACGAAAAGGAAGGCTCCACAGTTTCCGTTTTCTCGACCCGTTTGACCACAAGTCTTGTGGGTATAATGAAACCCTGTCTGCAACGGACCAAACGCTGGGTATCGGCGATGGGCAGGCGATAGAACTCCAACTCATAAAGACTTATGACAACGGCACGCTTGCGCGTCCGGTTACGAAGCCCGATGCGGAATCTGTTGAAATCGCGTTGAACGGTGTTCCTCTTTCTAAATCTGATTTTTCTGCCGATGAGGTAACAGGCCTTGTGACTTTTGCGGCACCGCCCTCCATCGGCGTAATTGTCACGGCGGGGTTCAAATTTGATTGCGTTGTACGCTTTGATACTGATGTCCTAAATATCTCCTTCGAAGACTTTGGAGCGGGGCTTGTTCCGTCCGTGCCTTTGGTGGAGCTTCCTCATGCTTGAGCTGTCACCGGAGTTTAAAACCCATCTGAATCAAAGCGTCACGACCGTTTGTGTGGCTTGGAAACTTGAATTATCTGATAGTCGTCTGTTCGGTTTTTCTAACCATGACCGCCCGTTAGAGATTGATGGTTTATCCTATGCCGCATCATCTAGTCTGACTGAAACCGAGCGGGAAACACGTTTGGGATTTTTACCTGATAACGGATCAATTCAAGGTGTTTTGGACACGCTTGAATTGACCGATGAGGATATTGAAAACGGCGTCTTAATTGGCGCAAGATTAAGCCGGCTAAAGGTGAATTGGGCTGACCCAACACAATACGCTGTTCAAGATGTTGGTGAGTTGGGGCAAGTCACGCGACGCGGTGATTATTTCGGCGTTGAATGGCTAGGGCTATCTGTGAAACTCAACCGCTCGACAGGGCGGGTCTATTCTAAAAAATGCGACGCGGAATTCGGAGATAAGAGGTGCGGTCTCTCCGTCAGTGATTTCGCTGACAGCACAGTCTGTCCCAAGACTTTTGTAGCCTGTCGTGACCAATTTCGAAACAGCGCCAACTTTCGCGGTTTTCCTTATCTGCTTGGCGATGATGCCTTGTTTGGCGGAGTGCAAAACGGCGAGGTTAAAGACGGCGGTTCGCGCTACCGATGACGGTCTTACGCGAGCGGGTTTTAGCTGAGGCAAAAAACTGGCTCCACACCCCTTATCAGCATCAAGCGAGCCAATGCGGAGCAGGGACGGATTGCCTTGGTTTTGTGCGGGGTATTTACCGCAAGCTTTACGGCGCAGAGCCTACGCTTATTCCGCCTTATTCTCCGGATTGGGCAGAACAATGCGGAGAGGAAACGCTGCTGAACGCGGCGCAGGATTGGCTCTGCGAGATCCCGAATAAGCAAGCACAGCCGGGTGACGTTTTACTCTTTCGTATGGCGGCGCAATCGCCGTGCAAACATATTGCCGTTCTGACCGCCCCAACCGTGATTACCCATGCCTATTGGGGGCGGGCCGTGGTGGAGAGCCATCTCGTGCCCTATTGGAAAAACCGTTTGGCCTATAGCTTCGCCTTTCCCGAAACTTCGAAAGTTCTATCATGACAACATTGGCCATTAATGCGGCGAATTTCGCGGCGTCTGCTGCCACGCAAGCAGCAACGACATTGGCGCTTTCTGCGGCTAATTCAGCGATTTCCAATATCTTTGACAATCGCCAATTTGAAGGGCCACAATTACAAAACTTCTATTTGCAAACATCGCAGGACGGCGCGCCAATGGCGCGGGTATATGGGCGGGTGCGATTAGCGGGGCAGGTTATTTGGGCCTCTCGCTTGCGCGAAACCAGCACCGAAGAAGAGGCGCAATCGGGCAAGGGTGGCGGGCCAACGCAGACGCATTATCAATATTCCATCAGCTTTGCGATCGGTCTTTGCGAGGGCAAAATCCTCGGCGTTGACAGGCTCTGGGCCAATGGCGCGCCGCTACAAAAGGCGAGATTAACAATGCGTGTCTATAAGGGCACAGACACGCAGCTACCCGACCCGATTATAAGTGCGATTGAAGTTGGTGATGTACCGGCCTTTCGGGGAACGGCATATCTGGTATTTGAGGATTTCCCGCTGGAGGGGTTTGGGACACGCCTGCCGCAAATTAATGCCAAAGTCATTCGCGTCCCGCGATCTCAATCACAAACAGAAACACAAACAGAAACGCCAAAACTGGAAAACCAAATTAAATCGGTCAATCTTTTGCCGGCCACCGGGGAGTTCGCTTATGCGGCAACTATCGTCGAAGAGACGCCGGAACCCGGTGTGTCTCGTCCCATCAATATGAATAATCTCAGCGGACAGGCCGATGTCCTTCAGGCGTTAGATCAGCTCGAAGATCAACTCCCGAATTGTAAACATGTTTCCGTTGTTACGGCGTGGTTCGGGGATAGCTTGGACTGCGAGACATGTTCCATTCGACCCGCCGTTGAACGTCGCGATCGTATTCTGCCCGAAGCCATTTGGAGTGTGGCGGGCGAAACTCGCAATACGGCTTATCTCATCTCTTCGGATGCAGAAGGGCGTCCGAATTTTGGCGGTACACCGTCCGATGAGACGATTAGACAAACGATTATCGAATTAAAACGGCGCGGGTTTAAAGTGACGCTTTATCCGTTTCTCCTCATGGATATCCCTGACGGGCCGCAGCCCTTTCCTTGGCGCGGGCGGATTAGCGGCGATGAAGGGGCGGCGGCTCCGTCTCAAGTGGCGAATTTCTTTGATGGCCCGAACGGGTTCAAAAATTACATCCTGCATTATGCGCAGCTGGCCCAAAGCGTTGGAGGTGTCGACGGTTTCGTTATTGGGACAGAAATGAGAGGCCTAACGACTCTGCGAGGGCCAAAGTTAGGCGGCGTGTCTAGCTATCCCGCAGTGGATCATTTCATTGATTTGGCAGGGGACGTTAAAGCGCTATTGGGCGCGAGTTGCGCCGTGACCTACGCGGCGGATTGGAGCGAATATTTTGGTCATCACCCGACGGACGGCTCTGGAGATGTGAACTTTCACCTCGACCCGCTTTGGGCGTCGCCCGATATCGATACGGTCGGAATAGATGCTTATTTTCCACTGTCCGATTGGCGCGATGGCCCGCATCTGGACGAGGCTCTGGCGTCTGATGTCTATGACCCTGACTACCTGTCCTCACAAGTCGAGGGCGGCGAAGGCTATGATTATTTCTATGCCACTCAGGCAGAAAGAGACTCGCAAACCCGAACGCCCATCACAGACAGCACCGTAAATAAACCTTGGGTATTCCGCTATAAAGATTTGAAGAACTGGTGGTCGCAGCCGCATTATAACCGCGTGGGCGGGGCGGAAGTCAGTCAAGCCACGGCTTGGACACCAGAGTCTAAACCGTTCACCTTATTGGAAATAGGATGCCCCGCCGTCAAATATGGCGCCAATCAACCCAACGTCTTTTACGACGCCAAAAGCAGTGAAAGTGCGCTGCCTCATTATTCCGACGGGACGCGTGATGATTTGATGCAAAGGCGATATTTGGAAGCCTTGATTAGCTATTGGGACAAGCCCGAAAACAATCCTGTCTCTAGCCAATATTCAGGCCGTATGATTGATACGGAGGCAATGAGCGTTTGGGCTTGGGATGCACGGCCTTTTCCGGATTTCCCCGCTCGTGCTGATGTCTGGGCGGATGGTCAAAACTGGCAGACAGGGCATTGGATTTCCGGGCGGCTAGGCCTTGTACCGCTCGCCGATATTTTGCGGGAGTTGGCGGCAGAAACGGGGCTCACGGATATTGATACGACTCAATTAAATGGCCTTGTTCAAGGGTTTCAAATTGAGCGCCCCATGAGCGCGCGAGCCGCTATTTCATTATTAAGCGAGCTTTACAGTTTCAGTCTGGCCGAACAGGCGGGAAGGGTTTCTTTCTTCTCCCTTGGCCAAGGTCCTGTGACGGATATTGTCTCTTCCAGTTTGGTAGGTAACATTAAAGGGCCAATCGAGCGGTTTTACGAGGATCCTTACGACCGCTTACGCGATGTCCGCTTGCATTTCATTGATGCGGGGGCAGGTTATCAGCGTGGTCTAGCTTCGGCCAAAGGCCGCACGCAAGAGACCGAAGCCATTCTGGATATCCAGGCGCCCGTGGTGATGGATAAAGGCTATGCGGATTACTTGAGCGGTACATTGATGACCCGATTAGAGGCCCAAAATGAGCGCGTGACATTCTCGCTCTCCGCACAAAATCTCGAGGTTCAAGTCGGCGATCGTTTCGCTTTGCCCAATTTGAAAGGTGTCTGGCGTGTAGCGAGTTTGGAAGGCAACACTGTTTTGAACGCGGTCGCCCAACGCGAAGTGGAACAGAACGTTTTAGCCGTGAACGGAGCGGCGCCTGAAACCACCAATGAAATCATTTGGCCCAGCCGGCCGGTCGGAATCGCTTTGGAATTGCCTGCGTCTTATAGCGGATTGGCGGTAGGCTCAATTATGGAGCCTTTCGCTCCAACCCATATCGAAGCGGGCGGAGCCGAAGTGACCGTTTTGAGTAAACTCCATATCGGGGCTTTGCTTACACATATTGCCGCTGGCCCTTTGGCGCTTCTGGATAGGCATAGCGAATTTGAAATGCGTTTTGATAAGCTCGCCCTCAGCAGCCATTCGGAATTGGGTTTGCTGAACGGCGCGAACCGCTTTGCCGTAGAAACCGATAAAGGCTGGGATATTATCCAAGCCGCCGAAATAGAATTGGTGGGGGCAGGGCATTACCGCTGCCGCAATATTTTACGAGGTGTTGGCAGTGAAGGGTATTCCGCTGACGGGGTGAGCGCAGGAGCGCGGCTTGTTTGGTTGAAAACAGGTGTCGAGACATTGGATGTGTCGCCAGAACTTATCGGTGAAACTCTGGCTCTATCCGCAGAAGCAGAGGGCCGAGAAAACCTGCCTGCGGATTTCACTTTTGAAGGACGTCACCTCAAACCCTTAAGCCCCGTCCATTTAAAAGCCGAGCGCGAGGGCACCTCCCTTAACCTCGGCTGGATTAGACGGGGACGGGTCAATGCAGATAGCTGGGTGGGAGATATTCCGTTAGGCGAGAACGAGGAACGATACAGGGTACGATTATGGAACGGCGAGACGCTTTTGGACGAGCATGTCGTTTACGAGCCCCGCTTTCACACTCTTCGCTCCGACATCGCAAAAATTGACATTGCCCAAGGTTCGGATGCGTTTGGGTGGGGCGAGGCGGCTATACTGTTTCTGACATAGAGACTTGAAATGATTTCAATAGGAATTCTTGCCCTAACCCATTGAAAGCATGCTTTTTCCGCTTACATCCATATCATGGCCAAGAACCCTTATACATTATTGGGAGTGAAAAAGAGCGCGACGAAAGATGAGATAAAGAAGGCTTATCGAACGCTCGCGAAAAAACTTCACCCTGATGTCAATAAGAACGATGCGAAAGTAGCGGAACGCTTCAAAGAAGTGACCGCCGCTTATACTCTTTTGACCGATGATAGCCTGCGGGCGCAATATGATAGTGGGCAGGTCGATGCGTCGGGCCAACAGCAAAACCCCTTTGCAGGTGGCGGCAGTCCATTTGGCGGGCGCGGGCCGCAATCTGGTTTCGGCGGTTTTGGCGGGTTTGGGCGAACTTCAGCAGGGGGGCAAGATGATATGTCCGACCTGTTTTCATCACTCTTTGGCATGAATACAGGCGGCATGCGCGGCGGGATGAATCGTCCGCCCATGAACGCGCAAAAAGGCGCAGACATTCGCTATAAAATGCAATTACCGCTTCTGACGGCGCTGAAAGGCGGCACGAAAACCTTGCAAGGCGGCCTAAAAGTCAAATTACCTGCGGGTGTCAAAGACGGTCAAGTTCTACGCCTGCGCGGCAAAGGCCGAAAAGGCGTCAATGGCGGGCCTGCGGGCGATGCCAAGATTGAAATCACGATAAAGCCTCATAAGCATTTGCGGCGCGACGAAGATGATTTGCATTTAAACCTGCCAATTTCTCTCTCTGAGGCCGCCAAAGGCGCGAAAGTGGATATTCCTATGCCTTCGGGTACCGTCAAATTAAACGTTCCGGCGGGCACAAATTCGGGAAAACGGTTCCGCCTGTCTGGAAAAGGTACAAATGGCGGCGATTTATATGTCACCATTCAGATCAAATTATCCGACTCAGAACTTTCTGCTCTGCCCACTTTGGCAAGTAGCTGGCCCGATATGGGAGAGCACGAAATACGCAAAGGACTTTTGTAACCATACCCAGACTGAACTGTTTATTCAGAAAGCGTTCAGGGTTACTTTGCTAATGGGGCACATTATGAGGATGAACTCGACAATATCCGGCCTGATTCTGGGCCTAGCGACACTGGTTTTCAGTGCGGAGAGCGCTATGGCCGCGACTCATGTTGACGCCATGGAACCTGTCTCTGCGGAAATCACTGTGACAGCGCCGATTGTTTTCGAACAGGCTGAAGCCGTAACACTTGTCGTGCAGTCACAAATCTCTCCTGCAAAAGCGAAATCTATTGCTATGTCCCGCGTGCGCGGCGGCACTTATGTGGATTTAACTAAGCAAGGGAATACTTATATTGTACGCGTGCGTAACTCAAACGGCCGCTTACTTGATATTAAGATTGACGCGACGACCGGACGCGTGAAGTAACGTTATATTGAAAAAGGCTTTCTTCAGAAACCCTGCCCACATTGAACATGAAACGAAAGCCGTCAGGTAATATATGCGTATTTTGATTGTAGAAGATGATCCAGACCTATCCCGCCAATTACGCGCGGCCCTAAAAGACATTGGCTATGCCGTTGATGTGGCCAATGACGGGGAAGAGGGACATTTCCTCGGCGATACGGAACCTTATGACGCCGTTGTATTGGATTTAGGTCTGCCCTTGATTGACGGTGTGTCTGTTCTGCAAAAATGGCGCTCTGACGGGAAGACATTCCCTGTCATGATTCTCACAGCGCGAGATCAGTGGAGCGAAAAGGTCGCTGGTTTTGATGCGGGCGCTGATGATTATTTGACCAAACCTTTCCATACTGAAGAATTACTTGCCCGATTGCGCGCGCTGATGCGCAGGGCTTCCGGTCACACAACGGATACGATTGATTTAGGTGAGCTCTCTGTCGATAACCGCGCTGCGCGGGCTTATGTCAATGGTTTGGCGATTAAACTCACTAGCCATGAATTCAGGTTATTGTCTTATATGGCGGCGCATCAAGGACGCGTGATTTCGCGTACTGAATTAGTCGAGCATATTTATGAGCAAGACTATGATCGCGACTCTAACACAATCGAAGTCTTTGTCGGACGTCTGCGCCGTAAAATCGGTACGAACCGTATCGAAACCGTCCGTGGTTTGGGCTATCGTTTAATTGATCCCGACGCGGATGAAGAGACCGAAGAATAGACGCCTAATTACAGAGAGGGGCCATAGGCCCCGAAACGCCTTGTTGAACAGGGCGCGTCTCTCTAAAAGCAATTTGTGAAAACCAAAGCACAGCCTCAGTCCCTTGTTGTATCGCTTGTGCGCGGCGCTGCGCTATGGGCTCTGCCCTTACTGATTATTTCGGCCATGGCACTTACCTGGCTTTACCGCGAAACTACTTACCGGATTTTTGATGATCCGCTCGATAGCGCAGTGACCTCTCTGATTGCTTCGGTGAATGTGGATGAGGGCGGTAATGTCCTGCTATCACGCGAACCGCTCGACCCGCGTTATCAACGCGCGCTTTCAGGGCGATATTGGTTGATTGGACAACAATTAGACGATGAAGCCTATCCTCTGAAAGTCTTGGCGGCTTCGCGTTCTCTTTATGGGGATTCTCTGACTCTGGCACCTTCAATGCTGGAAGCGTTAAATGCTGACATGGGCGAAACAGTTAGCGGTTCCGCGCCCGGGCCGGATGAATATGAGACTTTGCGAGTTGTCGCGCAGAAAGTGATTTTACCTGGAACAGAAAAGCGCGTTATTGTTCTGGCAGGAGCCGATAGGCGCGCGGCTACGCGTGATATTCAACGTTTTGCGCTTATTTCAATCATACTCTTGGCACTCGTCTGTTTGGGGCTCGTCGTGGCTGTTTTCATGCAAGTTCGTCTGGGCTTGCGTCCGCTGTTTACTTTGCGGGACCGAGTTGTGGATGTGCGCGAGGGTAAGGCCGCTCAAGTCGAGGGTGATTTCCCGCAGGAAATTGCGCCGCTAGCCAATGAACTTAACAGCCTCATCGCCCATAATAAGGACATTGTGGAGCGGGCCCGCACTCATGTCGGTAATCTTGCCCATGCTTTGAAAACGCCTCTGGCGGTCTTGAAAAATGAAGCCCAAATGGACGGCGAAACTCCATCAGATCTTGTTGCCAAACAAACTGAAATTATGACGCAACAGGTCGATCACCATTTACGCCGCGCGAGAGCGGCGGCCAGAGGACAGGCCATCGGTGTGTCCGCGCCTTTGGCAGAGGTCGTTGACCCTCTAGCGCGAACCTTGCCGCGTATTTATCGTGACAAGGATTTGCTCCTCGATATTCAGTTAGAGCCTGACCTGATTTTTCGCGGCGCGAAACGTGACCTCGAAGATATGGTGGGTAACCTCATGGATAATGCGGCGAAGTGGACGAAGGGCGATGTGAACCTTATCGCCAAGACTGAGGCAGACAGACCTGAATTTATGCGCATTACAATAGAAGATAATGGCCCCGGTCTCTCCCCCGATGAATATCAAGAGGCGATGAAGCGCGGCGCACGCCTGGATGAGGCCACGCCGGGCAGTGGATTGGGCCTCGCGATTGTTGATGATTTGGCACGGGCTTATAAGGGCTCGTTTACGCTCTCGCGTTCTGCCTTAGGCGGATTACAGGCGGAATTACTGCTGCCCAAACGCGGCACCACGCCTGATTAAAAGGCATCGATTATATGACTTCAAAAAATTCACCCTCAGCACCAATAGCTTTGGAACAGAGAGGCGCGTCAGGGGCTAGGCTGCACTCACCGTCTGCTGGACGGAATAAGCAGATTATCGCTGACACGCTCAAACCCCTTTTGACCCAAGACGGTCATGTATTGGAGATTGCTTCGGGGACAGGAGAACATGGATTCGAAGCTTGCCGCGCACGCCCCGATATTGCGTGGCAATATTCCGATCCGGATGCTACGTCTCGCGCCAGTCAGGATGATTGGCGTCAGGACAACCCTATACAGTTGCGACCCGCATTGCCGCTGGATATGACGGCCGTGGATTGGTGGGGCGGCCTGCCGAACTATACCGATGTATATTCGGCCAATATGGTTCACATTGCCCCGATCGAGGCGTGTTATGGTTTGGCGATGGGCGCGGCGCATTTACTAAAAGACGGCGGACGTGTCTTTCTTTACGGGCCGTTTCTAGACGGTGATAATTCGGCCCCTTCAAATCTGGATTTCGATAAGAGTTTGAAATCCAGAAATCCGAAATGGGGAGTAAGAGAGCAAGGCTTTGTTAAGCATATATTTGCAAAGGCAGGGTTTAATGACTCAGACCTGATTGCGATGCCGAAAAACAACCATATTTTCATCTTTTCGCGCGGTTAGGACGGACAAATGGTACCAAATCCCCCAACATGACGGTCTTGTCATGTTTTGGACAGGTTCCTGATAGTCAAGTGCCGTCATTGTGACAGCCAAGTTAAGGAGTCGCCGCGTGCCATTGCACCCACGAAATAAATCTACGAAGAAATTATCGGGCCTGCCGGCGATTGTCAGCGCGGGGCTGCTTAGCGTCGGCCTGTCCGTATCAAGCGCGCAAGCACAAAGCTATTCTAACTATTCCGGCTATGTTGTGCCGACCATCAATGAGAGCCCGACACCTCTGCGGGATAAAGCCGGTCAGGCTGTTGGCGCGGCGGTGAACGCATTAAAGCCGAATATGATGGATATGCCGGTCTCGGCCCTTCCGTCCATCGCAGATCTCGTCGATGAGGTTAGCCCGTCTGTGGTCAATATCATCGTGACAACCGCAACCGGTGAAACAACATCTGAAGGGCAAGGCTCCGGCTTTGTGATTTCTAACCTCAATGAAGTGGTCACAAATTATCACGTCATCGACGGGGGTACAAATATCGACATTGAGTTCAATGACGGGCGGCGTTACCCTGCGCGCGTTCTGGGCACAGATGAGGAAACGGATTTGGCGCTTCTTCAAATCAAAACACGTGAGCGCATTCCGTTTGTCTCCTTTCAGAAAAATGATGATTTGCGTATTGGCGACTGGGTAGTTGCCATCGGCAACCCCTTTGGTATCGGGCAATCGACCAGTTTGGGGGTTATCTCTGCGATTGGACGCGAACGTGTCGAAAGTGGCTCTTATGTCGATTACATCCAGACGGACGCCACGATTAACCGCGGAAACTCAGGCGGCCCCCTATTTAATTTGGACGGCGAAGTTGTCGGCGTAAATTCTGCAATTTACTCGCCCACAGGCGCGAGTGTTGGTATTGCCTTCGTTATCCCGCATCACACGGCGGCTGAAGTGGTTAAAGACTTACGCGCGCATGGACGCGTAAAGCGCGGATTTTTGGGCGCAGGGCTACGCGATGCAGAATTTTCAAGAGAAGGCGAACCGACAGCATTTAAAGTCGGCGCTTTGGTGAACGCGATTGTACCGGGGTCTCCGGCAGAACGTTATGGTCTTCGCATTGACGACATCATCTTGCAGGTAAACGGAGTAGAGGTGGAAAACTCCGTCGATGCGACACGCCAAATTGGAAAACTTAAGCCGGGCCAAACGGCCAAACTTATATTTGAGCGCGATGAAGAGCCTTACCTCGTCAATGTTTCTATCGGAGAACGTCCTGATAAGCATGGTGTCGATACGGCCCGCGCAGAGAGCCAAGGGCTCCCGCCGCCTGAGCCAAAGCGCACTGGGCCTCCCATCAATGTCGATACAGGTTTGCAGGTTTTAGACATTTCAGCGGAATTCCGTACTGCGATTAAGATGCGTTCTGATCAGGTGGGTATTTACGTTGAGTCTGTTACGCCGGGTAGCGGCGCAGAACGCGGCGGGTTTAAGTCCGGTATGGTTTTATTGGAAGCCGACGGCACACCTTTGGCACAAACAGATGTTTTGCGGACAGTGGTGTTAAACGCGAAATTAGCCGAAAAAACAAGAATGCGCGTAAGGGTTCGATTAGCAAATGGGCGAGAGACCCAAATGACCTTGCCGCTTTAATGACACAATTAGGTTTAAAGAATTAGTTTGGGTGAGTCTGAAAGGACGATTGGAGACAGAATGAGACTATTAGTTGTTGAAGACGATGAAGTCGCTGCGGAATATGTCCGCAAAGGCTTGATGGAGGCTGGTCATGTTGTGGATCTTGCCCCAGACGGCGATCTGGGTTTGGAAATGGCCCGCGCCGCTGATTATGACGCTCTCATTTTGGACCGTATGTTGCCAAAGCTAGATGGGTTGGAATTGTTGACGCATTTGAGAGAAGACGGCGATAAGACGCCTGTTTTGATTCTATCCGCATTGGGCGAAGTCGATCATAAAGTTGAAGGCTTGCGAGCCGGCGGCGATGATTACCTCGCCAAGCCGTATTCATTCACAGAATTGCTGGCCCGTGTCGAGGCGATTGGGCGCCGGTCTGATCCGAATGCCGCAGTTACCAAGCTGAAAGTGGGCGGACTTGAAATGGATCTCTTGGCGCGTACCGTTCGCCGCGATGGTCAGAAAATTCTGCTGCAACCTCGTGAGTTCCGTTTGCTGGAATGCCTTATGCGTAATGCGGGCCGCGTCGTGACACGCACGATGTTGCTAGAAAAAGTTTGGGATTATCATTTTGACCCCCAGACCAATGTCATTGACGTTCACATTTCGCGCCTGCGCGGCAAGATTGATAAAGAATTCGAAGAACCGCTTCTTCACACCGTACGGGGTGCAGGGTATCGTTTGCAGGTCTAAGCTTGCCATGTGAGGTCTCTCAGCGTTAAACCGCGCACCCACAGGAAAATATTATTGTGATTGAGGCCGTTAAAAAACTTCTGCGGAACACTTTGTTCCGCCTATCCTTATTAGGGGCGATGCTGACGATGGTCAGTGTCGCTTCTGCTTTAGGACTTGTCTATTATTCGATGATTGAAACCGAGTTGGGACGCGTTGAGCAAGCCAATATAGATGAGATTGATGAACTCCAAACCCTTTATGATACTGCTGGGGCGGCCCGTGTCGCTGCGGCCAAAGACGCTGGGATAGTGCCGCAAACGCTTTCGCCGGAGGCTCCCGAATATAAACAGCTTTATGATTTAGGGTCATCACCGCCGTAGAGCGGGCCGTCACCGTACGCGGCGCGAGTTATGAAGCCCTATACTTCTTGCAAACTCGCCGTGTCGTTCGCGGTAATATCCTAGGGCAGGGTGACCTCCTAACGAGCGAAAACATTGAGGGCGAAGAGAGCGGCAAAGGGTTTTCGAAAATTAAATTCCTTTACTCTGACCCCAATACTGATTCTGACGATTTCATTGATCGACGCGCCAGAGGCATTGTCGGCAATCTAAAACTCGGCGAAGATCGGGTGGCGGCAATTATCGTGGGCCGTGATGTGGAGGCGATTTCGCGTACTGGAGACCGTATTCGCGCAACGCTCCCGCCCGCTTTGGCGCTCGCGGCCTTTCTGGGCCTGTTATCTTCTTGGTTTGTATCGCGCAGTTTCGCCGCGCGGGTTGAAGCGTTTAATCGTCTGGCCACAGATGTCCGCGCCGGAAATTTAGACAGGCGTGCGCCGCGAAATTACTCCGAAGACGAGATGGATTTACTGGCCGAACATTTGAACTCAATGCTCGACCACATTGACCGCCTGATGCAGGCTATGCGTTATGCAGGCGACTCAATCGCTCATGACCTGCGCTCTCCATTGACGCGGTTGCGCACTCGGCTTGAGAGTGCCGCCGTGGAACTGGGTGATAGTAAAGAGGCCGATGTTCTCTTCTCTGCCGCAGAAGATGCGAGCGAGCTTTTGACGACCTTTGATGGCGTTTTACGGATTGCGAGGTTGGAAGCTGGTGAACGCCGAGAGCTTCTTAAGCCAACTGACCCGAAACCTCTGCTAGACGATTTGGCCGAGCTCTACGAACCGGCCTGCGAGGATGCAGGGCTGACCTTTACGGCTGATATTTCGAAGGGCACAGATATTTTGGCGGATAGGGGGCTGTTATCACAAGCCGTTTCTAACCTCGTTGAAAACGCGATTAAATATACGCCTAAAGAAGGGCGTATTCACTTAGAATTACGCCGAACGCGAAATGGCCGAATTATGATTTCCGTGACTGATGACGGTCCGGGTATTCCGCCAAAGGATAGAGAGCGGGTAAAAGAGCGGTTTGTCCGCTTGGATAAGAGCCGAACCTTGCCAGGGAGTGGTTTGGGTTTAGCGCTAGTGGACGCCGTTGCAGACCTTCACCGCGCGGAATTTATTATGGAAGATGGATTTAACGACAGAGGCATGAGAGGCTTGAAAGCCAATCTGGTATTCTCGCGCCGTCGTCCGGGCGTAAAAACAGATTCTAAAATGACAGAGAAAACCAAGTAGCGAAAACAGTTTAAAAGCTTGGTAAGCTCGGAACGATACCTGCCATATTTAAAGTCTGGCTTACGTCTTAGGCAGCCGTATTCTTATGCGGTTGCGGCGTGGTTGGAAACGGTACGCTTTGTTGCGCGGCGACTGGAGGCGGCGCGGCGTGGGGCACATATTCTGTCGGAGCGGCAGGTGCTTGAACAGGGGGCGGACCGGCTTCCATTTGCAAAGGGGCCGGCATTGGCTGAGCTTGCGGGGCCGCTTGGACGAGGGGTTGACCTTGCTCATAACCTTGCTCTTGGGCAGAGCGGTTCTGACCAACACGGGCTTCGCCTTCAACCAGAACATCTGCAATGTCTTGTGCCAAACGGGTAATCTCACTGCCAACTTCATTATTCGGTTTCTCCTCAGCCACTTCGGGCGGAGAGAGTGGAAGTGTGAAGGTGACTTTTGTGCCTTGGCCCACTTCACTTTCCATCTTGAAGTTACCGCCATGCAGTTCGATGAGGGATTTAGACAAAGCCAATCCCAATCCTGTGCCTTCGTGTTGACGGGAATGCTGACTATCGATTTGCTCAAAGGGTTGCGCTAAGCGTTCAATGTCTTCTTGCGAAATCCCGATGCCGGTATCTGTCACGCTGATAATCAGTCCTGCGGATTTAGAGGCCACATTGACGGTAACGGTTCCGCCCTCTGGCGTAAATTTAATCGCGTTGGTGGTCAGGTTAAGTAAAACTTGTTTCACGGCGCGAGGGTCGGCCTCAATATCTACTGCTTCGCTCTCTTCGAATATGATTTTCAGACGGTTGTCATCGGCACGCCCTCTCACGATACGTAAGACCTGCGCGACGATATCGTTGATTTGGAGAGTTTCCGTATTCAGCGTCATCTTACCGGCTTCAATCTTGGACATATCAAGAATGTCATTGATGAGGCTCAGTAGATGTTGCCCTGAGAAAAGGATGTCGCTGACATATTCTTTATAACGCGGGTCGCCGAGCGGGCCGAAAAGCTCTTTTTTCATGATGTCCGAAAAACCATTAATGGCATTAAGAGGTGTGCGTAGCTCGTGGCTCATATTGGCAAGGAATTCCGATTTAGACTGACTCGCTTCTTCGGCGCGAATTTTTTCCTGCTCGTAACTTTCCGCCAATTCTACGATACGCACTTGTGACTCGCGTAAGACACTAATGGTTTTCTCAAGCGCATCCTGATTGATTTGGAGTTCATTTTCCCGTGACCGAATGGCCGTCACTTCCGTTCCGATACTGACGCAACCTCCATCCGCCGTGCGGGTTTCGGAATAGCGTATCCAGCGTCCATCTTTCAGGCAGACTTCATTGCCTTCGGGCCTTTCTGTGACGCTCTCAATATTTTGATTGGCATGATATTCGATGGTCGCGCGGTCCAGACCGACTTGTAATTGTTCTGACTGGAAACCGAAAAAGCTCTCAAAGCGCTTATTCCAAAGCACTAATCTGTCCATTTGATCCCAAATGACAAAGCTGTCTGTCATAGATTTCAGCGCGTCAAATAAACGTGCTTCTGCAGCTTGAAGGCGGGCCTGAGCCCCGCGCATTTCTGTGATGTTGATCGCCATCCCGATAATAACTTTTGCATTATCGGACCCTCGGACCGATGGCCGCCCGCGGCACGCCATATAAATCGGCAGGTGCGCGACTTCCAATTCGACATCAAATTCTCCGCTAATATGACTGCGGCGGATAGCGGCGAAGAGCTTCTCACGGTCTTTGGCAGAAAAAAGAGCGAGAAATTGAGACATTGGCAATACCGAATGAGTTTCAGGAAGGTTAAATGTTTTTGCCAGTGACGGACTCAGGTAAGCGGTGTTTTTAGCCAGATCAATTTCCCAAATTCCCCCATGGGAGTTATCCACGGCGGCCGCATAACGTTGGCGCGACACTTCATCTGCTTGCTGATGGCTTCTAAGGTTTCTCATTTGCTTCAGCATTTCGCCGAACAACATCCAAATTAGCCACCCCATACCCGCGAGCAGCAGGCCGAATAGAATTAGATTTTGTTTCAGAGAGGGCGCGACTTCGCGAGGCGCCGTATTTATGATGGAAAGAGAAGAATTTAATATACGGGATGTCCCAAGCCAAACTTTGTTTTCGTTCTGCTCAAACGCCTCAATCGAAACGGGGGATGCTGGCTCAGTCTTTGAAAGACGGGCAAGATTTTGTGGTGTGAGGCCATAAACGCTTAAAGCATCCGGAGACTGGATATTTGCGCCGCTGTCTATTATGCGCCCACCATCGAGGATAAGCGCCGCATTGGCGGAGTCACCAGAGAGGAGCGTTCCCGGCGTTAAAGCCGCGATTAGATAGGCTTTACCTCGACGCCTGATAATCAGGGGATAGGCGCGACCATCGTCAGATATGATGGAATTAATTTGAACTTCGCCTTTAGGCAGATTGGAAGTGTCTAATTTTGCAATGATTTCGCCCAGCGGCCCTGACTTTGCCAAAACGGTTCTATCACCATTGAGAAGTACGGCGCCTTGAACAGACGTAGTTTGCGCGACGGCTTCTGTCATGGCTTGCGGTGATTGAGCGGAAAATAGGGCTTTATCGATCGTAGCAATATTGGCATCGATTTGCTGTGAAGCAAAAGCGGCCATATTCGTCAAAGCCCCAGAGAAGACCGCCTGTGTTTCATTGGCGTAATGTTTACTGTCATTGAAGAACTTGGTCCCGGCCAGAATGGTGAACAGCAGAAAAAAGGCCGTCACGGCAAAAAGCAGACGTCTTACATTGCCGGATTTACTTAGGTCTTGAGTAGAGACATCGGGTGCAAAGTCCACAGCAGGTGTTGCGGGTTTAACGGTCTCGACTGGCGCCGGCGTGCTTTGAGGTTTTTGTTGTCTTTGCGTTTGGTGTCTTTGATTTCGGCGGGAGTGAACATCACCTCCTGGGCGCTGAACAGGGGCTGTTGCCGGCTGTTGAGAGGGAGAATATTGGCGCTGGTTTTGATACGCTTGTCGCTGATGGCGCTGTTGTTGATTTCCCTGAGGGCGAGTTGTTGGCTGGGCTTGATCTTGTTGCGGGTAGCGAGGCGTTTGGGAGGGCGGGGAATTGTAGGGCGCTTGTGCCGGCGGGTTTGGCTGGGCAGGCGCGCCGTTGGCATGGCGCCGTCTGAAGTTCTGAACGACGGCAGCGTTACCTTGTGTTTGTGGTGGCTGTGGCTGCGTAGGTTGATATGGAACGGGTTGATTACCAGATGCTGGATTACCGGAGTCGGGGCGGCCCTGTGGATGTCTATTCTGATGTGATTGCACGTCAGTCCCCCGAATCGCCTCTAAAAACGTTAGAGTTTCGATTGATTCAAGTCGAACAAATCGTGGTTAATATTTGATTTATTTTGGCTAAAAACATGCGGAAACAACGCATTATTGACAATTATATGCGCGTTTCAATCTCAGGTCGTCCGATGGCGTAACCTTGGGCGGCGTCAAAGCCCAATTTCATGACGAAGTCTTTTATCTCGTCTGTTTCCACACCTTCGGCGATAAAGCGCACATCTAGAGCGTTTCTGAGTGATAATAATGCTTCTAAAATCGCACGGTCCCGCATGGAATTCAGGCTGGCAGCGACAAAACCTCCGTCAATTTTCAACCAATTCGCGGGGAGAGCGCGAAGGTAGCGGATAGAGGCCGCTCCGGCCCCAACATCATCCAAACAAACCGGATGGCCTTTGGTTTTCAGCTCAGTCAAAAGGCTCTCCGCGAAGACCAAATTGTCCATGTCCCAACTTTCCGTCAGTTCCATGACGAGTTTAGTCGGCGAGGCCTCCAAAGCCGTCAAACAGGCCATAACGGAGGATTTAAAATTCTCTTTATCCACCGAGGCGCCGGAGAGGTTGATGGCAATGCCTGTGTCTTGAGGGTTGTCATTTAAGACCAGAATAGCTTGCGCCAACATTGATAAGTCTAAATCCCGAATAGCGCCGCTGAGTTCGGAGGAACGAATAACGCCTTCCAAATGTTTATCGTGATCAAAACGTACCAACCACTCATGATGATGAATATGGCCCGATGTAAGGTCTACGATTGGTTGACGCATGACCTTGTAGCGTTGCTCGGAGACATGCTCACGAAACCCTTGCTTCGTGCGCAGCTCTAATGATTTTTGAGACGCTTCCATAGGGGGCGAGTAGCACAAAGCCCCTAAGACAGTCTTACCAAGTAAGACAAGTCTATATCAGCTGTCTTATCCTTCGCCCAAAGTCTTATTTGCGATTTCTAAAACATTTTTGGATGGTTTAGATTTTATGACGGCCTGCAATTGGGATTTAATTAATTCCTGACGATGGGTGTCGAGTTTGCGCCATACTTCGTAAACGCCGAGCAAGCGGGCCGCCACTTGAGGGTTCCGGCTGTCCATATCGATTACTTGCTCCGTGAAGAAATCATATCCACTTCCATCAAGTGCGTGAAACATATGCGTGTTGGCGACAGCGAAGCTGCCGACTAATGACCTGACGCGGTTTGGATTGCGCGTGTCATAGGCTTCATGCGCCACTAAATTTTGCAAAGCTGAAATACCGTCTTCATGTCTGCGCGCGCCCTGAATGGAGAACCATTTATCTATAACTAAGGGATTGCTTTTCCACTTGTCATAAAATGCATCCATGGAGGTTTCTACGCGTTTACCGCCGAGCTTCGTCAGGGTGATGAGCGCTGCAAGTTCATCCGTCATATTTGTCGCTGTACCGAGTTGCTCAATTGCAAGTCCTGCAACAACGCCATCTTTACGCGCCGCAAGAAGAGCAAGGCAGCGATTGCGCAGAGCGCGTCGACCCGCTGAACGGGCGTCGGGGCTGAAGGGGCCGTCATCGGCGAGGGCGTGATAGCGGTCTAAAAGGTCATCCCGTAAATGGTCACCTACAGCGCGGGTTAGCCAATCTCCTGCCAAAGAGACGGCAATCGGATCAGACTGATTAGAGGCTTGAATAATTTCCGTTGATGCGGGAGGTGTTAACGCTAGGGCTTTGAAACTACTGTTAAATTGTGTGTCGTCTAATGTCGAGGAGAGAGCCTCGCAATAGCCCTTCAAAGCGCGGTTAACTTTGGGCATATTGC
>CAZMEN010000009.1:20715-34613 GCA_964565335.1 uncultured Algimonas sp. | reverse complement strand
CTCAATCGCTTTGGCTTGTGTACCAATCAGCTCTCGCGCCAGGGTTTGCCCCGCTTCCCAGCGGTTAAAGGCATTGGGGTCTTGAGCCATAAGGCGTAAGTGATCATCTGCCCGTTGTTGCGTTTTCAAGATTACCGGCGCACTGAAATCTTGCAAAATAGACAGCGAAATATCCTCGCCCATATCGGGGAGAGACACAGAGTTTTCTTCTGATTTTAATAACGTAAGTTGCGGCTCCATTAGAGGGCCGGCATCGCCAATGGCTTGCCATTTAATGGGAATGACAACGGGTTTCTTCACAGCTTGCCCGGGGCTCGGCTGCGTAGTTTGAGAGAAGGTAATAGTCGTCATGGAAACTGGCATATTGTGCGGGCCCTCTACTGCGACGGATAATTGCGGCGTGCCTGCCTGTTCATACCAGCGCATGAATTGCGAGAGATCCTTGCCCGTTGCATCTGCGAAGCATTCTATAAATTGCTCTACTGTCGCTGCAGTTCCGTCGAGGCGGTTGAAATAAAGAGTACAGCCTTGGCGGAACTCCTCTTCGCCTAACCAAGTTTTGAGCATACGAATTAATTCCGCGCCTTTTTCGTAAATTGTCGCGGTGTAAAAATTATCAATTTTCATATACTCATTAGGACGAACAGGGTGGGCAAGCGGCCCGGCATCTTCGGCAAATTGACGGGCGCGCAGAGCTTTAACATCCTTAATGCGCTGTACGCCGCGATCACGTTGATCGGCAGAAAATTCTTGATCACGGAAGACAGTAAAGCCCTCTTTCAAACAGAGCTGAAACCAATCACGACAAGTAATCCGATTACCTGTCCAATTATGGAAATACTCATGCGCCACAACGGATTCAATTCGTTCGAAGTTCATGTCCGTCGCCGTGGCGGCATCGGCCAGAAGGAGAGAGGAGTTGAAGATGTTCAGCCCTTTATTTTCCATTGCGCCGAAATTGAAATCTCGCACGGCAACGATCATGAAGCGGTCGAGGTCATATTCCCGCCCGAAAACCTCTTCGTCCCATTTCATGGAGCGTTTTAAACTGTCCATGGCATATTCCGCGCGGGACGCATCGCCTGGATCTACATAAATGGTGAGCGGAATGTGCCGTCCACTCATGGTCGTGAAATCATCTTCGAGAATATCAAATTCACCCGCGACGAGCGCGAAAAGGTATGCGGGCTTGGGGAAAGGGTCTTCCCAGACGGCATAATGGGACTCGCCGCCGTCTAATGCGCCTGATTCTGTCATATTCCCATTCGCAAGCAAATAAGGGTAATCTTTTAATTTAGCCTGCATGCGAACTGTGAAAACCGACAGCACATCAGGACGGTCGAGATAATAGGTGATACGGCGAAAGCCTTCTGCCTCGCATTGTGTACAAAAACGACCGCCAGAGACATAAAGCCCCATCAAAGTTGAGTTGGCTGACGGATTACAGACCGTCTCAATCTCAACAACACAGGTCTCTGGAAGTCCTTTAAGCGTTAAATGGTTTTGTGTAAGTGAGTAATCACTTCTCTTCAGTGCCCGGCCATCAACAGCGACAGATTTCAGGTCTATATCTTCACCGTCCAGCACCAAATCACCTGGTGCGAGGCGTTTAAGCTGCAAACGGCTCTTTACCCGTGTCGCTTTGGGTTGAAGATTAAAATCGAGCGCGACAGACTCCACACTGAAATTGGGCGGCGTGTAATCGCTTAGGCGGGTCGGCGTCGTGGCAGTGTCAGTACGCATAATATCCTCGAATTCTCTAATTGGGTTAGATGTGGAGAGGCCCCGCGTAGAATGCAATGTCGACGGCGGAATATATAAAGGTCTCTGGTTTTTATTTGGAGGGGGCTGCTTCCAAACAAACACTCTCGCCTTGTTTGGCAATTCTATATCCCATGTCTCTAATTTGCTTCGCTTGTTTGGAATTTGGAAAACGAGCGGGGTTTGTGTGGTTCATGTGGAAGAAGCGGATTTTGGCTTTGTCCTTCGTGCTCATGTCCGAAAACCTTTTCGCTGAGTCCAGCATACGGGGGTGCGGAATTTGGCTCATATCGCGGCCAGGTAATTCATTGTCATCGAAAAACGTGGCGTCCAGATAGGCGTAATCGACAGAGCGTATCATGTCTTCGACAGACACTCCAAATTCCTCTCGCCATTCATTCCAGTCATCAATATCCGGTAGGAAGAGTAGGCTCTTCTGCTCACTTTGAATGACATAACCAACCGTTTCCGAAAATTCATCCCGATGCGGTACGCGGTAAGGCGTGACAGTTATTGCGCCTTCTAAGGCTTCGGCCCCCTTATCGGACAGGCTCTTTAAAGTGATGTTTTCGAAATCGACTAACTGGCTCCAAGGGCCATTATTTTGGAGGTATGACATCATGCGCGGCATAGCGAAGACGGGTAGGTTTTTCGTCCCTGCGGCTTCATGGCCAAACATCATCAAGCCAGCATAATGACCGATATGGGCATGGGTCAGAAACACGCCCGATAGCCCCAGCGGGTCATCATTTTCCGCAGGGCCGTGGAGCTTATCCAATATGTAAAGTTGTTCCCGAATATCGGGTGTCGCTTCAAAGAGGTAACGTCTGCCTGTTACATGATTGACCAAAACCCCAGACGCCGCCATTAATTTGGTGCTTCTATCCGTCCAAGCCGGATCGTCATGACGCCCAATTTGCGGCGCGCCGCCGTCCTGCCCTGTGCCTAAGACTGTGAAGCTGACCGCGCAGTTAGAGGGGCTAACAGTTTCGAGGATTTCCGCCGCTTGACAGCCTGTCAAAATCGCTGTGGCAAACGCTATAAATTTGGGGTGAAATTTCATGAATTAGGCGTAGCAATGAACGAACGGGCTATCAAGTTGTGCGAAGCCTTTTCAATTTCAAACGCCACAATTTGGGAGTCGGAAGAGCTTCATTTTGAATAGACATAGCCGCCACTGAAAACGTCCCTAGACTTTATCCGCTATTCGCGTATGGAGCGCGCAAATATTCCATAAATGGCTATACTATGTCTGACTCTATTAAACACCTGCGCAATGTCGCGATTGTGGCTCACGTTGACCACGGTAAAACGACGCTTGTTGACAAGCTTTTACGTCAATCCGGTACGCTTGATGAGCGCGGCGAGCGTGAAGAGCGTGTTATGGACTCCAACGATATTGAAAAAGAACGCGGCATCACGATTTTGGCGAAAAACACTGCCATCAACTGGACAGACCCAAGCGGGCAAGAATGGCGCATTAATATCGTCGATACACCGGGCCATGCGGACTTTGGCGGCGAAGTTGAACGTGTTTTGTCCATGGTCGACTCCGTTGTGCTTCTCGTAGATGCAGCCGAAGGCCCGATGCCGCAAACGTCATTCGTGACAAAGAAAGCGCTCGGCCATGGCCTCAACCCCAACGTCGTTGTCAATAAGGTGGACCGGACGGGCGCGCGCCCGGATTGGGCTGTTGACCAAACCTTTGATCTCTTTGACCGCCTCGGCGCAACGGATGAGCAGCTCGACTTCCCTGTTGTCTATGCCTCCGCGCTTAACGGCTGGGCGTCTGATACGGTGGATACTGTCGGCGAAGACATGGCGCCCTTGTTTGATGCCATTGTGAAAAATGTGCCTGTGCCGGATGTGGACCCAGAAGGGTCGCTACAGCTTCAAGTCTCTGCGCTGGATTATAACAGCTATGTCGGCGTCATCGGCATTGGCCGTGTTGTGCGTGGTAAGATTAAGAAAAACCAACAGGTCATGGTTGCAACGCATGACGGAAAAACGCGCAAAGCCAAAGTTCTTTTGCTCTACGGCTTTATGGGGCTGGACCGTGTAGAAATGGATGAAGTGTCTGCGGGTGATATTTGCTGTTTCACTGGCATCGACAAACTTGGAATCTCAGATGTGATCTGTGACCCTGAAAATATAGAACTTCTGCCTGCCTTGTCTGTTGATGAGCCGACAATCTCTATGACGTTCCAAGTCAACGATTCACCTTTTGCGGGCCGCGAAGGTAAATATGTCACCTCGCGCAATATCAATGACCGCTTGGAAAAAGAGCTCATTCACAATGTCGCATTACGCGTCGAACAACTCGAAGACGCGGATAAATTCCGTGTTTCGGGACGGGGTGAATTGCATCTTTCTATTCTGATCGAAAATATGCGCCGCGAGGGCTATGAGCTCGCCATTTCCCGTCCGCAGGTCATCAACAAAGACATCGATGGTGTCTTGTGCGAGCCTTGGGAAAATCTGACAGTCGATGTTGAATCTGACCATCAGGGTTCCATCATGGAAAAACTAGGTGAGCGTAAAGGTAATTTGAAGGACATGGTGCCGGATGGCCAAGGCCGCGTGCGGTTGGATTATGAAATTCCAACACGAGGGTTGATTGGCTTCCGTTCAGACTTCCTGACCCTAACATCAGGCACAGGTCTACTCTATCATAATTTTGACGCTTATAAGCCGCGCACGAAGTCTATCTTGGGCGGCCGCCAAAAAGGTGTTCTTGTCTCTAACGGAGCCGGTAAGGCTGCTGGTTTTGCTTTGTGGAACTTGCAGGCGCGCGGAACGATGTTTATCGGCCATGCCGTCGAAGTCTATGAAGGCATGATTATCGGAATAAATGCCCGCGACAATGATTTGGTCGTGAATGTCCTTAAGGGCAAGCAGCTCACCAATGTGCGGGCGTCCGGTACAGATGAGGCCGTCGTCTTGACGCCGCCTATTCCTGTGACGCTCGAATATGCGCTGGAATTTATCAATGATGATGAACTCGTCGAAGTAACGCCTGAGTCTATTCGTCTACGCAAGCGCTATCTCTTGGAACATGAGCGTAAAAAAGAAAGCCGTCGCCGCGAAGCGATGGAAGCCGAATAGTTCCTGTTTCGAATTTTAGGACAAAGAAAAAGCGCCCCAATTTCGGGCGCTTTTTTCGTTTGAAATAGGCTGATTATTTTGAGCCTTAGCTTACTTCTTCTTATCGATTTTAATGGGCGGACGCTCAAAGCCCCAAATGGAGGCGGCTGATCGGATTAATTCACTTTCTTCGACATGAAACTCTTTATCGCTGACGGAAACGGCAACCATAGCGTCATAAACATTCTCGATTTCTATGTCTTCTTTGAAGCGAGTCAAAACTCTGAGAACAAAGGTGTTTTTCCGTGACCCCGAAACTTTCTCCTCAATGGCAGGCGAATGTATTTCGTACCATTTTTTAAGATCACCCGCTTGAAGGTCTTTATGGCCAAATAAATCGGCCAGCCCCAAGCCTTGTTCAATAAAGGCCATCATTTCCGGGTCGCGCACCTTTTCGTCAATGATAACGGTAATGGCGAGGGGAGTCAGAATGTCATCAAGGGATATAGCTGTCATGTCAGCCTCTCTGTATCCGATGTATTCTGCCCAATACATGTTTGAAGCGCCAGACTGCAAACTTTCATGTTAGCGTCAGGAACAATCTGGTACCTAATAGATATATCTAAGGGGGAGTGCAAACTCATTCTGCCACCAAACGGCCTTTAATGAGGTCATATCGGCACAAGGAACATAATATGAGACGTTTAATCGCGACATCTTTTTTAGCTTTAATGTTGACCGCCTGTGCTACTGGCCCATCCGCTTACGGGCCTGCGCAAAGTGAGAAAGACTTAGGTTTCCAGACAACGAAAATCGAAAGCGATAGGTTCCGCGTCAATTATACGGGACGGAGCGAAGTTGAAGCGCAAGACTATGCTTTACTGCAAGTCGCAGAAATTGCGCAAGCCGAGGGTTTTTCCCATTTTCGCGTCCTTACCGCTCAGACCTATAAGGAGGGGGCTAGAAGTTCTGGCGTATCGTCGAGCATAGGCATTAGTAGCGGAGGGCGCGGTTACTATGGCGGCGGTACATCGGTCGGCGTTGGTATCAACTTAAATGATTTAGGCCGCGCCTTTGGCGGCGAAAAAGTCACACATACTATGGAAGTTCGCTTGACCAATGACGCGTCTGACGATCCGAATGTTTATAGCGCGGCAGAGGTCACAATTAATATCCAGCCTCAAAGCTTTAAGTAGGGCTTTAAATATACTTGTTTCACAGTCAGCCTATTTTGACTGACCCTATAAAATCTGAGGACTAGACGAAGCGGATGGTGATCCGCTCCAGTCCTTCTACGCCGCCCGATAACTCATCTCCGACAATGACCGGGCCAACACCAGAGGGTGTACCCGTGTAAATGAGGTCACCTGGTTTTAAGTCCATATCCGCCTTCAGGTGCTCGATAATTTCTTCGACATTCCAAATCATGTCCGACAGACTGCCGTGCTGAACGATATCTCCGTTTTTGCGCAGCACCATGTGCGCTTCAGAGAGGTCGACCTCATTGGCGAGCGTTAGAGCCGAGCAGGGAGCTGACCGACTGAAATTCTTGGCCCGGTCCCAAGGCCCGCCTTTTGTTTTGGCTTTGGCCTGCAAATCCCGTCGCGTCAGATCAATCACGACGCCATAGGCGAAAATTTCGGTGTCATTGGATAAGGTGTCTTGGGATAAGGTGTCTTGGCTTGGCCCGATGGCCACGACCAACTCGACTTCGTGATGCAGATCCTGCGTATTGGGAGGGTAGGGGATACTCGTTCCAGTTTGAACGAGCGTTTCCGCGGCTTTAGTGAAAAATACAGGCTCTGAACGTCCTTCACGCGCGGCTTTTGCGTCCCCGCCCATTTCGGCGACATGGTCAATATAGTTACGCCCGACACAATAAATTCGTCTGACAGGGAATCGTTCCGTGCGTCCCGTTATGGGTAAGCTAATCGGTTCAGCGGGTTTAAAGGCATAGTCTGTCATAAAAATAATCTCAAACTTGTGTTCACGCCCGATTATCGGGCTATACTCTTCTCGTAAAGTAGTTCGGGTTCAGAAGGAAATTCAATATGCGTGTCGTCGACGTTCCCATTGCCAAAATTTATGTTCCCGCGTCGAAGAAAAAGACGCTTGAGGTCGAAAAGGTTGAGCCTCTCGCAGAAGATATTCTCGAAAACGGGCTGCAAAAGCCAATTTATGTGCGCCTGGGGAAAGATCGTTACGTACTTCAAGAAGGATTGCACCGCGTTGAGGCCATGAAACTTTTGGGCGAAACCCTGATTGAGGCGCATATCGTGCAGGCTCAGAGGCGATAGCCGGCGGGATAGCGAAAGAGGCGCAAATCCGCCTTAACCACACACAAAAGAGCCACGTATGAAAATTTTGAGAACGCCTGATCATCATTTTGAAAATCTCCCTGATTATGACTTCGCACCTAATTATGTCAAAATTCAGGACGAATTGAGATTACACTATGTGGATGAAGGGCCAAAGGACGGCCGCATTGTTATAATGATGCACGGTGAGCCCAGTTGGTCTTACCTCTATCGGCATATGATTAAGTCGGTAAGCGAGGCAGGGTATCGCGTTTTAGCACCTGACCTTATCGGCTTTGGGCGGTCTGACAAACCAGCCGAGCAGATCGATTACAGCTACACACGACATGTGGGATGGATGCAGAGCTGGCTCGATCAGATGAATGTGCAAGGGGCAGTTTTGTTCTGTCAGGACTGGGGCGGCCTGATTGGCTTGCGCTTGGTCGCCGAAAATGAAGACAGGTTTGCAGGCGTCATAGCGGGTAATACCTTCCTACCAACAGGTGACCGCGACCCGGGTGATGCCTTTAAAAAATGGCAAATATTCGCAAAAACAGTGCCCGAATTTCCGGTGGGCGGCATCATTCGCGGCGCAACGGTGAAAGACCTCGGTGAGGGCGTAGAGGCGGCTTATGATGCCCCTTATCCAGATGAGACGTATAAAGCGGGTGCGCGTATTTTTCCGGCGCTCGTGCCAACCTCGCCTGATATGGACGGGATAAAGGAAAACCTCGCCGCGTGGACCATTTTTAAAAAATGGGAGAAGCCCTTTCTGACCTGTTTTTCCGACCAAGACCCGATTACGGCAGGGGGTGATAAGGTTTTTCAAAAACTCATTCCGGGTTGCGTGGGTCAACCGCATCAAACTTTAAAAGGTGGCGGGCATTTCCTTCAAGAAGACGTTTCAACTGTACTTAGCGAGATGATTGTTCGGTTTTGTCGGACGTTGTGATATGGTGATTTAGATAGGGCGTCTGTTTCAATAATGAACGCCCGTCAGGCTGGGGGAAGCATTAAAATTATATAATTTTCTGCGCTTATCTCTTGGTTAAGAAAAAACAATTACGTAAGGGGCATTATGCGTAATATCGTAACATCCATGAGTTTTGTTTTTGCCGCTTCATTGCTGTGGACGCCTTTGGCAGCAGCTATGTCCTCCGAGGCCCTTGTGGATGCTGCGCGTGAGCGTACGAAAGCGGATGTGCGCTATGACCCAGCCTATGTTAAATTGAGTTACCCTCTGGGCGATGTTCCGGCCGATACGGGCGTTTGCACAGATGTTATCATTCGCACCTATCGCAACGCATTCGGCTTTGATTTTCAAAAAGCGGTTCACGAAGATATGCGGGCCAATTTCAAGGCCTACCCTAACCATTGGGGGCTAACACGGGCAGACAAGAATATCGATCACCGACGCGTTCCGAATTTGGAGCAGTTTTTAAAGCGCCAAGGCGCAGCTGTGCCGATTACCAAGAACGCCGAAGATTATAAGCCGGGCGATATTGTCAGCTGGCGCTTGGGCGGACGTTTGCCGCATATCGGTATTGTGTCGAACAAAAAGTCGCTTTGGGGCACCCCACTCATCATTCACAATGTCGGAAACGGGCCGGTCGAAGATGACCTTCTATTTAACACGGATATCAATGGACATTTCCGTTTTATGCCCGAGGCCAACGTTACAAATTAATCCAGCCTTTAAGGCAATAAGCCGGTAGCGTTTGTGGAATTACCCATCGCAATAGGCGTCTCTTTCCTGTCCGCTGGAACAAAGCAGGGAAGATCCCAAAATAAAACGCGGTAGCCGCCGATTTCGGCACCGTCGACAGTCCCTGCGCCATTCCAAATCGTCACATGGCCCGTATAGGAGCCATCGGGGAAATCCATTAAGACAATTCCGGCCTTATCCGGCAAATCAAAACTATTCGCTGAGCCGTCCGTAATTGCAATTTCCGGCTCCCCATAAGTCTTTGTAAGATAGGTTTCGATATCGGCGACGCGATAATAATATTGATCTTTATTGGCGCCGCTCACTGTTTTCTTACGTTCGCGTGGGATTTTGTGTCCGGCCTTATTCAGCATATGCGATAGTCGTACCGTACAAGCATTGGTCCATCGCCCTTGATCATAGGGAAGGTTGCCGTTGATTTCGACATAACCGCCAATCTCGCCCCAAATCCCTTCAGGGCGGTCATAGAGGTAGTTCTCCCACATAACCTGCGCATTAGGGCGTTTGGACAATTTACCTGTCGCGGGCTGTGTATGGCCGCAGACAAGCGGCTTAGGCGCGCCGTAAACAAGCGTCTCATATTTCGTCGTTTCTTCGGCGCTCACTGACTCCGCCACATCGGCAGTTTTCGTTGTCGCGCAGGCAGATAGCATCAGAGCGGTCAATGTAATGGCTGTATAGGTGCGTTTCATCATGTGCCTTATTCCTCTTCATCTTTGACGTTTGGGTCGCCGAAGACTCCACATCCTTAATGCTTAGTAGGGCCCGTGCGAGGATAATCAACTCTAAGCGACAAAATTAGAATTTTGGGCGCAACATGGTGATGTTGATAGTTGATTGAACGAGACCGTAATGCGCTTGAAATTGCTCAGCTTTTATGAGCGGAGCTGGATATCAGGGATTATTAACTAAATTGGTTGTTTTCTTGCATAATTAAAGAGTTTTGACCTGTTCAATAAATATTCATATTGACAGCCCTATGCTCTACCTAACATAGATATGTTAAGGCGCTTTAAAATTGAAGTGAGAGGGTAACCTCTTCGCATATCACAGAGTTGGGGGACGATGTGCTGGGATTGTTTAAGCCATTTGACGGTGATTTTGAGCCATCGCGGCCTCAAAAATTTCAATATGATTTTGCAACGAGCGGATATGAACGCATTGATCGCGTACGGTTTCTAATCGAAGATCAGCCGGAGTGGGATTATTGCCACGACAAGATGAGGGCCGTTGAGCATATCAAATCAGCCGCTGATCGTTTCGGTTTTGGGCCGCATTTTTGTGACGAACAGCGCGCCTTATGTCGTTTGTTATCTCATTTGAATGCCGGGCCGTCTATTACGACTTATGCTTGGGGACTATATCGCGATTTGACCGAAGATGTTTCCGAAGAAACTTTGGCTGCATAAAAAACCCCGCCTGGAAAAGCGGGGCTCTATTAATATCGGGTGGGGTCAATATTAATATTGTGAACGTTTCTTGAAATAAAATAACGTTCGCTGGGATGTTAGAAGAATTCCTCCAAAATCGTTTCTATTTCATTGTCTGGATTTGACACTGAATAGAAAGATTTTACTGCGTCACCCAAATCCGGCGTTGTGGGTTCAATCGCGCTCGAAGCTGGAGTTGCCAAACTTGCCGGGTCAGATGGCTCTAGGAGCGCATACAAGTTACTTGCGCTTGATTCAAAGTCACCTGATGGGTTTGTCGTGATTGCACTTAACTGCTCCTCGCTTAGTTCAATTTTGTTTGAGACTAACGTTTCGGGCAGATAGAGTGCCAGTTCACTGACGCTTGGGCTCCCATTGCTTGAAGAAAATTGCGTCACTGATTCTGATATGGGTGCAGGACTGTCTGCTTGAGAGCCTGCTGGGTTTAGGGGTGTGAAACCCGCTGAACTATCAGCAAGGCCTGATGATTGCTCTGAATTCGTTTCAGAGAAATTTGTCTCAGTAAAGTTTAAGGTTTCGTTTGATTGATTGCCCGCAATTCGCCCGTTTTCCTCTGGTTGAGGCGGCGGCGATGGCGGCGATTTCGGCAAAGGCGTCGCTGCCCCGGCCAATAGTGATCCAATGATACTCATTTTAGTGTCCTTTCCTAGGAACACCAAACATACAAAAAAAGCGTTTCCTAGAATCTAAGGGACAAAATAAAAAATATACAAAAATTTAAGATTTAGAGAGTGTTAACAAATGCCATAAAAAAACCCGCTGCAATGAGCGGGTTTCGTGATGGTAGAGATTAAGCGCTTCCTGTCACTTTGGATAAGCCAGGACGTGCAAGGTTCAGTTGGCTATATTTTTGTAAGGCATACATTAGGCAGAAATGCATAACGCCCAGGATTATGGCAACGAACCCGATTTTAACGCTTAGGAATTCTAATGCTTCTGTCCAGCTTGAGGGGCCAGCGCCGCTTATTTTCATTGTATAAGCAATGAAGCCAATATTGATTAGGTAAAAGCCGACTAGCAACATGTGATTAATGGCGTCCGCTAAGTTTGGTTTGTCACCATAGTTTTCAAGAAGGAAGACGCGTCCATTTTTGAAAAGTGTTTGACCGACCCAGACGGTCAGAACGACGCTAAGGCCGATATAAAGAAGATATGTGTATCCAAGCATGATTTTCTCCCTTGCTTGTCAGGTTTAATTTCATTATTTAGCTAATAAGCTAAATCTCTATAAACAGAGTTTAGATGCTTAGTCAATTAGTTAAATAACTATTTTGGAGTTTTCATTGGATAAAGTTTTTTCAGCCTTGGCCTCAACACCCCGTAGGAGGATATTGGCTTATCTCTCTGCAACGAGTTTGACCGCTGGCGAAATCGCTGAGCGATTTGAGATGAGCAAGCCTTCACTCTCCAAACATCTTTCTGTCCTTGAAAACGCGGGTTTGATTTCAAAAGAGAAAAAAGGGCAGTTTGTGCATTATGCTTTGGTACCCGAAAACCTGACCAACACGTTGCACGGTTTCGCCCAGCAGATTTGTCCTGTGGGTGGGCCCATTGTGAAAGAGAGTAAAAAGATTGCTGAAGAAAGAGCGAAGAGTGACATGCCGCCCGCGGATGTCAGTGAGACACCGCTCAAGGCATAACATCAGAGCGGTAAAACCGTGATCGGTCCATAAAAAAACCCGCTGCAATGAGCGGGTTTCTAATCTTATCCGGGCGGAGGGGAACTATCCCTATTCAGCCTTAGGGGCTTCAGCAGCAGGCTCTTCAGCCGCGCCTGCATCAGGAGCAACGAATTCATTCGGTGCATCACCTTCGAACATGCTGACAGCTGTTGCGGCGCGTTCTGCGGCGCTTTCAGCAGCGTCGGCTTTGGCTTCTTCCTGTTCCATCTCGATAACGTTTTCGCCTTTAGCTTGACGCTCGGCTTCGTCTTCGGAACGGGCTACATTGACAGTGATGCCAAAGGATACTTCAGGGTGAAGGCGTACAGTGACGTCATGAATGCCCAATGTTTTAATTGGGTTTTCAAGAACAACCATATTACGCTTCACGCCTTTATCGGCGAGCTCTTCAGCAATATCGCGTGCAGACACAGATCCGTAAAGATTGCCTGTATCACCCGCCTTGCGGATAAGGACAACTTTTTCACCGTCAAGGGCCTTGCCTTCTGTAGCGGCTTTTTGCTTGTTCTCTTCGTTACGCTGCTCAAGATATTCACGCTCAGCTTCGAAACGGGCCAAATTGGCTTTCGTCGCGCGCAGGGCTTTTTCCTGTGGCAAGAGATAGTTACGACCAAAGCCGGGCTTTACAGAGACAACGTCTCCCATTGCGCCGAGCTTTTCGATACGTTCAAGTAGAATGACTTCCATGAGTATTCTCCTTATTTCACTTCATAGGGCAGAAGGCCCAAGAAACGCGCACGCTTGATGGCACGGGCCAATTCGCGCTGCTTTTTACCGGAAACCGCAGTGATGCGTGACGGCGCAATCTTGCCTTTTTCAGACATATAGCGCTGCAATAATTTCGGGTCCTTATAATCGATCGTCAGGCCGTTATCACCTGAGAATGGACACACCTTGCGGCGACGGCGGAAGCTCGTGCGGCTTGGCAGGTTTTCAATTTTAATTTGATCTTTCGCCATGACTTAATCCTCCCGTGAGCGACGCTTGCGCTCTTCGCGTTTTTTCATAATCGGGGACGGCTCATCAGAGAAGTCTTCGACACGGATAGACATATAACGCAGAACATCTTCGTTGATGCGGTGCTGACGCTCAATCTCGTGAATCGTATCAGAATGGGCGTTGATTTTAAGCAGTGAATAATGCGCCTTACGGTTTTTATTCATGCGATAAGCCAAGTTGCGAAGACCCCAATATTCAGCACCTTCTACGGTGCCGCCGGCATTTTCGACTTTTCTGGCTAGGTTTTGGACGAATTCTTCGACTTGACCCGAAGAGATGTCCGGACGTGAGATAACCACGTGCTCGTACAGAGACATAACAGTCCTTCATTGTTTTGGACGCGGCGTAGGGCTGACCGTGAAGGCGGTCACCCGACGATGGCTCTGGCTGCTTGTTTGACCCCATGCCAAACGTAAACACAATCAGACCGCATCCGATGAAGCGCGCCTTATAGTAGGCTTTGGCTGTTTTGCAAGCGGGAAATGGGGCCGCAACAGTCATTTAGATGAAGGTGTTGACTTCGTCCAAAGTCGCAAGTGTTGTCGCATCTCACCTATAAAGTGAGAGAGCAAAAAACCGACATCTTAAAAAGATGCCGGTTTACTGGCCCTGCCCATGGTTTGGAGCGGCGGGGGACGGGCGGGGGGATTCTAACTTTCAGTGCGTGAGGGCCTATTTTGAGGCCTATAAGAGGGCCTAGCGTTGCAAGTTTTTCAACAGACGCTCCACATCATCCGCCAACTGGCCAATATTATAAGTGACATTATCCGCCTTGGCCGCCCCAAGCACTTCGCCTGTATGCGCATTCATCAATAGGGCTTTTGCTTTGGCAGAGTCCCAGCTGTCACAATCCTCTTTGACCATCAACCCCGTCTCGCTGAGCGCTTTACCGCCGAAA
>CAZMEN010000009.1:0-20705 GCA_964565335.1 uncultured Algimonas sp. | reverse complement strand
ATAGCCTTCATTAGCGGCCGTCAGGCGGATTTCGTCAATCTTATTATCTGTGTCGACGCCCTGAAACGGGATTTCTGGGATATATTTCAGATAGTCACCGGCGCTCAGCAAAGAGATATTGGCCGTTATACGTTTACTGAGAAGCTCCCAATCAAATTCTTCGCCATATGGCGTAGGGATTAAGCGGCCCCCATCCAATCTCGCAATCGCAATTTTGGAGGTGCGCGGCAGGTAATTTCCAGTAATTGTTTGGGCTTCATATTCAAGCGATTCAATCGTCGTGCCCGTGGCCTCCAAAGCTTCGCTCGTCGTCAGCGCCGTGGCTGAATTGGCAAAGCCCGTAATCAAGGCGGCGATCGCGGCAGTTTTTAAAAGTGTTCTCATAAGGCTCTCCATTCGGTTGCGAGTATCGTTTCGATGAAACCGTTATGAAACCGCGCTAAGGCGGTGATGAGCCGAAGATGTGGAAAGTTTAAGGCAATGTTTTGGTAATGTGGCAGGAGTAGGGCGATTGTGGCGAAAAGGTGAGGGGAGAGATGTGGTGTGATTTGGGAGGACTTAAGAGGGTCGCAATGGGCTGTTTTGGGCGTGTCTTACTTGGGGCGATTTTCGGACGCTGGCTGTGAACTGTTACGGTGTCAAAGCAGAAATGATTTTTCAGGAATATACAATTTTCAATCTTCATCTTCTATCAAGAGGATTCCGATATTTTTATCATCCATTGCGACATGCACGGCTTCGAATGTAGAAGTGGTGATTGGGTGCCAACCATATCCAATGTTATTTGTAAATCGACTTCTTTTTCCAAATCCAAATACGTTATAGAAGTCACTAGCAATTTTAGTAGCCTCTTGAAGGTTGAATATCTCTTCATCGTAAGCCATGCTTTTATTCAAAAATTGTGTTAGGGGTACTATTGGATCACTACGTTGTCCTCCTTTAAGGATATGATATTCCCAATCTAAATTGATCCATTTTTCACCCAATGCTTTAAAGCCAAGCGACTTCACAAATTTATCAGCAATTTCTTTCGGATTTCCGGCATATAGGTTGCGGTCAGTAAATTGGATTAGGATAGGCCACTTTTGTAACCTTTCCCCGTACATCTCAATAAATTCTTCACAAGTCATAGAATGACTGATTTACATTTTAGGTTCAGGCTTGTCTAATTTAAACCCAAGCTTGCTAGACCCAATTTTGACGTGGGCTGTAGTCACAACACCAGCGGCTTGTTCTGAGCGTATCCCGCCTCTGGTATTTGAGGCTGCTTTTAGGCGAATTTTTGACGCTCGGTTTTGACTTTTTTGATAATAAAACTGTCCATAAAAACTAATCTTCGTAAGGTGAGATTAGAATGTTTTTCTTATTTTGCTCTTCTTCTGACAACCTCCAATATGGAGTTTCGGTGGGCGTTTCTGCGAAATGTCGGACTAAGAGTTCTGGATGCAGAAAGTTTTCATCTCTACCAAACGGACAAGGATAAATCAGTCTTTCCTTGGAGTTGATTGTAAAAATACCTCTTCTTTGTTTAAAGCTAATATAGATCGGCAGAGAACACCGCCATTCCGAATCCAATGGCTTCCCCTCCAGAAAATACCCATCCAGATTCGATATTTCCTTGGATGTGAGGTCGAGAGAATATCTACCAAAGACGGCTTTTCTGTCCTTGAATTTCACAGTTCCTTGAGTGCAGCTCCAGTGGCAGGCTTTGAACTTCATCACAAGAGTTTCGCTTGAATCTAATCTAGCAATAGAGGGGGCGTAACTTGCATCCTTAGCTGAAGTACATCCAGCGGCAATCAAAAGACCGAGCATACAGAGAAGTTTAAGCGTTGTCTTAATCATGGTTTAACCTTGACTTACCGCGAATGTTACAGACGTGGTAACGCAGGTGTTAGCAAACAAGTCCTGAATAAAATTTAGAGACATAAATTTTTTGAACGATAAGGAAATTACCACCGTCTTATTCTGGGCGTTTTAAGCCTCTCAGTTATTGTCCCCCTTTTAGGACTGCAAACTGACGTTTATTGTGCGTCTTTGGAGCGGCACTTCTAAAATTCTCATTTTTATCCGTCAGTCTTTAATTACCTAAGCCTGCACATCGCCCTCTTTTTGATCGGCGTTTTCTTTCCAAACGCTATTCGCTATGCGTGCGATTGGCCGGGGCTCATTTGATTTCGTTTTAATGCAACCAAGAAGCGGTAATATCTGCCTATTTTTCTCCTTATTCATAGGGCAGGATTGAAGGATGACATTTTCTAAACGTAATATTGTAACGGTAGGGATAAGCTCGATTGCCGGAGGTCTCTTATTCATGGCTTACGCGACGACCAATGCCATACCCGTCTCTGATAGAAGCGTGAAGGTCAACAAAACATGGACGCCCAAACTCGAACGAGACTTGTCAGCGAAGAACTTGGAATTAGGCGCGCCTATTTTCCTTCGCCTCACCAAGACAAGCGCGCCTGATGACAAGCAGGGCTATCTCGAAGCCTTCGTCCAAAATGATAGCGGGACGTATGAGCGCTATAAACGCTGGCCGATTTGCACCTATTCAGGCGCGCTTGGGCCAAAATTAAGAGAAGGTGACGGCCAGTCCCCAGAAGGGTTTTACTTCGTCAAGCCGTCCGCCATGAATCCGAACTCTTCTTACCATCTCAGTTTCAATCTTGGTTTCCCCAATGCTTATGATAGAGCGCAGGGCCGCACGGGCAGCTTCCTTATGGTACACGGTGATTGCGTCTCCATCGGCTGCTACGCCATGACGGATAAAGGCATAGAAGAGATTTACACGCTAATGTCTGCCGCCTTTGAAGCCGGGCAACCTTTCATCCGCGTGCACATTTTCCCGTTCCCGATGACGGCGACCAATATGGACGCGTTTAAGGGCAATGAGAATTACGCGTTCTGGCAGAACTTAAAAACGGGATGGGATGTGTTTGAACAAGAGGGTACGCCGCCCAATGTGGAAGTCAGCCAAAAGACTTATATCTTTGATTGATTAAACGCCCAAAGGCTCTGTTTCAGCTTTGCTTTCAGGCGAACACCGCTATGGTTGCGATATGACGATACGACGTATCATAGGGCTGGACCCGTCCCTTGTGGCCTGCGGTTGGGGCGTGATTGATGTGGACGGAAACAAATTATCCCATGTCGCGCATGGCGTTATTCGCCCGCCGAAAAAAGAACCGCTCGCCAGTCGCCTAACCTATCTTTTTAACGACATTGTCGATGTGATTACGACCCATGAGCCGATAGAGGCCGGTGTCGAAGAGGCATTTATGAAAGACAATGCGATGAGCGCGCTGAAACTCGGCCAAGCCCGCGCCGCATGTATTCTGGCAGCGTCCACCAATGGACTTATTGTCGGTGAGTATGCCGCGCGGCTGGTGAAAAAATCCGTAGTCGGAATAGGCGCGGCCGACAAAACCCAAGTCGCCCACATGATGAATATTTTACTGCCGGGGGCAAAGGTGAAAGCCGGAGACGCCGCTGACGCGCTGGCAATTGCGGTAACGCATGCGAATATGCGGGGGTGAGCATTTATGGGTGACGCCATGAACGGCGCAGGGCCTCTGGTGCGTGGGCATGACCGCCATCTCTTCCTGCCTATTATAGACAGGCCCAACTGATGGACCGCAGGGCGCGCACATGGCGGGTTTGCCTTTGGCGGCAGAGGCTCTAAAGCTGTCGTTATGAGAGTTTTTAGAGAATCAAATTTCCGCGCCGAGTACCCCATGAGGGCTCGAACATGATCGGTATGATATCAGGGGTTTGCCTCATGGTAGGCACAGGCGAAGCCATCGTCGATTGCGGCGGCGTGGGCTATTTACTGCAATGCGGATCGCGCACTCTCGGTCATATGAGCGAGGGCGAAGCGGTCCGTCTGCATGTCGAAACTCATGTGCGGGAACAATCCATTACCTTATTCGGGTTTCATTCCGAGGAAGAACGCGCTTGGTATGTACGCCTGCAATCCGTGCAGGGCGTCGGGCCAAAAGCGGCGCTCGCCATTTTGGATATTTTGACGCCAGGTGAAATTTTGTCGGCAGCGTCACTAGAAGATAAGACAGCTTTTGCTCGCGCCAGCGGTGTCGGGCCGAAACTGGCCACGCGTATCGCCACGGAACTTTCGGGTAAAGCTCCGCCAACGGGGCGCGGCTTCCAGCCCGCTTTCAACCCGCCGAGCAGCGCCGTCACATCAGAAGCCGCTCGAAATGAGGGCCTTTCTGATATGCGCCTGCGCAATGATGCCGTGAGCGCTTTGGTTAACCTTGGCATTGGGCAAAGCGAAGCCTTGCGCGCCGTAGCGCAAGCCTATCAAGGGTTCTCGGATGACCCTGATTTGGATTTACTGATTAAAACAGCGCTTAAGGAACTAGGGAATTGAGCGAAGACCGCCTCATATCCTCCGAAGGCCAAGTCGGTGACGGCCGTGACCGCGCTTTGCGGCCTTTATCGTTTTCTGACTTTGTTGGGCAGAAATCAGCAATTGCCAATTTACAGGTCTATGTGGAGGCGGCTCGCCGCCGCGAAGAGCCTCTCGATCATCTTTTGCTCTCCGGCCCGCCGGGATTAGGCAAGACGACCTTGTCCCAAATTGTAGCCCGCGAGCTCGGTGTGAACTTCCGCGCGACGTCCGGACCTGTTATTTCCAAGGCGGGGGATTTGGCGGCTTTGCTAACTAATTTGGAGCCGCGCGATGTGCTCTTCATTGATGAAATTCATCGCCTTAACCCGGTTGTCGAAGAAGTGCTTTATCCTGCAATGGAGGATTTTGAGCTCGACCTCATTATCGGAGATGGCCCTGCGGCGCGTAGCATTAAAATTGATCTTGCGCCTTTTACCCTCATTGGCGCGACGACGCGGGCTGGATTATTGGCGACGCCATTAAGAGACCGCTTCGGTATTCCCGTACGATTGGAATTTTACGACACAGATGATTTAACCTCCATCGTGTCCCGCGCGGCCGGAAAGCTCGGCCTGCAAATGACACCAGAAGGGGCGCGAGAAATTGCTGGACGGGCGAGGGGGACGCCGCGTGTTGCAGGTCGTCTCTTACGTCGTGTTCGCGATTTGGCCGAACATGAAGGCCATGTTGTGATTGATGCCCCTGCCGCAGATCAGGCTCTGCGCCGCTTGGGTGTGGATGATATTGGGCTGGATAAACAGGATATGCGCTACCTCCATGCTCTGACTGAGATGTTTGGCGGCGGCCCTGTCGGAGCCGATACCTTAGCAGCGGCTCTGTCCGAAGCCCGCGATGCCCTCGAAGATGTGATTGAGCCTTATTTAATTCAACAAGGCTTTTTGCAGCGTACGCCGCGAGGCCGCGTTGCGACGCCGCGAGCCTATACGCATTTGGGATTGGATACGCCCGTTAAGCCCAATGTGCCTGATCTGTTTGAGGGAGGCGAGAGTGAGTAAGATTGCATCGCCTGAGACCCCCACTATGGGGTGGTTTGAGGGCCGGGAACATAAATATCCGCTACGTGTTTTCTATGAGGATACGGATTTCACAGGGATTGTTTATTACGCGAATTATTTACGGTTTTTCGAACGCGCGCGGAGTAGCTATTTCCGCTTGGTCGGCTTTAATCATTCCGATTTGTGGGACGCGGCTGATCCGCTCGCTTTTGCTATTCGTAAAATCGAATTGGACTATAAAAAACCCGCGCGAATTGATGACCACCTGACGATTGTGACAACTTATGACCGTTTCAAAGGCGCGAGGCTCTGGGTGTCTCAAGCTTGCTATCGCGGGGATGAGCTATTGGTCACAGCGGTGAGTGAGGCGGCGAGTATTACGCCCGCAGGCCGCCCCAAACGCCCGCCGAAATGGATGCTGGAAACATTGAAACCTTATTTGGAGACATAGGTTTATGTCAGAGAAGTTTATCGAATGGCCGCCGCGTAAAACAGCGGATCCTCGTAATGCCAGTCAGGTGCAATATATGCACGGATTGACTGAAATCCTGCAATATGAAGCGCCGATACAGGCGCTCGCATTGTTCCAGACCTATGCCAAGGCGAGCGGCTTGATGAAAATTGCTGCGTCTGTGCGCAAGCGATTTGAACGCGCTTTACTGGAGGGAGAAAAAGCAGGGCAGGTGGTCATTGAGCGCGAAGACGATAGCGAAGTAGACGGCCCTCAAGATAGCGTCTGTTGGGTGGTACGGTTGCCGGATCAAGACCCGGTGAAAGTGCGGACACTTGGAACAAGGGGCTTTGCTGAAATCCCGATGAGTGAATTGGCGGCGCTAGTCCTCGACATTCGTACGCAGGATGAATTTATGGGCCGCGAGGATATTTATCGCGCGGTGCTCGATCATTATGAACTGCAAAAACTCACGGCTCTTGTGCGCCGCAGGTTAGATAAGGTTTTAGAGGTTTATTTCTAATGACGAAACGCGACACACTCTTCCTCCTCCCTCCAGGATTTTTTGACAATGAACGCCGTGAATATTGTCCTGAATGCGCCGAGATGTGGGGGATACTCTCTTATTTCCCAGCTATTAAAGAGAGCGTTGAAATTATCTACCAACCCATTGCCAAGCCGCGCAAAGATATCGTGGCTTTACTTGGCGATAAAAATCAAAACTGCCCAACGCTAGTTTTGAATTCGGATAGTCCGTCCTACGAAAATTGCGGTATCATGAGAAAAGGCGGTCATCGTTTCATTAATAATGCCCGCGATATTGGAAAATATTATGCGGCACGTTTTGGTACGCCTTACCCCCGTGGGAGTTAGTCGCCTGATTCTTCTGCGGTTTAATCCCTTATTAACCCTGTAAGTTGTTTAAATTAAAATTATTTGACTCTAGTTTCATGGCCATGGTCAAGTTTTTGAAAAACTTTGGAATAAAAACAGAGCGGCTAAAGTCGTTCTCAACTTTCCAAGAAGATGAGAGCGGGCATTTCGCAGTGACGAGTGCGATATGCATGGTTCCGATTCTTTTTATGATTGGCGCTTCCTTCGATATTTCTCGCCTATCCAATGCACAATCTTCTCTACAGGACGCGGCTGATAGTGCGGCTTTGGCGGGCGCTATTGCCTATATGCAAGCCGATGAAAAAGAAATGCAGAAGCAGGGCAAGAATACCTTTAACGTCAATACATCTTCCCATGACGGTTTGGATGTTGAAAAAATAAATGTGAGCAAAAATTCGAAGGGCGAAATTATTGTAACCGTTGAGGCCAATCTCAAACCGATGTTTGCCAAAGTCATGGATTTCCCCAAAATGGATGTCAATGTCACATCCAAAGCCTCCGTCGCGAGTCGTGTTGGCGCTGAAGTAGCCTTTGCAATGGATACCACTAACTCAATGGCCTTCGGATCGTCTTGGGACGATTCAATGGGAACGATTGAGAAAATCCTCGAGGACATGAAGGGGTTTTCGGGTGATGATAATTTTTACCTAACATTTATTCCGTTTCAGGATCGTGTGAATATTGGTAAATCTGAGAAAGACTGGGTAAACAAGACAGTCGATTGGGATGATTGGGATGGGTGTGTTGAACCCCGTCATGAGAAAGTGGGCAAATTTGAATGGATGCTGACCAATGAGTCGCCAACCAAAGCCAGGTTTGATACCACGGATGAAGATGCTGAATTCGATGATGGTCGCGATGTAGCCTGTCCGAAAACGGAACTTCTCGGCCCGACGACAGACATCGACAAAGTCATTGATCAAACAAAGAAGTTGAAAACAAACGGTACAGGCCGATTTGATATTGGACTGGCTTGGGCTTGGCGTAGCTTAACGCCTGAGTGGCGCAATAAATGGGGCATCAAAAAATACCCTTCTGAAGCCATACCTACTGACGGAAAACTGAAGAAAAACGAAAATTATCGTAAAAAATATATCATCTTTATGACGGATGGACGCAGTAACGCTTATAAACGGGAAGCGATGAAGCAAGAGGATTGGGGTTGGAATAACGGCAATAAGCTAGCCTTTGAACATATTGAGCAACTTTGCACCGACATAAAGAATGACGGTATCGAGATTTATATGCTTCACATCCCGGGAAATGCGAATTCGACGCCTTATTTTAAGGCCTGCGCATCAACAACGTCCCATTACTTTGTCGTTGATAGTGTCAAAGATATTCCTTTCGCTTTTGAAGCCATAAAGACCTCTCTCTATTCTCAGATAAGAATTCTAGAGTAAAGCGGTTTGACGGTCGCCATAATTTTGATGCGCGTTCAATTCTAAATTTTTAGTTCCTTTAGATGTAAACACAAAAAAACCGCCCTTGCGGACGGTTGTTTTATTCGTTTCTCAAAGTGCCGAGGCTTACTTTTTAGAACGGCCTTTGGACATGCCGCGACCTGTCGTACGCTCTGAGATACGTGCTGATTTACCACGGCGCTCACGCAGGTAATAGAGCTTTGCGCGGCGGACTTTACCAGAGCGCTTGACTTCGATTTCTTCGACCAGCGGGGAATAAAGCGGGAAAACACGTTCCACACCTTCGCCGTAGCTGATTTTGCGAACTGTGAAGCTCTCATCGATGCCGGCACCGGAACGGGCGATACAAACGCCTTCGAATGCCTGCAAACGTGTGCGTGTGCCTTCTGTAATGCGGACCTGAACAACCAATGTGTCACCGGCAGAGAAGTCAGGGATAGTTTTGCCGTCAGATAAAAGACGCTCTTGTTCGGCTTTATTCAGTTTTTCAATCACGTTCATGACCGTCTCCTTTGTTGCCCGTCTGACTTTGATAAGCTTCCCATAAATCGGGACGACGCGCCTTTGTAATCTCTATTTGCTTTTGATGCCGCCAGTCTGCGATCTTTCTATGATCACCGCTTAACAACACCTCCGGGATAGCCCGGTTATTCCATTCTCTGGGCTTGGTGTAGAGTGGATACTCCAGCAAGCCCGCTTCAAAACTCTCATCCTCTGTGCTCTCAACACTCCCCAATACACCGGGTAGAAGTCTCACACAGGCTTCGATCATGGCTTGCGCCGCAACCTCACCGCCGGCCAAAACGAAGTCACCGATGGAAATCTCTTCCATTTGGCGGGCTTCGATTACCCGTTGGTCGAGCCCCTCAAACCGTCCGCAAAACACAATAAGACCCGGGCCGGAAGAAAGCTGCCTCACACGCTCTTGCGTTAAGGGCTTGCCCCGGGGGGTCAAATATATCAACGGGCGGCCATTTCGGGCCACACTCTCGATTGCTGCATCCGCCACATCTGGTTTTAAAACCATGCCGGGGCCGCCACCCGCAGGGGTGTCATCGACAGTGCGGTGTCTATTAGTGGAAAATTCTCGAATGTCTACTGTCTCTAACCGCCAAATGTCGCTTTTTTCAGCACTTCCAATGATGGATGCACCCAAAACACCTGGGAAGGCGTCTGGAAACAAGGTTAAAGCCGTTGCGGCCCACGGTTTTTGCGCGGTATCAGTCATTGCGAGGGTGCCATAAACGGAATTGGGCGGGAATCAAAGGGGAACCATCCGAACTTTGCATTGCCTAAGTCTTTGCTGCTGCTCACTGGCCTGTCATCTGCACGCGGCTCATTCACAGCATGAGTAAGGGGCTATGATGCACGCGGCATTGCTCTCAGCGTGAAAGCTGAAGGCTTTGGTGCTGCATTAATTTGAAGCCCTGCGGTAGGTTTTGTCGACCTCTCATCTCCAAATTATAGCAGGTCGTAACGACGGAGCTCTGTCCACTCAAAAGAAAAACCCGACTGCTTTCGCAACCGGGTAAAAAGTTTAACCTACATCCGTAAAAGTCTCGTCAGAAGATAATTACGTCATCATGGTCAGAGTAATGCGGCTCTGACCCTCACAATTATTGTTGCAACCCCTGTGCCAAGTCTTGGCCTATCGTTTGAGGGGTAAAAACCGCTGATTTTCGCTTAAAAAGGCTGATTTTCATTCAAAAAAGGAGTGTTGGTATAGAATGAGACAAAGTCTGTTTCGTTCTGATACAAAATCAGGCTTTTACGCTATTGAGGGTATAGACCCGAGACAAGAGCATAACCGTACCTTCATTGCAGCGGGGCAATCGTTTAAAAGACGCTGAACTCGCTTCTTGCTTCATGATGTACCTTAGAGGGGCATAAGAACATCAACGCAAGTCGCAAGTGGTTCCTTAGTAATCTTACTCGGCGCATATAAGCGTCTATGCGATTTCGACTTCCTTGAGTGATCAATGAGGTAGCCTAAATTGTCCATGACATTCATCGCGCGACGCCTCACAAATTAGCTGTCAATTGGAACATGGTTAACAAACCCTAAACACTTCTGCGCGATAGAAGGGCATGATTTCGCGTCTTTTTATATTCGGCCTGTGCGGGGCAGGGGGCGCGCTACGGCCAATCGACAAGTGGGCAGGGCTATAACGCTTATCCCTATGAATATAGGCCGCAACCGGGGCAGGGACAATATGTTCGGCCAGATTACCTGAACCCGACACCCACGCCGCGTATTCCGCGTACGGATTTATGCCAGTCTAAGCTTTATCAGGGATTGGTTGGGCAGAATGAAGGCGCGATTTATATAGCGGGTTTACCGGGCCGCAAACGCGTTTTGAAGCCGGCTTTTTTAGAGGACTTTGAGGGTAACCGCGTAGAGGGCATCGACCCTGAGCCGCCCTTTATCGAAGTGCGGGATTACCTGCCGCAACAAGTGCTTTACGCGCCGTCTATCTCAACTGTCTCAGATCGTATTGAACTGGGTCCGGTGGATGAAACACGCCTTACAATCGAGTTGGACGATGAGGGGTATGTGCAGGAAATTTCCTGCGGTTAGAAATCGCTGGCTAGGCGGTCTTTTTGAAAGACTGCATAGAAATGACATGGGCTTGGCGCCTCATTTCAGTCAAACGCATTTTCAAGATTTTAATCTCGGGCGTAAACTCTTCCAATTGCTCAAAAGCGGGTTTGATTTTCTTGCGCGTGGCTTGCGACATAATGCAGCCATAGGACGCAATTACATGTTCAGGGCTGCGGCTAAGGCAGGCAAGGTTGAGGCAGCTATTAAAAATCAAATGATTTTCAATTTCCGATATTGAGAGGCTAGGTTTGCCTGATGTTTGGGGCAGGAACTCTGCGAGCTTGTCCGCGATTGGCAAAAGGGCAAAGCCTTGTCCGCCAAAGGCCATGCCGGCTAAGATTTGCCGTGCACGGTCTCTTGCGCTCAATTCTTCGTCGGGCTCAAGGCCCAGGAGGCGGATTGTGTTGAGGCGAGTGAGAACTCGCGCCGCGAATTCACCTGGTTTTCGGCAGATTTCTGGGTCGAAAGTGACAACGGGACGGCCATATTTATCAACCTTATAGGCTTCGTGGTCATTTGTCTTTTGCGTGTCGCTAAAAGGGATCTCAGTGAGAGCCGTTTCTTCATCGTCATTTTGTAGGTCGTCATTGAAGAGCTGTAATTGAACCGACCAGTTTTCCATGCCGCAATCTTGCTTTAAGCGGGTGAATTGATCTGTCGCCCAATAAGAGAGGCTATGCGGTGCATCCTCAGCGTAAAAATGCGTGTCCAATAAAGGGTAGGGCCGCAGGGGGGAGGGGGTGCGAGGCGCTGTGGGAGATCCGAACCGACGGGTCAACCATGATACAGTATTTAGATAATCTATAGCGTCAGCGTTTTTTACGACTGATCGTTTAATAATATCCACACCCAACATTTTTTACTCCCTGAGAGCGTTTAATCCTGAAACGCTCTCTGCTCGGAAATCATCCATGGGGTAAAATCAGGCTACTTGCCTGTGTCACGCCTTTACGCTTTACGGGTCATCCAACCCGACCTTCGTTTTGGCCAGCTCGTAAGTTTCCAAGGCCTCGAGCCATTTTACTTCCAGGAGTTCCACATCCTTAGATAGTTGTGCCCTATTATGGGAAAGTTGAACAGCCATTTCGGGATCTGTGGTAAATAAACCGTCAACGGCGAGGGCTTTGTCAGTGGCGATAATCTTACTGTGTAGGGACTCGATTTTGGCCTCGATGTCTTCCGCGTTTTTCTTTAGTGGGGCGATTTCGGCGCGGGCGGCTGCGCGGCGTTTCCTGTCGAGCTTCTTTAGGTCGCCGTCACTGTCGGAGGCTTTGGAGGCTTTCTTTTCTTTCTCTAATTGCAGAGCGCGGTAGTCATCAAGCGAGCCGTCATAGGTGGAAACGGTGCCTTTATCCACGAGCCAAAGCCTGTCCACGACCATTTCGAGAAGTGATCTGTCATGAGAAATCAGAAGGACAGCGCCAGAATACTCATTGAGAGACCGCATGAGTTCTGCTCGGCTGTCAATATCAAGATTGTTGGTGGGTTCATCTAGGACCAGCAGGTGCGGATTATGAAATCCGATGAGGGAAAACAGCAGGCGCGCTTTCTCTCCGCCTGATAAATCACCCGCTTTTGTTTCTGATTTTTCAAACCCTAACCCAAAAGAAGCCAGCCGCGCCCGTCTTTGCGCTTCGGTGGCCTCGGGCATAAGATCCACGATGTGATCATAAGCCGACTTGGCGGGGTTTAGCGCGTCAACTTGATGTTGGGCGAAATAGCCAATTTCCAGTTTTTTATGGCGTTTAATGAAGCCGTCTTGCGCCTCCAAATGCCCCATTAAGGCCTTGGCGAAAGTGGATTTGCCTTGGCCGTTTTTCCCCAAAAGACCTATGCGGTCATCCGGGTCAATGCGTTGGTTGAGGCGGCGCAGGACGGTTGTCTCTCCATAGCCCAAACTTACATCGTCAAAACGGATTATAGGCGGCGAGAGACTGCGTTCGGGCCCAGGGAGGTGAATGGGAGCAATCGGGTCGCTGATAATGGTCGCGACGGGTTTCATTTTCTCCAGACGCTTTACGCGGCTTTGAGCCTGCTTGGCTTTAGACGCTTTGGCCTTGAAACGATTGACAAAGGCCTCAAGGTGGCGCCGCTCATCTTCTTGCTTGGCCATCATGGCCATATTCAGGCGGTTTTGTTCCGCCAGCTGCGCTTCGAAAGTGTCGTAGCCGCCTGTGTAAGAAAATAGCTTTCCGCCTCTTAGATGCGCAATATGTGTCACAGCGCGGTTGAGGAAGTCACGGTCATGGGAAATGATGAGCGCCGTTCCGGGGTAGCTGCGAATATGCGCTTCCAGCCAGACTGCGCCCTCGACATCCAAATAATTGGTCGGCTCATCCAGCAGGAGCATATCCGGTTTCGCAAATAACATGGCGGCAAGGGCGACCCGCATTCGCCACCCGCCCGAAAAGTCAGAGCAGGGACGGAGTTGGTCTTCACCGTCAAACCCTAGGCCTGACAAAATTGCGCCCGCCCGGGCTTCGGCGGAATACGCTTCGATATCAGAGAGGCGCGTGTGTATGGCGGCGATGCGGTTTGCCTCTTTCGCCGTTTCGGCTTCTTTCAATAAGGCTGCACGCTCTTTATCTGCTTGCAGCACAGTGGCGATGAGGCTTTGCGGCCCGCTGGGAACCTCCTGATCCACAACGCCCAAGCGCATGTTTTTGCGCAGGGTGATAGAGCCGTCATCTAAGCTGATTTCGCCTTTTATCAGACGAAATAGCGTCGATTTCCCCGTGCCATTACGCCCGACCAGACCCACTTTTGCGCCCTCATTGATGGCAAGGGTCGCTTGCTGGAAAAGGGGGCGGCCTTCGATACGGTATGTGAGGTCGTTTATATGCAGCATTTTCAAACTATGAGTTTTTGTCCGCGCACAGCTAACACGCCTTTACTTCTAAGCAAACGCGCATTAACGGGTGCGCCAAATTCTTTTATTTAACGGAGAGCTTATAATGGCTATTCAACGTACATTCTCAATCATCAAGCCTGACGCGACAAAGCGTAACATCACGGGTAAAGTGAACGCCAAGATCGAAGAAGCAGGTCTTCGTATCATCGCGCAAAAACGCATCCAATTGAGCAAAGAACAAGCTGGCGGCTTTTACGCCGTTCATAAAGAGCGCCCGTTCTACAACGATCTTGTTGAGTTCATGATGTCCGGCCCTGTTGTTGTTCAGGTTCTGGAAGGCGAAAATGCGATCGCAAAATACCGCGAAGTTATGGGTGCAACTAACCCGTCTGAGGCTGATGCGGGCACTATCCGCGCTGAGTTCGCAGAGAGCATTGATGCGAATACTGTTCATGGTTCAGACGCACCGGAAACAGCGGCCGAGGAAATCCCGTTCTTCTTTTCCGATGACGAAATCGTTGGCTAAAGTTAACTGACACGTAAAACAAAAAGGCCGGGTCATTGGCCCGGCCTTTTTTATATATTGATAACCCTACACCTATTGTGTGAGGCGGATGGATTCCTCGACGATTGTTTTCCCGATATTTTGGAAAGCTTCGGTAAGTTCTTGTGCATTTTCTGCGGCAACAAATTTACCGCCGCTACGGTTCGCGCAATCTTCAAGCATAGAATAGGCTCTGTCCGAAATTTCTTGCGGGATATGAATGTGATGTCCTTCATAAGTAATTAATTGGCGGACATTCCACTGCTCATAATAGCTGGAACGCTTGTGATAGTAGCCGGGCTCAAGACCATAGCCGATCGTGAAGACTTTTGCGCCCATTGCGCCTAAAGTTGAACACTCCTGCAAGGTTTTATCGTCATTTGAAGAATAAGGCGTGCAGACAGTCTCTTCTTCTTGGTTGGCCGCTATATTTTTCTGTGACCAACCACCATTATACCAAGGAATAAATCGACCATGTGTTATTTCAGTGACATACTGATTACTGCCTTTGCCTTTTCCTTTCCCGTTATTCTTTTTGACTTGTCTTTCCCAATGGGTGTGCGCTGGCATTTTTTGTTTTACGCACGTTTGCCCTGTTTGAGAATTTACACCGTCCGTCATTAAGATAACGAATTTCAACGGGTTTTCGTCGCCATTCTCATTTTTATGGATGTCATTCTCTTTAGCCATGTCCTCACGGGCTTTTTTCAAAGCTGCATAAGAGTTTGTACCGCCGCTATCTCGTAACTTCATCAATTTGCTGTTGCTGGATGTTGAGAGTGCTCCCCAATCCAAAGTCTCGGATTCGCTACTGTGATAGCTGGAGCTATAGACATACATTCCGGTTCGCAATATTTTTACATCGGAATTATCTGCCTGTAGATCTTCTAGCTCCTTCATGAAGACCTTAGCAGAATCTTTCAGCGTATCATTTCGTGCTTTCGCACCGGCTTGTTGGGAAGATGTCTCCCACTCATCATCGTCTGTATTCTCATCGCGAATATCATTCCAGTCCATTGAACCGGAACCATCCAATACGAGAGCCACGCTGGCAGGCTTGGTCGTCTCAGTTGATGGGTATTTTACAGTTGCAGTGGATGTAAACTTTATCTCATCATGCCCGATAATCTGAGCGAAAGAGGGGGTCGTCACGCCGGAAACGGTAACAACGGCCTCTTGGTCCTGATCGTTATAAACGATGGATACGTTTACGTTTGATGCGCCGCCATTCACAAAGTCTGGAAATTCATAACCCAATTGGCTGGCTTTATAAGACCCAATCAGTCCTTCACTTTGATCTTTTGGGCTTTTGCCCTCATTGTCTCGTACGAAAATCGCAGCGGCGAGAGCCGTCGAATCTGCGATAGATTGTGATTTAGCATCAGCATTGGTTAGCATGGAGTAATCCATTGCTGCGCCAATTACGGTGACTAAGACGGTCATGCTGGCAGCCATGGCAATCGCCATTTGACCGTCTTCTTCTTTACGGTAGCTGAGTAGCTTACTTTTAAACTGTGTATATAGTTCCATCGTTCTTTCCACCCTCCAACGCTTTGCTTCCAAAACTCGCAAAAGAGGTTTTCTAATTCAGCTCATGTTAGAAAGAAGGTCTTGCGAGGAGCTTAGAGAATGACCTTAATAAGGTCTTAAGGGACATAAACTTGTTGGTGTGGTTAATATTTTGATACACTGAATTGGTGTGTTTGTGTTTTAGGGGGTTATTTACATAGTTTTGAATAAAACCCGCTCAAAAATAGAATTACTCATCGAACATTCTGTCTTTGTCGAAAATAATGTTGCAAAACGTTCAGCGGAAATCTCGATTAAAAAAGAACAATTTGGAGAATGCGGATTTCCGGCCAAAAGTCCGAAACATCTCGTCCAAACCCTTTATAATATTAAGATATAATCTTGCTCGTTATATTGCCGACTGCTTTCCGCAGGGCGCGTGGGTAGAGCTTTAACTCTTGTTCCAAGACTTTCGCTGCGAGGCTGTCCGCTGTTTCGCCTTTTTCTATCGGAACGCTCACCTGATCAATCACTGCGCCGCCATCCAGTTCCTCACTGACCCAGTGTACAGAGACGCCGGCTTCGCTGTCCTCGGCCTCTATGGCGCGTTGATGGGTGTTTAGGCCTTTATATTTTGGGAGGAGAGACGGGTGGATATTGATAATTCGTCCTGTCCAAAGAGAGACAAACTCCGGCGTTAAGATACGCATAAAGCCTGCGCAGCAAATGAGTTCGGCCTTCAGAGAGAGGAGTTGCTCATGGAGCGCTTTCTCGAATGCTCGGCGGCCCTTGAATTGTTTATGATCGACGATTGCTGTATCAAGGCCAAGTGCTTCGGCCCGAGCCAAGCCGCCCGCATCGGGACAGTTGGAAATGACTCCCACTATCTCTGCTGGGTAGTCCTCCGCCTGCGCCGCTTCGGCGATGGCAACCATATTAGAGCCGCGTCCTGATATTAGGATGACGGTTCGTAGTTTTCTGTCATGGCGGGGCATCAGATTTTTGCGCGGCATAAGTTTTTAAGCGTTTTTAAGGCTACCAATCGCCCAAGCCGTTTCGCCTGACGCCTCTAATCGAGACAAAACAGTCTCGGCATCTTTGGCTTTCGCGCAAAAAACCATGCCTATGCCGCAATTAAAGGCGCGCCGCATTTCAGCTTCTTCGATACCGCCAGTCTCTTGCAACCATGAGAACACGGCAGGACGAGGCCAGGCGTTGAATTTATAATCAGGCACAAGCGTTTTGGGTAACATGCGCGGTACATTATCCGTCAGCCCGCCGCCCGTAATATGCGCCAAGCCGCTGACCAAGCCGTCGCGAATGAGGGGAAGGGCGCACTGAACATAGAGTTTCGTTGGCGCCATAAGAGACGCACCTAAAGTCTGCCCGTCTTCAAAGGGCGAGGCGTCCGTCCAAGACAGGCCAGAGCGTTCAACCACTTTGCGGATAAGGGAATAGCCATTAGAATGTGGCCCGGAAGACGCCACACCGATAAGAACGTCACCTGCTGCCATATCCCCGTGTCGCGGAAGCATTTGATCGCGTTCTGCTGCTCCGACGACAAAGCCGGCCAAATCAAAATCGTCGCCCTCATACATGCCCGGCATTTCTGCGGTTTCGCCGCCAATTAATGCGGCTCCTGCTTGGCGGCAGCCCTCGGCAATACCGCTGATGACGGCTTTCGCGCTCTCGACATCCAAACGGCCAGTGGCAAAATAATCGAGAAAGAATAGGGGTTCTGCGCCATTGGCGAGGACGTCATTGGCACACATCGCAACAAGGTCGATACCCACTGTATCCAAGACGCCTGTATCAATCGCAATGCGCAGCTTTGTGCCGACGCCGTCTGTGCCGGAAATGAGGACAGGGTCTTTAAATCCGGCGGCCTTCAAATCAAAGGCCCCGCCAAAGCCCCCGATAGAGCCGTCCGCGCCTGCGCGGCGAGTGGATTTTACCAGAGGTTTAATGACATCAACGAGGCGTTCGCCTTCATCAATATTCACGCCTGCATCAGAATAGCTGAGACCGGGTTTTGTGTCCGACATGACGGCACCTCTCTTAAAATTAACGCCTTGAAACGGATTCTCTTCAATGGCGCAAGCCTGTTTAGTCCATGCCGAGCAAAAATGACATAATGAAAGGGTAGAATAAAGGTCTGCGGCCCTGCAATGGCGGCATAAGACTGTGCAGAACATGGCTTTTAAATTCAGTCAAAGCGGGGTATCGCTCTTTTATGAAAACTCTTTTGAAATTCTGTGTTGTTCTATTGTTTATCGTGGCGGGTTTTAGTTTTGGCGCAAAGGCCTTGGCAGCCGACCCGTTTACTGTGGTCGGCGTACCTGTTGATGCCACGGGCCAGAGCGCCATCGAGGCCCAGACGATTGCTATTCGAGAAGGCCAAGTGCTAGCGGCGAGACGGCTACTCGAGCGTTTGACTCTGGCAGATCAACGCGCGGCGAAACCTCTTCCAGAACTGGATCAAGCCGGAGTGGCGCGCATGATCCGCGCATTAGAAATTGCGAACGAGAAACGCTCGGCCAATCGCTATCTTGGCGATATTACTGTCGCTTTTAATCCGCGCGAAATTCAGGCTTATCTGCAAGCGCAGGGCCTCAGCATGGTCACCTCCCAATCCCGCGAACGGATTGTACTGCCTTACTATCAGGGAAGGTTGGACCCCACATCGTCTTGGTTTCAATCTTGGGTCACGCCGAAATATATGCATTCTTTGACGCCTGTAAGAATTATTCCCGAAGATAAATTCCGTCTTATTCCGAGGAGCGCAGAGATCACAAAATCTATGAGCCCTGCGGAACTTGCAGATTTGGGCCGTTCATTAGGGGCGCAGCAAATCCTGATTACGGATGGCTATGACGGCTTTGCGGGCTTTGACGCGCAGACATTGGATATCAGTGTCGACTCAGGCGAACGCCGCGAGGTGCGGGTCGATAAATTCGCGCTGGGCGGGATGAGTTATTCTGACGCTATTGTTCAAAATCTCGAAGCAGAATGGAAACGAAATACGGTGTCGTTGGCGTCTGAAGCCGTGACTATGGGCGTCTCGGTATTGTACCGTTCGCAAAGTGAATGGCAGCAATTAAAGAGCGCGATTGACGGCTCTGCGCAAATTCAAGACGCGCGCCTCGACGCCATGTCCAAAGACGGCGCGTTAATGAGCGTCACCTATGCAGGCAATATGGACCGCCTGCGCCGCGAATTAGCTTTTAAGGGCGTCGACATTCGTAATGACCCGAAGCTCGGTATGATTTTGACCCGCTCCGGACGGCGTTAGTTTTTCGTACTTTGGCAGATGCGCCAGATACCGCTTAATCTCGCGCCCGAAGCGGCTACAGGGTTTGACAGCTTCATCCTGACCGATACCAACCGCATCGCGTTTACGGCGCTGAAGGCGTGGCCCGACTGGCCTGCGCCTATCCTCCTCCTACTTGGCCCGTCAGGGACAGGGAAGACTCATTTGGGGCGCGCGTGGAAAGGCTTAAGCCACGGCACACTCGCCGATGATGCCGATAAAATGGACGAGACGGCATTATTCGGGCAAATGAATGCGGCGCTCAATGGAGACGTCTCTGGGATGCTCTTGACGGCGTCCAAACCCGTCAAGGACTGGGGGGTGCAAATGCCGGACCTTCGCTCGCGCCTCTCCAACACGCCCGTTATGGTGATGGATGATTATGACGAGGCGGCGTTAGAGCCTATCCTGCGGCAATTATTCGAAGACCGCGGCCGCAATATCACCAAGGATTTGGTGGATTACCTACTTCGCTATCAAGACCGTGAAGTCGGCGCCATGCGGGCTATGGTCCAGCGGCTCGACGAAGCCGCGCTGGCGGACAATGCCGATCTCACCAAATATTTCGCCTCGCATTTTCTCTCGCTAGAACGGGATCTCTTTTCCGGCCCAATCGAATAGCATGCCTGTGTTTTCGGGCGCGACCTGGTCGATGACTTCCAGCATTTTAGCGGCTGAAAACTCTGGCGTGAAAAGCTTACCCTCGGGGACATTGGCTTGGAACGGCTTAGACAGGCCTGTGTCCACCGTGCCGGGGTGCAGGCCGATAATCACCGCCTGTTTAAACCGCCGCCCATATTCGATGGAGAGCGTCTTTAGCACCATGTTTAGCGCCGCTTTGGACGCGCGATAAGCGTACCAGCCGCCCATGCGGTTATCCGAAATACTGCCCACCCGCGCGGATAGAGCGGCAAAGACGGATTTGCGGTTGCGGTTCAGTAGCGGCAGGAAATATTTCGCCGTCATGGCGGGGCCAATGACATTGCTCATAAAGCTGGCCTCAAACCCCTTAAACGATAAATCACGAATAGATTTTTCAGGCGCAATACCTTCGCCGTGGAGCAGGCCCGTGGCAACGATTATCAAATCAAATGGGTCAAGCTCGCGCAAGGACTCTGCTGCGGCCTTGAGGCTCTCTTCATCGGTAAAATCAAAGGTGAGGTTCGCAACTTTGGGCGAGCTATGCGCCGTCCCTTGGCGGGAGAGGGCGTAGATTTGCGTCACTTGGTCAGAGGCAGTCAGGTGGTCAATAAACGCCGCGCCAATACCACCGCTCGCCCCGATGACAATCACGCGGAGCCTGTTATTCATGCTTGGTAATAAAACTTCGCCCGTTTCGCCCATAATGGCCTCCGTCATTGAATTTAAAATTAAATTCAGGGTTTAGAGACGTTACGTTTTTCGGACTGACAGCGTTTGGAACAATATTTAACATTGTCCCAATCCCGCGCCCATTTCTTCCGCCAAGCAAAAGGCCGCCCGCAGGTGACGCAAGTTTTGGAGGGGAGATTGGGTTTTTGATGGGGCATTAGGTATACACGAGTGGAGGTGGGGGAGGGATTGGTTTAAGAAAACCATATCCGTTTAAGAAGTGATAAACGCGCAAAGAAGCGCCGTCTCGCCATCATATTTTTCATCGTGGGCAGGTACATGTCTTCATTATGCTCCTTATAATATTTGAGGATATCTACAC
>CAZMEN010000008.1:0-67047 GCA_964565335.1 uncultured Algimonas sp. | reverse complement strand
CCCGGCACAATCACCCAGTCACAAGTGATGCTCAGCCCCGCTGTCTTCTAAGCCAAAACCTGACGCGTTCCTGTCCTAGGCTTAGAAGAACAATTTTATTTGGCCGAGATAGACTTTACGAAAGACGCAAACTCCGCCTCGACCAAAATTGTCAAATCCAAAACTCCAAATACTCAGGAGCTTTGTCAGAAACAACTTGTACAAATTACGACAGGTTTGAGAGGCGCGGATTAAATTCTTTATTCTAGGCCTAAAGCCTTGGGATAGAGATAAAATTTTTCTGTGAAGCCGAGGATTTTGTGTTTTGAACAATTTGCAGGTGTGGGCTTAGAAGGTTGACAGCGGTAGGCCTCGGCTGCCTAATTTGCCAGCAGAGAGTGGTATTGCGCGCAATCATTTAGTGTGGCTCTCTTGTCGAAAGACAAACGATTACTTATATATGAACTTGGGATTGGGAGTGATAATGAGTATAATATCAGGGTTAATCATAGGGTTGTTATTCGGGGTACTCTCCCGACTCATTTCCGGTAAGTGGTATAATTTTCCGCTATTTCTGATTGGTAATGTCACCTACACATGGCTGAACCTCCCGACTCTTAGTTATGGATTTACGGATATTCCGTTCATTTTCCTTCTTAATTCTCTTGCGCTTTTGGGGCTATCATCAGGTAAGTTATTATTAAACTACAACAAAAAACCTAAGCCCTCTCGCTCAAAACTTCCTTCCAGTAAAATAGCAAGTTGGATGGTGGCTTTGAGCTTGGTTGGATTTTTGGGCCTTCCTTTTGTGACGTCTTTTGCAGGCTTCCACGCGAAAAAATATTACAATCTTCCTGGCGAAGTCACCATTGGTGAATTCTCTTCGGATGTGGCCGCGATTGACATGTCCCAAGTGAGACGTGTGGACGCGAGGCTCGCGCGCAATGTTGCTGAAAAACGCTTGGGCGAGGATAGAGGCCTTGGGAGCCGCGTGCAGGTCGGCCGTATGTCTATACAGACCGTAAATGGCAAGCTTTTTTGGGTTGGACCACTTAACCATTCTAAATTCAGGCGCTGGCTAGATAATCGTTCTGGCACACCCGGCTATGTGATGGTGTCCGCGAGCAATGAAAATGATGTCGAACTTGTGATGACTATCGACGGAAAACCCCTAAATCTTCGGTATAATAAAGGAGCCTATTTCGCAGACAAGCCCGAGCGTTATGTTTACGACAAAGGTTTTGCAACACATGGACGCACGGATTGGACTTTTGAAATCAATGATGAAGGCCGTCCTTTTTATGTTATCACAGATTATAAAAAACGGATCGGCTTTAAAGGCGCAGATGCCTTAGGTGTTATTATTCTCGATGTTCAAAATGGCGAGATAAAAACCTATAGTATTGATGATGCGCCAAGCTGGGTTGACCGTATTCAGCCTGCGTCTTTTGTAAGGCACCAACTCAATGATTGGGGTAAATTCAAACAAGGATGGATAAATTCTTGGCTAGGCGCTGATGGCGTTTTGAAAACGACGAAAGGCATGTCTCTCGTTTATGGGAGTGACGGAAAATCTTATTTTTATACCGGTATGCAATCCGTTGGATCAGATGAAGGCACCGTTGGCTTTGTTTTAATTAATACGCGTACAAAAGAGATGCGGCTTTATGAACAAGCGGGCGCCACTGAAGTGGCCGCACGAAATTCAGCCGAAGATGAATTTCAAGACTTTGGTTACAGAGCGACGGACCCCATATTATACAATATTGGCGGTGTGCCGACATACTTCATGACATTAAAAGCAAGTTCGGGCCTAGTGAAAGCTGCGGCTTTTGTCTCAGTGGAAGATTACAGCCTTGTTGGGTCCGGTAAAACGACTGAAGCGGCTCTACGTAACTATAACCAAGTCCTACGGGGGCGCGGCAATAATATTGCGATTGGTGATATTGAAAATTACCAAACAATCGAAGGGCAAGTTATGCGTGTCCGTCAGGAACCGACTGATGAGACCGTGACCTATTATTTCCTTATTGATAGCGCCGCTGACCGTCTTTTTGCCGTTCCGAGTGATATTGCACCAATGGTAAGAATGACATCAGCAGGAGATACTGTGACTTTGTCTTTTCAAGAAGATGGGAATGCAATTGTCGATGTGTTGGCGTTTGAGAACAATGTCTTAACCCCGCGGAAGTCAGAGATTCAAACGGAAATTGATGAGCTAAATGAGGATGCACGGAACACACCTTAGGCACTTTAAATAATCGTGAATGTCTTGGAAGTTGAATCCGTAAGACGTTCTATTTCGTGCTTTTGGAGGCTTGAGCCACCGCCGCTAGGGCAACAATAGAGTTGCCATAAATTCATCCCGCCAACTGCTCTAGCACCCCGCGCATTTTTGCTCCAATCTCGACAGGTCGCCGCGTTTCCCTGTCCACATAGACATGCGTAAATTGCCCTTGTGCTGCGGCACTCTCCTGTTCATTCCGAAAGAGGCCAATCTCATAAGTCACGCTGGAGCGGCCGATGCGCGTTACCCGCAGACCAGCATTAATTAAATCGGGGAAGGCGATAGGGGCGAAGTAGTCGCATTGGGTTTTCACGACTAATCCGATGGTTTCGCTTTTATCAATATCCAACACGCCTTGCCGCACGAGGTATTCGTTCACCACTGTGTCGAAATAAAAGTAATAGACCGCATTATTGACGTGCCCATAAATATCATTATCGGCCCACCGTGTCGGAATGGTGAGGAAATGCGGATAGGCGCTTTTATTATCGGGTTTGGGACGTGTCATACAGGGCGCACCTTATAAAATAGACTCATAGATTTTAACCGTGGCGTCATAGCTCATTTCGCGGGGATTGTTTTGCAAAACACGGTCTTTGGTCATGGCATCTTTGGCCATCATCGGGATGGCATGGGCGGGAATATTGACGTCGGTCAGGGTGAGCGGAATATGCGTTTCATGTTTAATCCGTATCATGTCGTCAATAAGGGCGTGGCTACTGTCCCCCAGGCCGAGGCTATTCGCGATTTCGCCATACCAAGCGTCCGCTTTGGGTTGGTTATATTTCAAGACTTCCGTGAGGACGAGCGCGTTAGAGAGACCGTGCGGCACATGAAAAAAACCACCGAGCGGATAGGCGAGGGCGTGAACGGCGCCGACGGGGGCGTTGGAAAAAGCTTGCCCCGCAAGTAGCGCCCCGATGAGCATGGTTTCGCGCGCCCTCAAATTGTCGGGTTCGCGGCAGGCCTGCACAATGGAATTACGGAGCTTGCCCAAAGCCGTGAGCGCGAGGGCGTCTGAAATCGGGTTTTTCTGTTTGACGGAGGTATAGGCTTCAATCGCATGCACCATGGCGTCTATGCCAGTCGCTGCCGTGATAGAGGCGGGCAGGCCGACGGTCAGCGCGCTGTCGAGCAGGACGCGGTCCGCATAAAGCGAGTCCGCGACAATGCCGCTCTTTTCCGTTTTGCCTGTGGTGATGATGGCAACATTCGTGACTTCTGACCCTGTGCCTGCCGTGGTCGGGATGAGCATTAGCGGAAGGCTTCGCCCCGACGCGAGGCCGACGCCGTATATCTCTTGAATGGGGCGAGGGTTGGCGGCGAGATATGCAATGACTTTTGCCGTATCCATCGGACTGCCCCCGCCAAAGCCGATGACAAGGCCTGCGCCGAAATCCTTTACGGCCTCCACGCCTTGCAACACCGTGGCTTCGGGCGGATCGGCGGTGACGGCGTCAAAGACTATGACCTCATACCCCGCATCACGCAATGCGGCGAGCGAGGCGTCTAACAGGCCAAGAGCGACGAGACCTTTGTCGGTAATGACCGCGACCCGTTTATTCGTGCAGAGCCCGTCAATGTAATAGTCAAGTTTCGCCGCGCCGCCATTTTCAATACGGATATCGGAGACTGTTTGAAAGGAATGAGCGTTCATACCGTGATTATGGCAAGCGCGAGCCGATTTGTCATTAGGGCAATCACGAACGGGAAAGCCATTGCCTCGGCGGTGTGAAAACCATATCGTCTGTCAAAGGATAAGGGCAAAGCCCTGACTTATACGGGGATAGGATGAGCGATAGCCAAGTGACGCGTCGAAAAGACTATTGGAAAGCGGTCAAACGCCTGACGGTGTCTTTATTGGTTGTCTGGTTTTTGGCCTCATTTGGTGCAGGCATTTTATTTCGCGAATTTCTGGATAACTTTTCAATCGGCGGCGCGCCGCTTGGGTTTTGGTTTGCGCAGAACGGCTCGATTTATGTCTTCGTCATTCTTATTGTTATTTACTGCCGCCGCATGACCGCTTTGGAAAAACGTTTCGGTTTATCGGAACAGGACGAGGCGTAAGGCATGGACGGTTTTGTGTTTGACCAAACGGCTTGGACTTATTTCTTCGTTATACTGACGTTTGGGATTTATATAGGCATTGCGATTTGGTCGCGTGCCGGCTCCACAGAAGAGTTTTACGTCGCGGGGCATGACGTGCACCCGACCATTAACGGCATGGCCACTGCCGCCGACTGGATGAGTGCGGCGAGCTTTTTGTCTATGGCAGGATTGATTGCATTTTTGGGCTATGGTGGATCAGTTTATCTCATGGGGTGGACGGGCGGTTATGTCTTACTCGCGCTTTTGCTGGCGCCCTATTTGCGGGAGTTTGGGAAGTTCACAGTTCCCGATTTTGTCGGTGATCGATATTATTCAAAAGCGGCGCGCGTTATTGCGGTAATCTGTGCGTTAATTGTCAGCTTCACATATATTGCGGGTCAAATGAAAGGCGTTGGCGTCGCCTTCTCGCGCTTCCTTGAAGTGGATTTTAATGTCGGTATTTTGATTGGTTCAGCCATCGTCTTTGTCTATGCCGTTTGGGGTGGAATGAAGGGCATCACCTATACGCAGGTCGCGCAATATGTTGTTTTGATTTTCGCCTATACCGTGCCCGCGATTTTTATCTCTCTTATCATTACAGGTAATGTCGTGCCGCAGCTTGGCTTTATCGGTAATGCTGCAGGAACAGATATGTCCATGTTGGATAAATTAAATATCACAGTCAAAGATTTGGGTTTCACCGAGTATACCTCTACAAATAAATCAAAGCTTGACGTGTTTTGTATTACGGCGGCTTTGATGTTTGGCACGGCGGGATTGCCTCACGTCATCATTCGTTTTTTCACCGTCAGCTCGGCGCGGGCTGCGCGTAAATCTGCGGGTTGGGCTTTGGTGTTTATTGCTTTACTTTACACAACAGCCCCCGCCGTTGGCGCGTTTGCGCGGATGAACTTTATCGATACTGTCAATGAAGCGACCTATATTCAGGACGAAGAAAACTATGAAACCCGCGCCGCACAAATAATAGAAGAGGGCGGCAAGCCGGTTCCAGCTTGGTACAAAGCCTGGGAGACGACGGGGCTTTTGGATTTTGACGATAAAAACGGCGACGGCATCATGCAGTATCGCGGCGAGAATGCGCCCGATGGCCTAGCCAATGAAGTTGAACCTAACCGCGATATTTTCGTCATGGCTAATCCGGAAATTGCGCAACTTCCCGGTTGGGTGGTTGGCCTCGTTGTGGCGGGCGGTTTAGCGGCAGCTTTGTCCACGGCCGCTGGACTGCTCATGGTGATTAGTTCCGCCATTTCGCATGATCTTTTGAAGCGAACTTTCACGCCAAATATGAGCGAAAAACAAGAAATGCGCGCCGCGCGCCTTGCGGCAGCAACCGCCGTTATCGCGGCGGGGTTCATCGGGGCTTATGCCTCTGCTTTGCCTTTCGTCGCGCAAGTGGTCGCATTCGCCTTTGGAATAGCGGCGGCGTCGCTCTTCCCTGTCATTGTACTCGGTATTTTCTGGAAACGCATGAACAAAGAAGGCGCGATTACGGCCATGCTCGTTGGATTAATAACGACCGTTAGCTATATTAGTTATTTCAAATTCGTGAATAAAAACCCTGCTGATTGGTGGTTAGGTATCTCCCCCGAGGGGATTGGATTTGCCTTTATGTGGCTTGCTCTAATCGTGGGGGTAGGGGTTTCGTTGCTTACACCTGCGCCGCCGCGAGCTGTGCAACAACTCGTTGAGGATATTCGTATTCCGGGTAGTCAAAACAGTGAAGAAATAGACCTATGAAAGACGGCGTAATGTTTCGGGGAAAAGTACTACGCGTATTTCTGTTCTGCGGTTTCATTGTAATTGAGGGATTAACGGAACAGTTGAGATCACAAAATCAAACGAAGGGCTACAAGCGTTCTTTCCGGAATTCAGCTTGGTGTTTCAGTTTGATGAGGCGGGTGACGTCATAGGGTTTGTACTTCCGCTCGGTATGGGCGATGAAGTCTTCACGCGTTTGGGAAAAATTAGAGAGTTAAATGACTGAAGAGATTAAATCTTATCCTGTGCCGGCAGCGTTTGCGAAAGACGCCAACCTTACACCAGAGAGCTACGCGTCCATGTATGCGGCGTCCATTGCTGACCCCGAAGCATTTTGGGGCGAGATGGGGCAACGTTTAGATTGGATGACGCCGTATAAGACGGTCAAAAATGTCTCTTGGGATAAGAGTGATTTGTCCGTGAAATGGTATGAAGACGGCGTTCTGAACGTGACGACGAATTGCATTGACCGCCACCTTGAAACGCGCGGGGATAAGCCCGCCATTATTTGGGAAGGCGATGAGCCGACTGATCATAAAACATACACCTACCGCCAGCTTCACACGGAAGTGTGTCGTTTTGCGAATGTACTGAAATCTATTGGCGTTAAAAAAGGCGACCGCGTGACGCTCTATATGCCGATGATTGCCGAGGCGGCATTTGCTATGCTGGCCTGCGCACGGATTGGCGCGGTCCATAGCGTTGTCTTTGGAGGCTTCTCGCCCGAAGCTTTGGCGGGCCGCATTACCGATTGCGACAGCACCGTCGTCATCACGGCGGATGAGGGCGTTAGAGGCGGACGGAAAATTCCTTTGAAAGATAACTGCGACGCGGCTTGCGAGATTGCCGCTACGGCTGGAAAGCCCGTCGATAAGGTTCTCTGTATTCAACATACAAAAGGCGAGATTGCGTGGGAGTCGTCCCGCGATGTTTGGTATCACGAGGCGGAAAGTCATGTGTCGGATGACTGCCCCGCCGAGCCGATGAATGCGGAAGATCCGCTCTTCATTCTCTATACATCCGGTTCTACGGGCAAACCCAAAGGCGTGCTGCATACAACAGGCGGTTATCTCGTTTGGGCTGCAATGACACATGAGCATGTGTTCGATTTGAAAGAAGAGGATGTTTATTGGTGCACAGCAGATGTCGGCTGGGTAACGGGCCACAGCTATATAGTTTATGGACCGCTCGCCAATGGCGCGACAACAATCATGTTCGAAGGCGTGCCGACTTATCCTGACGCCTCCCGTTTTTGGCAGGTTTGCGATAAGCATAAAGTCACGCTCTTTTATACTGCGCCTACGGCTATTCGCGCTTTGATGCGGGATGGGGACGGCCCTGTGAAAGCGACGGATCGCTCGACTCTGCGTATCCTCGGCACAGTCGGGGAGCCCATAAATCCCGAGGCGTGGGAATGGTATTTTCACACAATAGGCGAGGGGCGCTGCCCCATCGTCGATACGTGGTGGCAGACGGAAACAGGCGGGGCCATGATTGTGCCTCTGCCGGGGACAACGCCAATGAAGCCGGGGTCTGCGACTTTGCCTTTCTTTGGGATTGAACCTGCTTTGGTCGATGCAGAAGGCAAAGAACTGCACGGCGCGACTGAAGGGAATTTGATTATTAAACAAAGTTGGCCGGGCCAAATGCGGACGGTTTATGGTGATCATGAACGTTTTATCGAAACCTATTTTTCAGCTTATCCGGGCAATTATTTTACGGGGGATGGATGCCGCCGCGATGCAGACGGGTTTTACTGGATTACGGGCCGCGTTGATGATGTGATAAATGTGTCCGGTCACAGAATGGGAACCGCCGAAGTGGAAAGTGCGCTCGTCTCTCATGCGGCTGTCGCGGAATCTGCGGTTGTCGGCTATCCGCATGAGATTAAAGGCCAAGGTATTTACGCCTATGTCACTTGCGTGTCGGGCGTGGACGGGGATGATGCGCTTCGCAAAGATCTGGTCGCGCATGTTCGCAAAGAAATCGGGCCGATTGCTTCGCCGGATTTAATTCAATTTGCGCCCGGCCTGCCAAAGACGCGATCCGGTAAAATCATGCGCCGGATTCTGCGGAAAATTGCCGAGGATAGTTTCGATAATCTCGGGGATACATCGACCTTGGCAGATCCGTCCGTGGTCGAAGATTTGATTGCCAATCGGGTGAACCGACTAGATAAATAAGACACGTAAGTAATAAAAAGAAAGCGGGAAAGATATGGCTTTAGCGGTTCGAGATTGGATTCACTATCACACAGAGACGACGCCGAATAAGCGGGCCATGCTTGACCTCGCCAGCGGGCGAGACTTTTCCTATGCGCAGATGAATGAGCGCGTTGCAAAAGTCGCGGGTTTTCTGAAATCTAAGGGTATTAAACCCGGTGACCGCGTCGCATATCTAGCGCTGAATACAACTGATGTAATGGAACTAATCTTTGGGTGCTGGCGGATTGGGGCGGTTTGTCTCGCGCTAAATTTCCGTCTCGCGCCGCCTGAGCTGGCTTATATATTGAATGATTCAGAGACCTCTCTGGTGCTCGTCGATATCCCTTTTGCGGCTTTGGCCGAAGGTACAAAACCTCATTGCAAAGTGCCGCATTGGATCGGCACGACAGGCACAGGCGGCGAGAGTGAATATGAAACGGGACTAGCCGAAGCGGCGCCGATTTATGATATGCATCTAATGACGTTCGAAGATCAGGCATTGCTGATGTACTCTTCGGGGACAACAGGCGCGCCTAAAGGCGTCATCATTACTCACGCTATGTTGGAATTTACGAATGTCGCTGCCGTTAGGACAGGCGGCGTTCATCCCGACAACGTAACGCTTAACAATATGCCGCTCTTCCATATTGGCGGATTAAATGTGACGGCCTTGCCCGCAATTTGGGTGGGAGGAACAGCAATCATTATGCGCCTGTTTGATGTAGACGGAACGTTAAAAGCGATTGATAGTCCTGAGCTAAATATCTCGACAGTGTTTATGGTGCCGGCCGCCTATAACGCTATGCGGGCTCATCCTGATGTAGAAAAAATTGATTTTTCTCGCCTTGAAGCCGCGCTTTGCGGGGCGGAAACTGTGCCTGTGGCGCTCATGGATTGGTGGCGTGACAAAGGCATTATTATACAGGAGGGCTACGGCATGACCGAAACGGCGGCGGCGGGTTGCCTCATCCGTAAAGAAGATATTCCGCATAAGGTGGGGTCTGCCGGGCGTCCGCTCATGCACACACAAATAAAGATTGTTGATGAGGCCGGCAAGAGCTGCGCGCCGAATGTACAGGGAGAGATTTGGTTCAAAGGCTTGTCAGTGACGCCGGGCTATTGGCGCAATGAAGCGGCGAACAAAAAAGCCTTCGTCGATGGTTGGTTTCGCTCCGGCGATATTGGGCGCAAAGACGAAGACGGATACGTCTATATCGATGACCGCATCAAGGATATGTATATTTCAGAATGTCTATCCGGCGGAAATTGAAAACCTGCTTTATCAAATGCCGCAAATTGCCGAGGTCGCAGTGGTGGGTGTGAAAGATGAGAAGTGGGGAGAAACGGGCTGCGTCGTGGCTGTTGTTAAAAAGGGCGAGGCACTCTGTTTAGAGGATGTGCTCGGCCATGTGGGGGACAAACTCGCGAAGTTTAAACAGCCGCAACATATACATTTAATGGACGAGCTACCGCGCAATGGCACCGGTAAAGTGCTCAAGTTCGAGTTACGGAAAATGCTGCCGGATATTTTAGCGAAATAAAATCTCGCTAATTTCTTTATTTCAAAAGGCGATATTTTTTCGGCAAAAACCATATGAGCGCAACCGCAATACCAATGGCGGCCCACATGCCGGAATCACCAATTTGAAAGCTGTGGCGGCGCTCCAGAAAGTTTGACGCCGTAGCTGTTGCGATACCAATAACGCCTCCAATGATAAGCGATTCTACCATCATTTTCCAGAAAGGGCGGTCATCTGAACTCTCGTATTCCTCGCAATGTTCTACAAATTTATCGACTTTTTTTGAGAACTTTTCGGTTTTGGGAAGGCGAACAAATTCACGATTTTTGTATGTGTAGACACGGCTGCCATTCGCGTAGATATGAAGTCCGAATTTGAAGGCGCTAGTGGGGCCAAATGTAAGAGTGTAATTCTTTTCGTTTGTTTGAACGGTAATGGATTGTGGGGACACCATTTCGATGCTGCTCTGCTCGATTTGTTCGTCGAACTTCAAGGCACCATCGACCCAGACGCTATATCGATATCCTTTTGAACCGGGCCACAATTTAGCGCGCCAGTTTTGCCCGTTGAAGACAAATTTAAATGTCGAAGACCAAATTCCCATGGCTTAAAATACCATTCAATGCCCATAAGTGAATTATAGAGATTTTATAAAATTCATAACTTTTCCTAATGGAATTCTCAGTTTGAAGGAAGTGTAACGGTTTGTGAGTTTTCATCACAGACTGACGCGTTATGCCTAAAACGTTCCAGTTGTTGCGAGGGAAATTTTATGGGTAAGGCCGGCCGCGTTTTATTATGTTCTGTTGCGGCGATTGGCCTGCTGACCGCGTGCGGTGGAGGCGGCAGCAGTAGTAGTGGTTCATCTTCCGGCGTGGTTTCACCGCCACCGCCCCCACCTCCGCCTCCGCCTCCGCCGCCCCCACCTCCGCCGCCGCCAACTGTGAGTGCTGATACAGCGATCGCGGCGAAAGACAGCCGGTGCTTCCAAGGCGGCACTTTAAGTCAATCCGGCCCAGATAATAACGGGAACGGCGTTTTGGATTCAGGCGAAGTGGCTGCGTCTACTGTCACCTGTAGCGCAACCCAAATTGATACCGATGTGAACTTTACCCGCATCGCCTTCTTTCCGCTCTGTGAACAATTAGGGCCGAATTGTAACACGAATACGCTAACCAATGCCGAGATTTTAGATGTGTCAGCGGACGGCAATACTTTGCTTTACTCCGATGATTTGCGGGAGGTCATTGGTTTCATTGATATCACCAACCCCGAAACGCCTCTGCCTTTGGGCGCAACACCTGTCTTGGCGGGGCGTCCAACCGCGATCGCCGTAAAAGGCAATGTGGCGCTTGCGCCGCTCTTGGCTGGTTCAGGCTCTTCCAATCGTAATGGTTCTCTTGTGGTGATTGATATTGCCACGCAGTCTGTCTTGCGAACTCTGTCTCTAGGCGGTCAGCCCGATGCAATTTCTATTTCGCCCGACGGAACCCGCGCCTTGGTTGCGATAGAAAATGAAGGGGCGGCTACGCAGGATCCGAATGCAAACAATCAAATCCCTGATGGGTTCGTCACCATAGTGGATATAAGCGATGCCAATGTCGCGAATTGGAGCCTGAGCAATGTCACTATTCCGCGTATCGGAACCAATGTGAATGGTCGCCCTGAACCGGAGAACATCGATATTAACGCAGAGAATATTGCTGCCGTAACTTTGCAGGAAACGAATGCTGTCGCCTTGGTGAACTTGAACAATGCTCAGGTCAGTGGGCCATTCTTATTGGGTTCCGAACAGCTCTCAGGCTTTGATTTGAATGACGATGAACCGCGCTTGATTGACCAAACTGAGACTTCCACACGCACTTATCCGCGCCAGCCTGATGGTGTTGTTTGGATTAACAGTGACCGTTTTGTGACCGTGAACGAAGGCGATGGAGATTTCACAGGCACACGGGATTTCTCAGTTTTTGATACTGCCGGAAATTTGAATTTTACAGCCGGTTCAGAATTGGAGCGAGAAGCGGCTTCGGTGGGGCATTATCCGGATCAACGCTCGGGTGAGCGCGGTATTGAGCCCAATACCGCTGACCTCGATATCTTTGGTGATGAGCGGTATTTGTTCGTGAATACGGAACGCGCGCATCTGACTTATGTCTATAATATCGCGGACGCGACCAATCCTGTTTTCAAACAGATTTTGCCCGGGCCTGCTCGCCCCGAAGGCGTGAAAGCTATTCCGTCGCGCAATCTTTTGGCGGTGAGCGGCGAGAGAGACGCCCGCGGGAATTACCGCTCTGGTGTGACCCTTTATCGGTTGGACACACAAACGCAGACATATCCGAATATCAAAGGCGTTAACCGCGCTGACGGTAGCCCTATTCCTTTTGGGTCGTTATCCGGATTGACCGCGTTCCCTTTCCAAACGAATATCCTTCATGCTGTTGAAGATGGTTATTTCGGCGCCAATCGTATTTTGACGATAGATTTGAATTCCAGCAATTCGACAGGAAATCTCGTTGAAGAAATTCGTGTTACGGATCCGAACGGATTGATTGATGCTTTGCCGATTGCAACAGTCAATAATGACCGCAACACCTTTGACGGAGAAGATCGGGATGACCTCAAAAATGCAGATGGCACCGTCAATTTAGATTTCGAAGGCATTGATGTCGCAACGGGGGGAGGGTTTTGGCTCGCCGCCGAAGGTGATGGGACTTTTAATACAACCTTGTTTGATCCGATCAATTCCCGCAACCGTATTTTCAAAACGGATGATAATGGTGTTATCGTCGACATCATATCTCTGCCGGATAATGTAAACCTCTTCCAAAGTGATTTTGGCTTTGCGGGCGTGGCTGAAGGGGACGGAAACGGAAAGCTCTATGTGCCGTTTGAGCGCGATTGGAATGCGGAGATTAAACCCCGTATCGGCATTTATGACATTCCCTCAGAGGCCTGGTCTTTTGTCTTTTATACATTTGACCCGATTGAGTCTCAAAATGGCGGCGGACGCAATTTAAGCGGCATTACCTATCTCGGCGGAGGGAAGGTTCTCATTATAGAGCGTGATGATCAGGGCGGGCCTGATGCCGCGATTAAACGTCTTTACGAAGTTGACCTTTCTAACGTGAATGACGGAGATGATGTTGCGAAAACATTGCGCCGTGACCTGATTGCGTCTTCCGACATCCCTAGCCAAGGGGGTCAGACCGTAGAGCGCATAGAAGGCGTGGCGCTTACAGGTGACGGAGAAGTCATCGTCGTTTCAGACAATGACGGCGCAGATGAAAGCAACGGCGAAACAGAGTTATTGTTTCTCGGTGACATAATACCTTAGGTTTACTTTTGCAGTTTCAGAAAAGCGGGCCCGAATCCTGTCTCTTTTTAGCTTTAATGAGGCTTGAGCTATGCGGTATCCCGAGCAAGAGGAGACTTTATCCCCTTAAAAAGGGCGCTTTCCTCTTTAAAACCCTCGATTTTCAATAAATATTTATTGAAAAACAATAATTATGATGTTATTCGACTTTCATAGCCGGTGTGCCAACCGGTAAAGGAGGCGAATATGCAGGAGTCTGGAAAGACCCAAAATCCATCCACGGATGGTGGATACTCACAATTAGATGTCGGATTGAGTGAGTCTCAATCTCACGGAAAGGCGCGTAAGACGCTCTGGATTTGGCGCGTGGTCGGTTTTATCCTGCCAGTTCTCGTTATTATTTTGGCCATAGGCGGCACAATCGGCATGAGTGCTCTTAAGCCTGAGCCGGAAGAGAAAAAGGAAGAGGCGAAAGCCATTCCTGTATTAACGACGCGCGCGGATATCGGCGATGTAACCCTGACTGTGAAGGCGCAAGGCGAAGTACAGCCGCGAACGCAAATTAATATTGTCCCGCAGGTTAGCGGGCAAATTACTTACATGTCTCCAAAATTCATTGATGGAGGTGCTTTCAAAAAAGGTGATTTATTGGTCCGTATTAATCCAGCCGAATTTGATCTGCGGGTGACTCAAGCGCAAGCGGGGGTGACACAAGCAGAAACAGTTGTCACCCGCGAGAGATCAGAGGCCGAGATTGCCTTGCGCGATTGGGAAGAGTTAGGGCGGGGCGGCACGCCGTCTGCTTTGACTCTAAGAGAGCCTCAACTAGCGGAAGCGCGGGCCAGTCTGGCATCTGCCAAAGCCAGGTTAGCAGAAGCCGAATTACAGCTCTCCCGTACCTCGCTTTACGCACCGTTTAACGGACGGGTCACAATGCGCCACATTGATCAGGGGGAGTTTGTCACCGTTGGAACCAAGCTCGGAGAAGTTTACGCGACTGATATTATGGATGTTCGCCTGCCCCTTAGTAATCAAAACCTCAGGGAAGCAGGGCTGACGCTCGGATATATCAGTGAAAACGGCAAAGGAATCCCCGTCAAATTAACATCAAATGTAGGCGGTCTATATAGCGAATGGGCTGGACAAATCGTTCGGACGGATAGTCGTTTTGACAGTAAGTCGCGCGTTCTGTTCGCCTATGTCGAAGTCAAAGACCCCTTTGGGAAAGGCATTATTTCCGGTGCGCCAATGGCTCCTGGTTTGTTTGTCGAAGCAGAGGTCGAAGGTCAGAAACTCACGGATGTTATCTTTATTCCTCGCGCGGCTCTGCGCGGAAATGATCAGGTCTATATTGCTAATGATGACTCCACTCTGACGATTAAAACTGTCTCCGTTTTATCCTCTGATCGGGAGCGCGCTATATTGAGCGGCGGTCTGGTCCGAGGGGAGGACGTCATAACATCCCCTATTCGCGGTGTGGCTGACGGTATGAAAATTGAGCGGGTCAAGACTGGCGGCGCCGCGGAAACGCGTATCGCATCAGGAGCCAGACCATGAACCGTTTCGTAAAATGGTGGGCCAGTAATCCCGTTGCAGCGAACCTGCTTATGATTATCTGCCTTTTGGGCGGTTTGGTCAGCTACATTCAAATCGAACGGGAAATGGAGCCCTATGTAGAGTTTCCGGGAGCTTGGACGTCTGTCTCTTGGCCCGGCGCGTCGCCGCAGGACGTGGAAGAGCAGCTCATCGTGCGCATGGAAGAGGCGCTTTCCGAGATTGACGGCATAGACCGTATGTGGGCTTTCGCCGGCGAAGGGGGAGGCTCTGTGACGGTTGTCGGTGATAACAGTACCGATGAAGCGAAATTAATGGCGGATGTAAAACGTCAAATCGACTCTATTAATGCCTTCCCCCCTGCCGCTGAAGAGCCGCAAATCAATATATTCCGTTCTCGCGAAGAGATTATCCGATTGGCAGTTTCTGGCGATGACACAGTGAGTGAAAGAGACCTGAAGCGTTTCGCTGAGAAGACACGCCGAGAGGTCGGTCTGTTGGGGTATGTTCCATCTGTCGATTTGTTCGGAGTCAGAGGCGAAGAGGTCTCCATCGAAGTGTCTGAAGACAGCCTTCGCCAATATGGTTTGACCTTAAGCGAGGTTGCGGCGGCCGTCAGAGGTACGTCGGTGAATGCTTCATCAGGCAGTGTCCGCACGGACGTCGGCAATATGCAGCTACGGACGCGTAATCAAGCGGATACTCAACAAGAATTTGAAAACATCGTTATCCGTCAAGACGAAAATGGCGCGGTCATCCGCGTCAGAGATATAGCAACGGTTATTGATGGGTTTGAACAGGTCAATCTGCTTGCCACAGTTAATGGAAAACGCACGATTTTGGTTCAGGTCATGAGCGGCCCCAATATGGATATTGTCAAAATGTCCAGAAATGTGTCCGGTTATGTGAAACGTATTAAGGATGACATTCCTGAGGGTATTACCATAACGGAATGGGAGAATGCAGAAGCTGATTATTCGGGACGCATAAATACGATTGCGAAGAACTTCTTCACCGGCTTGTTATTGGTCTGTTTGACACTCATGCTGTTCTTGCGTCCAAAAATTGCGCTTTGGGTTTCTATTGGTATCGCAACGGCGTTTGCTGGTGGGTTGGCTCTACTACCGCTCTTTGATGTGTCCTTTAATATGATTTCAACTTTCGCTTTTCTCTTGGTGATTGGCGTAATTGTTGATGATGCGATTATTGTTGGCGAGGCTATTCATTTCAAAACAGAAGAAGGCGAAGTCGATTTGGATGCCGCAGTCAAAGGGACAAGCATGGTGATTAAGCCTGTTGTTTTCGCGGTTCTTACGACCATGATTTTCTTCGCGCCTTGGATGTTTTTATCGGGCGGTATGAGTGACTTTACACGCGCCATTTCTTTGGTCGTGATACTCGCCTTGCTATTCTCATTGATTGAGTCACTCTTAATTTTACCGGCCCATTTGGCGCATTTGAAACCCGTGAATCCTAAAAGCCGTATCATGCGTTTACAGAATAAAATTTCTGAGAGCCTGATGTGGGTGGCGCGGTCCGTCTATCGCCCTTTGATTTCTAAGGCGTTGAAGCGGCGTTATTTGACGGCGTCTATGTTTATCGGATTTATGATTTTATCTGTCGGCCTCGTTAGCAATGGGTTGGTGACGTCCACTTTCTTCCCCGAGAGCGAGTCTGACCAAATTGAGATTGATGTTACACTTCCTGAAGGCACACCCTATGCGCGGACTCTTGAAGTGCTGAAGCAAATTCAAGAGGCTGAGCATGAATTACAGGAAGAGATTAAAGCCAAAGATGGCGACTTGATTGAGAACTGGTATACAAGATCACGCGATAATAATGTTCTGGCCCTTGTTAAACTCGTGCCGCCGGAAACCCGTGTTATGAAAGCCAAGGACGCCGCGGAACGCCTGCGTGAGTTAATCGGCGAAGTGCCGGATGCAGAGAATATCAACGTCAATTATCAGAGCGGCAATAATGGCCCCGCCATTCAGTATGTACTGAATGCGAAGGAGTTTGATGACCTCCAAGCGGCGGCTGATGATTTGATGGGCGAACTGCGAAGCTATGAGGGTGTGTTCAATGTTGTGAACGATATGGAAAGCGCCTCTGAAGAAGTGCAGTTTGATTTGAAACCCGGCGCGGAAAGCTTGGGCATCACAACCGCTGATGTTGCAAGACAGGTGCGCCAAGGCTTCTTCGGCGAAGAGGTGCAGCGTCTGCCAAGAGACGGAGAGGATGTGCGGGTCTATGTACGATATCCACGAGTGGACAGAGAGTCGCTCGACTTCCTTAGATCTATTCGTATTCGGACCAATGACGGGCGAGAGCTTCCTCTCGAAGCCGTAGCTGACCTGCGTTTCGAGAAAGGGACGAACCGTATCTTACGCAGGGAGCGTCAACGCGCCATTGTCGTGAGCGCGGAAGTCGCATCCGATCGCGCCGAAGAGGTCCGCAGTAAACTCGACGATGATTTCTTTAACACCTTTGAGCAAATTCATCCCAAAGTGACACGCGGTAATATCGGGCGGTCCCAAGAAGAGGCTCGTTTCAGAACAGAACTCATGACCTTATTAGGTATCGCGTTATTGGCCGCTTATGTTTTAGTGGCGATTTCGTTTAAATCTTATGCTGAACCGATTTTGATTTTGTTTGCAGCAATTCCGTTTTGTTATTGCGGCATGATTATCGGACATTTGCTTTTCGGTGTTTCAATGTCGTTATTGTCGATACTCGGTATGTTTGCGGCAGCGGGTGTCGCGGTGAATGATAATTTGGTCTTATTGGATTACGTGCATCGCCTGCGGGATAAAGGCGTCGCTGCGGCGGATGCTTTAGTAGAGGCCGGTACACGCCGTTTCCGGCCAATCTTGTTGACGTCGTTGACGACCTTTGTTGGGCTCCTGCCTCTGTTAATGGAAAAATCATTGCAAGCACAGTGGTTGATTCCGATAGCAATAAGCCTCGCCTTTGGCGTTTTATTTGCTCTCCTTGTCACTTTGTTCTTCGTGCCAGCACTTTACGGAATCGGGGCAGATATTCGACGTTTCTTTGTTTATCTCATAAACGGAAAGCCCAGAGAGCCGTTTTGGCCGAGGGATACGTAGGATTCTCACGGGATTATGCGTTTTTCTTTTGCACAGATTGGTATTATTCAGGCATGGTTAATGCATTAGGGGAGACAAATCCCAAAACTGACCGTAAATGAATTGAAAGAAAGGCGAGGTGATGAAATTTTCTATTCATAAATCCACCCTGCTTTTCTCTCTGATTTTAGCTGGGTGGCTGTCACCTGCCGTGTCCGCTTCCCATTTTCACACGCGCCCTCCGCAAAATTCAGCCGAAACGGAATTTCGGGTCGCGACACTCGACATTTTGGGCGAAGATTGGATGAGTGGTAAACATCATCAAGTTTATCCTTATGCCGTGTTGGAAGGCGATATGCTGCGTTACCAAATCCGCACGGAGGACGGTGATATCACGGTGAAGGGCACGCAGGATGTCCGGGTTTATATTTACGAACTTTACGCGACCGAAATTTTGAGGATGCGCTCGACACCGGGGGTTGTGCTGCAATCGACTGGCGCGCGTATGGTCAATTTGGTCAAGACCCCTGTGAGGGTTGCAAAAGGGCTCGGCAGTCGAGCTGGGGAGGTAGAGTCCCTTGGCGATGCAGCTCTGTTTATTCCTGAGTTAACAGTCGATGTTGCTGGCGGATTGTTGAACGGCGTCGGTGAATTATTTGTGACCGGAGAACGTTTAACATCCGGCGTAGGCGCGACGCGATGTAAAGGGTTTAATTGTGTTAAAAAGGCGGGCAGCGATATTTGGTCCGGCGCAAACTCCCTTATGGGGAAACATAATGCGGCGAGAAAACTCCACCGCGAATTTGGCACAGACCCACAGACGGAAAATAAAGACTATCGCTTTCAAATTGACAGGATTGCTTATGCCGAGAGTTACATTGGCACAGCTGTTAAAATCGGCGTTGGCAATGCTGGTATCGAAGCCATCAGCCCCGTTATGCAGGGCGTTGGATATTATAATAATGGTGAGTTTATATCGAATTATGAAGACGCCCATCGCCGCCGGAATTTCGAAAAAGATCAGATCGAAGCTTGGGGCGAAGACAGGATGCGGATTGAAGCGTTTTACAAAAGTAAGATTTTCACCAAGCAGCAACGCCGTGAATTTTTTAAACTTCTCAATCCCATAGGGGATACAGACGTGAAACGCCGTCTATTTGACGAGGCCTATTGGGCGCAGGATAGGGCGGCGGCGCGTGCACATCTTTCGCGGGCTCGCCATATTTCGGCCATGCATGCCCGTGGTGAGATTACAACATTTGACCGCGATACTTATTTCCCATCCTATAAAACGCGCTCAGGGAGACGAGTCACACCGGTTTATGGAGATCTGCTACATAATCTCGAGGCTTTAAACTGGCTACATAATGACGGCTCCCCACAAGAAATGCATGTGATTGGCCGGGCGTCTAAGCGCTTCATAAACGCCGCGCAGCGGCAAGGCGTGACAGTTCGCCAGTTTCCTCAATAACGCATTCGCGGTTCTTTCATCTATTCAGAAAATAAAAAAGCCCTCTTTAAGGAGGGCTTTGAAGTCGTCAAAATGTGAAAAAGAATTATTTCATATATTTGCTGGGATCAGCGTTCGGTCCGAGATTCATGACGTAAAAGGGGCCAAATTCCACGGTCTGTTTGGCATGGGCCAAATTGAAATTCAAATTAGTCTTGGGCGCAGAATAACCGCGCTTAGCAGTGCCGGCCACGTTATGTAACTTCCACTCCGTTCCGAGGTCGATTTGCTCTTCAAAAACAGAATCGTAAGGGTCAATATTGCGTTGGTAGGTAATTGTGATTTTCCCAGTGTCTCTACCTTTTGGAGGCCTCTCCGCACGCGCCCAGAAAGAGACAAGAATCGTATCGCCTTCAGCAACATCCGTGGACATGGGGATGCGGGTCGCAATGTCCCAATGTTGACGTTTACTTTTCTTCACTCTCACTTGATAGGCCATGCCGCCGGGGCCGCCATTCGCTTCAACAAGTTTACTTTTTTGGTCTGGTCCTTCTGTTTTCCATTCAATGACATAAGGATTATTGATTAATTTGCCTGGTAATGAGGCATCTAAGGCTGCTAAAGCCTCCCGCATTTGTGCGTCTTCGGCATCATTAGCGAGAGCGTGTGGCGCGACGGCCGCAAGAGAGATGAGTAGCGCCGATGAGGTCGACGCGATAAAACGTTTAAACATAAGCTAATCCCCTGATTTTGTAGTTATAGAAATAATTTAACGACGCCTGACAGCGCTGTCAATTTGTCAACGCAGTTGTCCTCGAAAGGTCTACACACCTAAATATAACCGAAGACAAAGGACGTTTAAGCCTAACCTAACCGAGAATGGAGGCAAGATAGTCAACTTGCTCATCAATTTCTTTCTCGAATTCGCATTTTTTGCACTTGTTCTGAAGGCGCTTTAGCTTCCGGAACTGCGACTTGGCTTTATCCTTGTTACCGTCTTGATACTCTAGCAAAGCGAGTCGGAAATAGGCATCATAGATTGACTTCCGGTGAACAGTCGCGCTCTTGAACGATTTTTTTGCGTCCTCAAGTTTACCCAATTTAATTTGCGATAATCCTGTCATGTAGAGCTGAAACCCGCGATCGGCACATGTGCGTTCAGGCGTTTGCCCCCCTTTTTCGAGGTTTGTCGAATTGATATTACCAGAGGGGGCCGTGGTTTGAACTGTAGGAACGAAGGCTCCGCCTTGGCCGCCTGCAGGTTGAGAGGGCGCATCAACATCTGTTCCGACATCAGCGCGGAGCGTGCTGTCGCGTGCATCCTCGACGCCGGCGCGAAAATTACGGGTGGCCCGTAAAGCACAAAATGCATTCTTTTTAAATTCGACCTCTGCTGTCTTGAAGTCACCGGAAAGATAAGCCGACATAGCGCGGTCTGTGCGTATCGTGCCTTCCGAAATAACCTCGTCTACGACTTCATTATCCGCATTTGAATTCTCTTGCGAGAAAGCCGGTGCCTGCCCGACTAAAATGAAGGCCGAAGTGAGAAGAGATAAAAGAGTTATTCGCAACATGATTAAATCCTCAAAATTCTAACGCCACCCTTATACCCTATTTATTTAATTACATCAAATAATTGATTGGTAAGTTTTTATCGGTCTAGACCGCTTTACAGTGCTGATTTATGAAGCTTTGATGTGACGGCATTTGGGCGAGACAGGCTTGGGTGACAGTTTCCAATTGTTTCATTCTTTGTTTTAAAACGTCTTCTGGTAAGGCGTCAGCCATAGGGTGATAAGACCGAGGCGTAAGGCCCTGGCCATGCATCACAGCAAGCCAGCTCGTTTCTCCGAAAATTTCATTGTCACGTCGGAAGACACGAGCATTATCCTTATAGAGAGCGATCCGTTCTTCAAGCGTATCAGGGACATCCATCGTGCGGCAATAATTCCAAAACGGACTATCATCCCGTTCAGTAGCGTAATAATGCAAAATTAGAAAATCCCTTACCTGTTGATATTCAGCAAGTGTATTGGCGTTGAAATAATCTATATTGGCCTGCGAGAAAGTCTTGTCAGGGAAGTTGGCCATAAGCCGAGCAATTGCCGTCTGAATTAGGTGAATAGAGGTGGACTCCAGCGGCTCTAAAAACCCTGCTGCTAATCCTATTGAGACAACATTTTTGTTCCATGTTTTTTTCCGAATACCCGTTGTGAAGCGTAGAAAGTTGGGCTCTGAAATCGGCTTTCCTTCAATTCCTTCATTAAGCGTGTCGAGAGCCTCTTCATCGCTGATGAAATCAGAGCAATAGACATGACCGTTACCAACGCGCGATTGCAGCGGAATGCGCCACTGCCAGCCCGCCTCTTTGGCCGTCGCACGCGTATAGGGAAGGGGGTCTCCAATTGACTCGCTCGCACGAGCGATGGCGCGGTTACAAGGTAAATAAGCGCTCCAATCATCATAACCTGTCTTCAGAGTCTGCTCGATTAGAAGCCCTCGGAAGCCGGAACAGTCAATGAAAAAATCACCGCTTTGTTGAGTGCCATTTTCCATTTTAACGGCTGTAATGTGCCCTGTCTCAGGGTCTTGATCCGCTTCGGTAATACGGCCTTCTATACGCGTTACGCCGCGCGCTTCGGCAAATTCTCGCATGAACTTCGCATAGAGGGACGCGTCAAATTGAAATGCGTAAACGATTGAATTTAATGGAGAATTCTTCAAATTCATATCAGGTCGTTGGAACTTTTCTTCTTGGGCTGCCAAGATTTGAAGGCAATAGTCATCCAGTGAGTGACTTAAGCCCATCCGGTTATAACGATGCCAGAAATGATGGAATCTGAGCCCATCCATAGGTAAGCCATAATCACCAAAAGGATGGAGGTAACGGTCGCCTTTTTTATTCCAGTCAACAAATTCAATCCCGAGTTTAAAAGTGGCATTTGTCTTTTTGATAAATTCATTTTCATCCAATCCTAAAAGCTTATTGAAATAGGTGATGTGGGGAATCGTGGCTTCGCCGACACCGACAGTACCGATAGTTTCCGACTCGATTAAAGTGATAGTGATATCTTTGCTGGGGATGAGGCGTGACAATCCCGCCGCAACCATCCATCCGGCTGTCCCGCCGCCGACAATGACAATGTTTTTAATACGCTGATCTTGCATGGTGTGTCTTTAATTGCGGATAGAACTTAGGTGTGGGTGGCGCCATGTTGTTTAAGATAAACTTCATGTGTTGGCATTTTTTGGGTGGTCTGAACCATAGCGTTGCGCATGGAATTTAAACTATGTTGAACTTGTTCTATTGGCAGACCTGCCACAATCGGATCATAGGTGTTCGGGCTAAGGTTTTGCCCCAAGAAGACGGCAATCCAGCTGGGTTTTGAAAAGAGCTCGTCGTCATAAGGAAAGACCCGTCCGGCCTCTTTGAACAACTCTATTTTGTGTTTTAGACTATCAGGAATATCCATGGTTCTGCAATAATTCCAAAACGGACTGTCGTCACGTTCCGTGGCGACATAATGCAGGATGATAAAGTCTCTAACCTGATCAAACTCTTTTTGCATTTGTCGATTATATTCGGCTCTGACAACATCTGATACTTCAGTTGTTGGGAAGAGGCTGATGAACCGGCTGATGCCCATCTGAATTAAATAAAGCGATGTAGACTCTAGTGGTTCCAAAAACCCGGCCGAGAGGCCAACGGCGATACAGTTTTTATTCCAATACGTTTCGCGGCATCCTGTTTTGAAACGAATTTTGCGGGGCTCAGCTAAGGCTTCGCTATCCAGGTTATCCATCAAAATTTTGATTGCTTCGTCATCGTTCATGTATTGGCTAGAATAAATATGTCCATTGCCTGTGCGCGTCTGTGTCGGGATGCGCCACTGCCAACCCGCGGTGTGAGCGGTCGCTTTCGTATAAGGAATAAGCGGGCCTTGGCGTTTACTCGCGACCGTTTGCGCTGTGTCGCAAGGAAGCCAGTGCCGCCAATCCTTGAGAGGTGTTCGTAGAGTTTTCTCCGTAAGAAGCGCTCGAAAGCCTGTGCAGTCAAAGAAGAAATCACCGTCAATGACTTCGCCTGATTCTAGGGTCAGTTGGGTAATATCCCCGCTCTCATTGTTTTGCGTAATATCGTTGACGATGCCCTCGCGCCTCACCACGCCGCGTTCTTCGGCATAGCCTCGCAAATATTTAGCATAGAGCGTGGCATCAATATGATAGGCGTATCTAAGGTGCGATAAAATGGAGCGCGGGTCATTACTGGGCCTGACAAATTTATGCGCTTTGGCAGCTATAGAGGAGATGCTGTAATCTTCTAGCGGGGCTTTATTTCCATTTGCCTTTGCATGAAGCCAGTATTGGTGGAAATCAATTCCTTGCATGTCTACGCCAATATTACCGAAGGGATGGATATAGGCCTCCCCTTTGCGTCCCCAATCTCTGAACTCAATACCGAGCTTAATCGTGCCATTTGTAGCCTTTAGAAATTCAGCTTCATCAATACCCAAAAGCGCATTGAAATTAATCATGTCAGGGATAGTGGCTTCGCCTACGCCGACTGTGCCAATTGCGTCAGATTCAATTAGCGTGATGGTAATCGGGTGAGAGGCGAGCATGCTCGACAAGGCCGCCGCTGTCATCCAGCCCGCTGATCCGCCGCCCACAATGACGATATTTTTTAAACTGGATTTTTGAGGGTCACCCATGTTTTTCTTTCAAATATTTAAGCAGGCCGCTCATATAATGTTGATGAGGCGGCATTTTATCTGCCATTTGTTTGATAGCGGTTTTCATTTGAGAGAGTTTGTTCGCGAGGGCGGCTTCGGGAATTCGGTCCGCGAGGGGGTCATAGCGTTGCATGTCTCGTCCCATCCCAAAATGTAGTATGGCCCAGTCTTCAGGGCTGAACGGTTCATAATCGTAAGTCGCAAAGACGCCTCGGCTTTCAAATTGAGTAATTTTATTGATGAGTTTTTCATCTATCTTTTCGCGGCAAGCATCTTGCCAATAATTTATGTCTTTATCGGCGTTCTCTACCTCGCCGAAAAAAGCGCGATGGAACGAAGCCGCGTTATCGTAATCATCGGCGAAGCGTCTGTTATATTCTCGTTCCTCCACGCGCATGTCATCCGATACCGGTAGAAGTTCCAAAAGACGTTCAATATCTCGCTGCAATATCATGAGCGGCGCAGGGGTAAGAGGCTCCAAAGCGGCTGCACTGAGTCCCAGCCTCACACAATTTCCTGTCCAAGCGGATTGAACCCGTCCCAAGGTAATGTTGAGAGGCCCCTCATCGGTCTCATCGCTTTTCGCCGCTGATAGAGTGAGATGATGTGTTTTTCCTTGTAAAGGTGTTGCGGCTGCCCATCCGTTATCATGGGCCGTCAATTTGCGGCAGACACTTTCCATAGCGTCACTTGGCTCCACCTTCACTGAAGCTTTTAGGCGGCGCTGGCCTTGCCAGTGATGTGCATTCGTTTCCGAAAGGGCCTGTGAGATTATCGAGTCTTGCCCGCCGCAATCGATGACAAGGTCTGAATCTATCTGTTGTCCATCTGCGAGTGTCAGAGAAATGATACGTCCGTTTTCTATATTCAACTCTTTGACTGAACCCTTTTTCTCTTTGATGCGGGAGGGCTTTAAGCGCTGTGATAGAAACTCTACCCATTCGAACGGATGGAAATGGTAGCCATATTTTACCGTTGCGAGCGGGATTTTCTGGCCTTCAGGGGGGTGTGCGAAAACGCCCTTTTCTGCCGCCTGAACCGACATAATATAATCCGATAAGGCAAAAGGTTTGGAGGCCGCGTTCGACAGACGTTTCAAATAATGATGAAATCCGACCGTGCCGAAAAGGGGCAGGGGCGTATGGAAACTTTGCGTCCAAGACCGATTATCAGCCCCCCATGCCTCATATTGCGTCCCAAGTGAAAATGACGTGGATGTATTGAGCAGGACTTCAGGTTCCGAAATCCCAAGGCTTAGGAAAAAATCGTAAATGGACGGTGATGTCACCGAGCCATAAAATATATCTGTTTTTGCGTCTGCCTGTGTCCCTAATAGAATGATATCCGTTTCTTTCGGCAGAGCTTTTAGCAAGGCCGTTGCCGCTAACTGACCAGCCAAGCCGTCGCCATATATAATGATTTTATGCGGGAAACTGCCTGCCATGCTGATTAAATCGGGCTCATATTATTTGCTGTGAGCGGGGGAGCCTCAGACATTGCGCCGATACGGGATAAATAGGCAGCTTGGTCAGGCGTATTTTGCACGGCTATTGCACTTTGGTCTTTGATCGCGGCTAACCTTCGGAACATATCATTAAAGTCCATAGTGTCTGTGCGTCGATCATATCCCCTGGGTAAAAGGTTTTGCCCCATCATCACGGCGACCCAGCTTGGCGGAAGAAAAACGCCTTGTTCATAGCGCAGAATATAACCGCGAGAATTCCAAGCGTCGATTTTCTCTTGGAGACTTTCCGGCAAGACCATATTGCGGAAGTAATTCCACATAGGGCTGTCATCCCGTTGTGTCGCCACATAATGTAAGAGCAAGAAATCTCTAACGCGATCAAAGTTTAAATCCATACGGCGATTATACTCATCAGCATCAGAGGTATGACAGGCTTTGTCGGGGAAAAGTTCGATCAGTGCGGTAATGCCTTCTTGGATAAGATGGATGGATGTTGATTCGAGCGGCTCTAAAAAACCACCTGACAAACCAATCGCCACGACATTTTTATTCCAAAGCTTGCGGCGTTTGCCGGTTTTAAAGAAGAGCTGTTTGGGCTCAGCCAAGGCAGGGCCCTCCAAAGTGCTCATGACTTGGTGCGTTGCTTCGTCATCAGAGATATACTCATTCCAATAGACGTGGCCATTGCCGGTGCGATGTTGCAAGGGAATACGCCACTGCCATCCTGCTTTGCGGGCAGTGGCGCGCGTATAGGGCAGGCTCGGTCCGCGCGCTTCGCACGGTACGGCAACCGCGCGGTTGCAAGGCAACCATTCGCTCCAATCGTCATAGCCGGTTTTGAGGGCTTGTTCGATGAGCACGCCTCGAAAGCCGGAGCAGTCAACAAAGAGATCTGCGGTAATTTTCTCTCCGCTCTCCAAGATAATGGCATCAACAAAGCCCGTCTTGGCGTTGACATCTGTTGTTACGACTTTTCCCTCAACGCGTTTGATGCCGCGAGCTTCACAATAGCGGCGTAAGAATTTGGCATAGAGGCTGGAGTCAAACTGATAGGCGTAACCGAAATTAGAGCCAATTTGCGTGGCATCGGGTCCGGGATGCTGAAATTTACCGGATTCGGCGGCGAGAATCGGAAATGAGTAGTCATCCAGTCTCGATTTGTGACCTTTCTGCCACAGTCTGAGCCAAAAATGATGGAAGTCGATGCCCTCTATGGGTTCGCCATAATCCCCAAAAGGGTGAATATAACTGTCCCCTAAGCGGCCCCAATCGCAAAATTCGATGCCCAGCTTAAAGGTTGCACGTGTTTCGCGCATGAATTCACATTCATCAATTCCTAAGGCATTATTGAAAAACCGAATGTGGGGGAGTGTGGCCTCGCCGACCCCAACGGTGCCGATTTGATTGGACTCTACGAGTATGATTTCAACGTCTAGGTCTTTGAATTTATTAGATAGTCCTGCGGCCGTCATCCAGCCCGCAGTGCCGCCGCCGAGAATGCAAATTGTCTGAATTTTCATATCGTCTCCTCTCGTCGGCTTGAATTATGGCGTTCCGCTAACGCAAATTTATAAGAATGGCTAGTGTTTGGGAGTGTTGCTCGCGCCAATTCGTGCGCGACAAAATAACGTATAGGCTGAAACACGAAAAGAGCTTTCGTTCTAATAATTTTTCCGTAAGTTCGGATAGAAGCCGTAAACAAACACATTTGACAGCGCTGTCAAATTAGGCTTTAGACGAATGGGGATTTGAATCTATTCAATGGTAATTGAGGCGTTCAATATCCCTCGAAACAATAATGAAAGCCCAAAATGGGTGTTTAAAGCCCAAAATCGGGCGCCAAGGGAGAGAAATCAGTGAAATTGAATTCAAGCACAGCTGTAGATCGAATTAGCAAGCTCGCTTTGCTCGGCACAACGGCTTTGGTCGCAAGCTTTGGACTTATGTCGAACGCTTATGCGCAAGACAGCACGGAAACAACGACGGAAGATACGGATGAAGTGATTTCAACCGGTATTCGTCAATCTTTGAAAGACGCTCGTGACTTAAAACGGAACGCGGATACGGCGATTGACTCCATTACGGCGTCAGATGTGGGTGCACTTCCAGACTTGTCAGTTGCAGAAGCCCTGCAGCGTATTCCGGGTGTCGTGGTACAGCGTTTTGATGTATCTGATAATAATGCGGGTGACTTTCCTTCCCCTGAAGGCGGCGGCAACCTTATTCGGGGTCTAACGCTTGTTCGTTCTGAATTTAACGGCCGTGACACCTTTTCCGCGAATGGTGGTCGAGCTCTTGATTTCGGTACAATCCCACCAGAGTTGATCGGAGCCGTTGACGTTTATAAGAACACATCAGCCGACTTAATAGAAGGCGGTATTGGTGGTTCAATTAACCTTCGCACATTAGAGCCGTTCGATCGTGATGGTCTAACCGCTGTTGTTACAGCAGACGGCACGTACACTGACTTGCGTGATGAGTGGGCACCTGATTTCTCAGCCTTGCTCGGTAATCGTTGGGACACTGATATGGGTGAGTTCGGCCTTCTTGGATCGTTTTCATCGTCAGAGTTGAAGTCAGATTTGCACGGCTTTCAAATTGGGCCTTTGTCCCCCATACCTGTTGGAAATACGCGAATTGCAGTCCCCAGCGGATTTCAGTTGCGAACAAATGATGTGGACAGAAAAAGAGATAGTTACTATGTAGCTGGCCAGTGGAGAGATCCATCAGGTGACCTCCAGCTGACAGCAAAATACTCACTAATTGAAAACGACGTCAACAGCAATGAGAGGACTTTAGAATTTTTCCCAGATGGCGAAAGCTGGGGAGACCCCGCTAACCCTCCACCTGCGCTGAGTGGTGATTCTCTTACTCAATTAGTCGGTGACTTTACTTCAAGTCCTTTCGTTTCCTCTGGAATCGCTGCCTGTAATGGGTCTAATGACCCAAACCGAGAGCTATCTTTGTGCGAAACTACTTTTCCTGTGACGGGCATATACCAAAGCGGACTTATAACTAACCGTTTACGGGACTGGGCTGGTACAGATTTTCAACCAATACTAAGAGGAGCTCCATTTACGAATTTGGGTATCAATCAAATCGATAAATCAAAGACTGATGATTTAAGCTTGAATGTGAAATGGCGCCCGTCTGATAGATTATACGTTAACCTTGATGCTCACAAAACAACGGCTGAGTTTGAAAGACAGCGTTTATGGGTTGGATCTCGCTTCCAATCTAATTTCACATTAAACGCCGATCTGGATAACCCATCCGTCACGCTCGTGCAGGACCCAACAAATGACCCACTTCGTCGTGGCGGCGCTAGGGGGCCGTTGACAGGTGGATTAGACGACCCAAATAACGTTTTCTTGAAATTTGCTGCTGACGAATTCGCCGATAACGAAGGGGACCTATATGCTGTAAGAGGCGATGTTGAGTACGAATTCGACAACGATGGATGGTTCGACAAAGTTAAGTTCGGTGCACGCTATGCTGATCGTGAACAGATCAACCGAGCGGCTGGGCTAAACTGGGCGGCTGTTGCCCCTGTTTGGGCGGGTGGCTATTTGCCTTTTGCCGACCTTCAGAACCCCACATTTGAAGTCGTAGACTTCTCTGACTTTCAACGTGGTGGCGTCGTTAGGGGTGATAACACGAGCGTTATCTTTGCCGATAGAAACTTGATTCAAAACTACAGTGCATTCGTTGATGCTATCAGCGGTGACCCACTTGTACCTGTTAATAATCGTCCTGACCTAGGGCCAGGAGTTGTCGCATATTCTGATTGGGCGCCACTCTTCAATAACGGAACGAATGCGCCAAATGGTGTTGACTATCTGAACAGAGGGCAAATTGGTGACGTTAGAGAAAAAACGCAAAACTATTATGCACGCTTAGATTTCGGAAACGAATTTAACAATGGCATGTCTGTAGAAGGTAATGTTGGTATCCGTTATACGAAAGCTGACATCGAAGCGAACGGTAGTTTCGTTTATAACGAGGTAGCAAATAACAACGCAGCGGGACAAAATCCGATTGATTTCAGTCCTGAAGCGGTAGCTTTCCTCGCGCAAGCCGACGAGGATCGGTCTGGACCGATAGGATCTGAAGATTTCTGGTTGCCCTCATTAAATGTTAAATGGAACCTAAACGATGAGACATTAGTAAGGTTTGCGGCAAGTAAAGCTATCACGCGACCAAGAATTGATCAGCTTCGGGCTGACCAAAGCGCGGGCGGGGCTTTTGCGTTTGCCACAAATAATGACCCTGCTGTGCCTCCGGACCAACGAATTACCGACATTGCTTTAACGCAAATTAACGTTTTTGGTGGCAATCCAAATCTGAAAGCAATTGAGGCCAATAATTTCGATTTATCTATTGAGCATTATTACGGTGACAACAACTCATTGACGTTGTCCTTGTTTAAGAAGGATATTAAGAACAATATAATTTATGGTACCCAAACAATAGACACGGTGACCCTGGACGGACGTACTGTTCCAGTTGTTTTCAGCGGAGACGTCAATCAGGATGAAGCAAAAATTCATGGCTTCGAGGTTGCCTATCAGCAATTCTTTGATGACTGGCCGGGGTTGTTAGGCAATTTAGGGGTTCAGGCTAACTATACCTTTATTGATGCGGAAACAAATGCGCCACTGCCTGTTGTCGATGCTGATGGTGATGGTGTGCCGGATAGTTTCGAGCAAATTTTCCGCTTTGGCGTTGATAATTTCCTTGGCTTGTCTGATCACGCCGCTAACCTCATCGGCATCTATCAAGATGATAAACTGGAAATGCGTTTAGCCTATAACTGGCGTTCTGAATATCTCAGTTCCTATCGTGACTTCGTTACAGGCAATCCGATTTTCCAAACGGATCGCGGATACCTAGATGGATCCATCAAGTATAACGTGACTGAGAACTTCCAGCTCCGTGCGCAAGTTGCAAACATCTTGGACACAAGAGCAAATGCTGAGCAGCAAATTGATGCGTCTGGCCAACGCTTTGGGCGGACAAGTTTCATCGGTGACCGCCGGATCAGAATCGGTGCTCGTTACCAGTTCTAGCAAAGTTTGATAAGGTCGTTGCGGCGGCCTTATCTCTTAAGGCGGAGCGCACTTGCTACGGATAATTAAAACACGAAACCCGGCTTTCTGGCCGGGTTTTTTATTGCCGAAATTTCCGGAGTTGTGAATGCGGTGCTATCTATAAATTGTACATGCAGAGTACCGCATAGAGCGCAGGTCGTGATTTGAGAAAGAAAGAGAATGGCTCCGCAAACAGAAGTCAATAAAGAGTGATCAACATAATTAAATCAGTGGTTTATGCGGTTTTAAATTTTAAAAAGGGCATTTGATATACCTCTTACATGACGTCCATCATCGCCTACGCCCTCGTTAAGCCGCCGCATTTGGCCGAGAGATCGAGAAATATAATCTCTTCTGACTCGAAGACCCCGCACCAGCCGATCACCAAATCGGGCTTAAGTTTATCAGAGAAATTACAACGGTCCCCATCGCTATTGGCGAAGTGTTCAGTTCTATATGGGATTTCAAATCTATGATCGAACAGGGTTGGGGCGATTTCATCCGCGTTGCCATAACCAAAGCAGGCGGCATTACCGATGTCAGGTATATTGTCGAACTGACGGCGCTCCATCACGTGCGCGCAAGCTTTCACGGCGCTCCGTGCCATTCGCCGATATCCATGCCGCGCAAGCCCATATAAATGCCTAGGCCCCAAATTTTGGAAGTAACCTGTCATAATATTGAATGTTAGCCTTATTATCTATGGTTCTTACCGCAACTTATTGTCAGTCCGAACTAACTTAAAAAAGTCACTCGGATTAAGCCACAACAATGTAATATGACTATTTACTCTATGATCAGTATGGGTGTGACTTTTTTTGGTACACTTCCAGTTAACCGTTAATTGGTCATACCAATTTTGTGTAATTGGTAGAAATATAGAGTTAACAAGTAAGTGTAATTGGTTCTCTAAGTGAATGATAAAAAATAGTTCAATCAAACTTGTAGGGGAAATCTATAAATGTCTAATTCTCATAAATCATGGCTCAAGGGGTCATTGCTTTTAAGCGCAGGGTTTGCCACGCTCGCTTTCGCGCAGACTGCAGTAGCTCAAGATAATGTTCAGGATGAAGTTATTGCGACGGGTATTCGCCAGTCGCTACAAAACGCGCTTGTTGAAAAGCGCGAGGCCGCAAGTTTAAAAGAAGTTATCCTTGCTGAAGACATCGGTAAGCTACCCGACCAAAACCTCGCTGAAGTTTTGGAGAACATCACAGGTGTTCAGATTACACGCGAGGCAGGTGTTGGTACAGGCGTTCAAATTCGTGGTACTGACGAAAACCAAATTCAGATTAATGGGGTTACCACAGTTGGTGCAGGAAACGACCGCAGCGGTATCAGCTTTGAAGATATTGACGCTTCTATCATTGCGGGTCTTGAGGTCATAAAAGCGCCCGAATCTAGCACAATTGAAGGTGCCGTTGGTGGTACTGTCAATTTAAGAACTATTCGTCCTCTAGATCTTAAAGGGCCTTAAGCGTCTGCACGGGTTCAAGGCGAAGATAGTAGCTTGTCTCAAGATGGCATCCAGCCTCGATTCTCTGGAGCATTAGGGAATAAGTGGGAAAATGCGTCTGGGCAAGAAATGGGCTTTGTCTTGAGCGGCGCTTATACCAAATCAGATAACAGCGCATTCAGACCTCGCCTAGACCGCGATAACCCAACGACTTGTGTTAATCCTGCTGACGCTACTTTTGTTGCACCTACTACTTGTGCAAATTCAAATGGCGCAACACATTTCCTCGGGGTTCAATTCTTGAACCAAGTTCAAATCAACCAAGAGTTTGAGACAATTAACCTGGCTGGTTCATTTGAAGCGCGCCCAACTCAAAATTTGAAGCTTTATATCGATGGTGTCTATAATGATCAAACCCGTCGTCAGGAAAGCTCTAGAGCGCAAATCTCAAATATCAGCCGCGTCAATGGCCGCGGGGCAAGTGATAGCCTATTTGCGACATTCGATACTTTTGATACCTTTGATCTAGGCACTGTACCTGGGCCAAATGGGGATGTAAATTTAGGAACTATTTCAGCTGTTACGTCAGGTAGATTTAGACCGCAACAATTGGATGATGCGACCGTCGATCGTGGTGCGCCATTCTTGCGCGGCTCTAGTGATAGTGGAGCACGCTTAACAGAAACAAGCCTCATTCGTATGGGTGCTGAGTGGGAAAAAGGGCCGCTAACAACTGTTGCAGAATTCTCACATACTCAGTCTGACACAGTTAATCCGAACTTATCGCTAACGCTTAATTTCATTAACCCAAATTCCGATAGATTTGGTGACAGAGATGAAAACGGTGTTCCAATTGTCTTTGACTTAAGAGATGGTATCTCATTCGGAATTGATACTAGCAGTGAATTTGCTCCAAGCACTGAAGATTTGCTTAATCCTTCAAATTACGTGTTTGATAATGGTGGTACTTTCAGTGCAAATGAGCGCGAAAATTCAGATACGGCTGTGCGTTTGGACTTCAATTATGACTTCGCGGACTCTGGCCTTTCTTTCGTCGACTCTGTAGATTTTGGGTTCCGCTACAATGACCGTAATAGCCTTAGGGATGATATATCAGCAAGCGCTGGCGGCACGAGTAGTTTCGCCAATAGTTTAAATGCAGGTCTTATCTCAGAACTTGTTGCTCCAATTCCAGATAATTTTGGTGACGGAACAAATAGCGACTTGTTTATTTCAGACTTGTTGAACATCAATCCTGAACTGGCTCTAAATCCACTGGAGACAGTTGGTACAATCAACGCAGCCATTGCGAATGCAGGTATTTCGCAGTCACCAATTTCCACAGATTTACAATCATCGCAACTTGCTTTCTTCGATCTTGATGAAGAAACAACGGCTTTATATGGTCAGGTTAATTTTGACACGGATATGAATGGTAGTCGTGTGCGTGGTAATATCGGTGCTCGTTATAGCGATACGACTGTGAACTCTTTGAGCACTCAAAGAACTTTTGATCTTACTGATGCCGATATGGACGGAACGCCAGATGATGGCACGCCTGTTGACACTCAGATCAATGCAGAAAACTCTTATACCTTCTTCCTTCCACGCGCTAACATCGCGATTGATGTTACGGATGATATTTTGCTTCGTGGCGCATATTATGAAGATATTAACCGACCTGATTTTGTTGACCTTACCTTCGCTAGAACCTTCCCTAGCAGGGGCGGAGTTAATGATATCTCACGCGTTGGTAACCCTGAATTAAAGCCTGAAGAAATTCGTTCATTCGATGTGTCGGCCGATTGGTACTTTGCGCTTGAAGGTTTGCTGACTATCGGTTATTTCAACAAAAGACGCAGTTCACTTATCGGAGATATTATCCAGCAACCAGGAGATGCTGGCGGTGGACTTCGTGAAACTGTAGACATCTTTGGCCGAAATGGTGGTGCCGTTAGCAGTTCCAACAATGGTGCGCCTTGTGCTCTTGGTGGCGTGTTCTCTGAGAATACAGATGCAGGTATCTTCGGTTCAGGTCGAGGTGTCTGTGTAGGCAACGCGACGCTCTTCAACGCGGAAGGCTCAAATACCCAAGAAGGTATTGAAGCCGCGATTCAGTATAACTTCGCAGATTGGGAAGACCGTCTTGGTAGCTTTGGTTGGGCCTCTGGTTTTGGTTTAATCGCTAACTACACACATCAATTAGCTGATGTGAATACAGGCTTCATCAATATCGGCGAAGTTCGGGCTCAAAATATCTTTGAGTTACAGGGCTTTGATCGTGTAACAAATCCTGTCAGTCGTGAAGCGGCATCGCTGTTGAACCTGTCAAAAGATTCTTACAACCTCACTGGCTATTATGAGAAATATGGTTTCTCAGCCAGACTGCGTTATACTTGGCGTAGTTCGTTCCAAACGGATGACCTACCAGGAACGAGTAATGAGTTTGATCCACTTGGGTTTAGAGGAGTGGTTGAATCTAGAGGGCAACTCAATGGTAGTGCTAGCTATGATGTGAATGATCATCTGACATTAAGCGTAGATGCAGTTAACCTTACCGAATCTAGTCAAAATGTATTCTGTGTAAATAATAATGCACTGTTGTGTTATGAAGGTATTACAGATCGCCGCGTTATCTTTGGCGCTAGCTACACATTCTAGAAAAACGTAATAAATCTATTGGAAGGGCGTTTGTTTAAATGCCCTTTCATGCTCTCGGTTTTAAACTAAGGGCTTAAAACATACTATTTACCTTAGGCACGACTTTCTAAAGAAAGATTGTGCCTTTTTTTGTGAAATTGGTATCGATATATAGAGGGAAGCGCTGCCTCAAAAGGTCTTGGGTGTTTATCAGGGCATATCGACAATCGCGATTACAGTGCCCGAGTCAATCAATGCGAACATTAATGGCGGGTCAGCCCGTATGCGTGATCGCGAAAACAGATTTCACTCTCTAAGAAATATGATCTAACCGATATCATCAACCAGCTCGGTCGCTGTGACAGTTTTGCTTCTGCCTTTATTGCAGGTCTGAAACTATATGAAGACCGTCAATTGATTTTCTCTCTTGAACCAAGCTCTCTCAAAGCCTTCGGAACATCCGAGCATAATACCATTGCCTGCCACGTTTGGGTAAATGCCGTCTTTCATAATTCATAGCGCCCTCTAAGGTCTCAAATAGGACCCAAAAAGGTACACAGCAGAAAATCTTTTCAAAACGCGATGAAGAGAAGTTTACAGCTAAGGTGTAATAACTAAGCAGCTATCGTGTTTGCGATAGGATAAAGAATGGCAGAACTTCAGAGTCTGTTTTGCGCGACCTGATAGTATCGGAAAACTATGAAGTCGCCAGTGACCCCCAGGTAATATTATCTCAGCACACCGATCCAATTATGATTTATAGCGGGGACGACGGCGGCAATATTTCGATCAAATTGGCAAAGCGTGTGAATATAGAAAAGTGGGCACCCTCCCAAGTGCTTATAGCGTCAAGCACGGAACATCAGATCCCTCGTTTTAAAGAGACCCCTTTTATATACAAACTTGGGTCCGAGTATCAGTTATATTTTATCGGGTATGATGATGAGGAAAGCTATAAATCTCAAATATACCTCGCCGTTTCTCAAAATCTCGAAGGGCCTTATAAGTTGCTGAATGAGCCTGTGATACCAAGCGGTATAATCGCGGGACATGACGTACACACAATTACATCCCCCAGCATTATTGAACATGAGGGTCAATTGAAGATGACCTTCCTAGGGTGGGATGACTTTGCAAACGTCACAAAGGTCTGGGTGCTCGGCGCAGTGTCAAGAAACGCCGGTCGTGATTGGGAGATTGTTGGCGAGGTTAGAGCTCCTATTGGAATGGAGGGGTAAATCACAAAGCTCTCAGACACTGATTATATAGCTGTACGAACTGAGGCTTATAAAGGCAAAGAGGCGACCTTTCTAAGTCGATCTAATCATCCCTTTGGTCCCTATATCGGCGATTCAGCTCCTATTTTAGTGCAGGCGGGTCCGCCTTGGGAGACAGATGAAATTATCGCGCCGCAAATTTCAATACATCCTGAAACCGGCGAGCCTGTCTTGTTTTATGCGGGAGCCAATCACAAAAGCGGTTGGTGGATACTTAAAAGCCGAGCCTGATTAATCTAGCTTCACAAGAGACCGGGAAGCACTTTGTGAAGCGTCGAATAGTGTCCTAGATTGTCGTGCTCAATCACCTGAACCTTTGATTTTATTTCTTTTTGTAGAGCGTATGCCATCTCAACAGGGGCCCAGTTATCTGCTGTTCCATGATGTATTGCGACAGGAGATTTAACATCCTTAAGGTGATGCGCCCAAGGTTGCACGTAGGCGAGGATAGCTTTGCAATATTGTTTTCGATGTTTCCCAAGCGAGAACCTCAATCCGGTGATTACACTTTGCTTAAATGTAGCATCCGATAGTAAATCTATGTCAGCCTTTGGGCTACCTGCGAACATTGCGCTGACAACCTGATTTGGTAGTATGACAGCGCCGAGGCGTTGAAAATTTGTAAATAGACCGAATAGGAATTCTCCGTGGCGAGCTGTTTTGAAAACAGCTTGGCCCGCCATCTTAGGTAGGAAGTTCCCAAGTTCCAAAGGCGCTGCCGGCGCTATGAGAGTTATCTTTTCGAATTTGTTCGGGTGTAATGCGGCCATTCTGAGGGCCGTCATGCAGCCAAGAGAAAAGCCAATAAGATGATACTTACACTCTGGATCTTGTGAAATTAAGGTCTCAAATCTTGCAAGGTCTAAAGACCCTAAGGTGCGTACGGTAGGGTTATCAGCCGCCCCAAGGTTCAAAATTTCAGCCGCTGAGCCCGGCAAGCCATGGCAATAAATGGTTACCCTAATCTCTAACCTCAGCTTCATAGCTTTAGATAACGCAAATTGATGAGAAGTCACTCATTCAAACGTATAATTAAGCTCGTTCGCGTAATATGAAATTGGGAACGAGTTAAGCAGTTTGGTCCGCTAAGAGGATATTTCTATGTTTTCGTAGTGTCCGTAGACGCTTGCGGTTTCAATCGGTCTAATACTTCCGAGGAGGTGATTTTATGAAATGACCGATGGCTCATTGCGTTCCAGCATGGGTTTGATATCGGCTAACTCATTCGCAATTGTCCCCAATGTCCCGAGGGCAGATTGTGTCTCTTGGTTTAAATCGTCCTCTGGAGGGGAATACTTTTCCAAATATAGCCGCAGTGTTGCTCCGACCGTTCCTGTGCCGGAAAGACGTAATACAAAACGGCTTCCGCTTTCAAACTCAACGCGTAACCCCTGATTTTCAGAGACTGAACCGTCAATTGGGTCCGTGTAGGAAAAGCTGTCGGCTTTGCTGACGGTTTCGCCGTGAAAGGATTGGCCCGGAAGGCTATCAAGTTTTGCGCGTAGCGTTTCCATGACCTGTTCGGCTTTAGCTTTATCCACGCCCTCATAATCGTGCCTTGAATAATAATTACGGCCATATTCAAGCCAATGTTCTTCAAGTAGATCTGATACGCTTTTGCCTGTAACTGCGATAATATTCAGCCATATTAAAATGGCCCATAGACCATCTTTCTCGCGCACATGATCCGAGCCGGTGCCCGCGCTTTCTTCGCCGCAAATCGTGATGCGTCCTGCATCGAGCAGGTTACCAAAAAACTTCCAGCCTGTTGGGGTTTCAAAACAATCTATTCCAAGCTTCGTGGTCACTCTGTCTGCGGCGCGGCTTGTGGGCATAGAGCGAGCCACGCCCGAAATGCCTTGTCTGTAACCTTTAGCCAGATGCGCATTTGCCGTGATGACCGCGAGGCTATCGGAGGGCGAGACATAGGTGTTTTTCCCAAGCACGATATTACGATCGCCGTCGCCATCAGAACAGGCACCAAAATCAGGCGCATTACCGCTAAACATTTTTTCAAATAATTCTTTGGCATAAACAGGGTTAGGGTCAGGGTGACCCCCACCAAAGTCAGGGAGCGGAATGCCGTTAATTATGCTGCCGGCTGGCGCACCTAAACGCTTGACCAGAATCTCATTTGCATAGGGGCCCGTAATAGCATGCATCGCATCAAAGCAGATTGTAAACCCGGAAGAAATCATATTTCGGATTGCGCCAAAATCAAATAAGGTTTCCATGAGGTTAGCGTAATCCGTCACGCTATTTATGACGTCAACATCAAGCGGTCCAATCCGGCTAGTCCCGATTTTACTTAGATCGATTGGATTGTTTTGAGTCGTGTTATAAGAGTCGATTATAAGGCTTCGTGCAAAAATTGTCTCCGTCACAGACTCAACAGCGGGGCCACCATTCCGGCCATTATATTTAATTCCAAAATCACCATCGGGCCCGCCCGGATTATGACTGGCGGAAAGGATTATTCCGCCCACGGCTCTATATTTACGGATGATGCAAGAGGCGGCGGGTGTTGAGAGCAATCCTGATTGCCCGACAATGACTTTTGCTATGCCGTTCGCAGCGGCCATTGAGAGTATAGTCTGAATCGCGACATCGTTATAAAATCTTCCGTCCCCGCCCAGGACGAGGGTGCCGCCGTGCAGTTCCGGTACTGAGTCAAAAATGGATTGCACGAAATTTTCAAGGTAACCCGCCTGCTGAAAAACCGAGACTTTTTTTCGCAAGCCCGACGTCCCAGGTTTTTGGTCATCAAAAGGTGTGGTTGCAACTGAAATCATATCAGCGTCCTTTTCTTGCGGTGTTAATAGCATCGCATATATATGAAACGTCTTTATCTGTCGCGGTCTCTTCGAGAGTTATGCGCGAGCGCCGACGCCAATTGGGCTGCTCATCTGTTGTGCCGGGCACGTTAGCCTGCATCGGCTCCAGCATAAGGTCGTCTAGCTGAACCGCAAAAGCCAAAGCTTGGCTACGAGCGAAATAGGCTTGCAACTCTGCCATCAAATGCGTCGTCATATGGTCTGCATTGTCTCGCCCAATCAGCTTTAGAAAATTGGCTTTATCCGCAGCGCGGCGGTGTTTTTCATGTGCAAGTGTTTCCGGGTCATCCCCAATACCAAGTTTCTCTCGCCAGTGAAAATCTTCTCCCTCCCAAAAACCTGTGAGTGTTGGGAAATCATGATTTGATAGAGCCGTGATTGACAAGATGCGCATCGTCTCAGGCGGGATGATGTCTCCCTCAGCATCACGTTCAATCAAAGCGACATTGCAGCCCATCAGCTTATATTGGGCCATGCGGGCCCTAAAACCATCCGGCACCGTGCCGAGGTCCTCACCAAAGACGACGCAGTTCTGCGCTTGGGACTCCTCGGCTATCATTTGCATCAACCCATCAAAGGGATAGCTAACATAACCGCCTGTTATGTCCCCGTCATTCGGGAGCCAGAAACTGCGGAGGTGGCCGAGAATGTGGTCTATACGAATCGCGCCGCTTTGTGACATGGCTTTGCGCAGGGCGCTTCGGTAAGGCTCATAATTATTCTTTGCGAGTTCTTGTGGATTAAAAGGTAGCAGGTTCCACTTTTGGCCGTCGGGGTTTGCCATATCGCCGGGTGCGCCAAGGCTGACCTCTTTGGCAAAGGCTGTTTTATTGTGCCATGTGCCAGCACCGCCGGGGACGATTCCGACCGCAAAATCAAGATAGATGCCGATGCTCATGCCTGCGGCTTTGGCGCGAGATTGAGCTTGCTTTAATTGGGTCTCAGCAATCCATTGCAGATAGGCATAAAACTCAATGCGCGAAGCATTTTTCTTTGCAAAGTCTTGGCAGGCTTTTGAATCTGGGTCGTGAAATTTCTTGGGAAAGTTCTTCCAGCCGTCATATGTTTGTTTTGCTATTGGCAGGGTCTCAAATAGCGCATCAAACAAAGCTTGATGCTGTAAGGCTGTGCCGTTTGATGCGGTAAATTTTTCAAAGGCTTTGCGGCGGGCTGATGATTTTTTTAATTTAAGAAACTCGCTGAATGCGGTTTCAAACGCATTCATTTTCGCGTTGTAAACTGCGGCGTAAACTACATGTTCGGATGAGGCAGATTGAGCGGCCTTATGTGAATAACCGCTCGGCAAATCAGCTATTTTATCGGGCGCAATCAACATCACATTTAGGAACTGCCGCGAGGAAGGGGAATAAGGTGCGTAGAGATGTGGCGCTGATGGGAAGAGAGCGTGGATGGGATTAATGCCGATAAAATCTGCGCCTTTGGCCGCCATGATTTCCGCGAGAACCGCTAAGTCTTCAAAGTCACCTGAGCCGTAATTTCGCTTTGACCTCAGGCCATAAAGCGCCGCCGTCACCCCCCAACACCCGCCTTGAGCTTGTAATAAGGCTGCGCCAAAAACTTTGTCATTCGATGGTTCGGTGTAAGCGGCAGGCTTAGTCTCATGGGCTGACGTTAAGTCAATACCCATAGCTTTTAAGAGCTTAGCTTTGGTGGCGTCAGGCGCTGTGTGGATATGGCCATTTATATCCCGATAGCTGTCAATAATCCCAAATTTCTGCGCTGCCATATCGAGCGCCTTTTTGTAGATATCTGGACGCGCATAGGGGCCTTTGTGTCGAAATACAGTGACACTATCAGCGGGGATGAGACTATCGTGCTGCGCCTCTGCTGTTGTCAGTTCGCACGACCAATCCTTATCAATCCAAGGCGCCGTAACGTCTCCTCCGCGATTAAAAATGATGGCGAATGTGTCTTCGCCCGTCATGGATAGCAGAAGCGCGAAGCATTTAAAATCCGGATTCTCCCAATCACCAGGATGCATTGGCTGTCCATCTGCACGAAGCCAGTCTGCGTTCTGTATGCCGGGCGGCGCAATTACTTCGCCGTGCAGGTAATTGGTTTGCGTAAAATGAGGGTTAGTTTTGCGAAGCGCGATGAGCTGTTTTGTAAACTCAGCTAGGGCAGTGTCAGCATCACCCCAATTCAGCCACGTGATCTCATTGTCTTGGCAATAGGCATTATTATTCCCGTCCATAGAATGGCCAAATTCATCTCCGCCGAGTAGCATCGGAACACCTTGAGACAGCATCAAAGTTGCGAGCATATTCTTGCTGCGCTTTAAGCGAACGGCCTTGATAAATGCATTATCGGTCGGGCCTTCGGTGCCCATATTGTCGGATAGATTATGGCCATGCCCATCGCGGTTATCTTCACCATTGGCGTGATTATCCTTATCATTATAGCTAACCGTATCGCGGAGGGTAAAGCCGTCATGGGCGGCAATGAAATTGACGGCGGCTTGGGGCGGACGTCCTGAATGCTCAAATTCTTTGGATGAACCAAGGAGCTTTCCAGCCATGTTTTGATGGGCGTGCGGATTGCCTTTCCAAAAGCTGCGGACGCTATCGCGATATTGGTCGCTCCACTCACTCCACCCTTTCGGGAAATTACCAAGTTGATATCCACCTGGGCCAATATCCCACGGCTCAGCAATCATTTTGACCTTGGATAAAACCGGGTCGGCGGCAATGGCGGTAAAGAATTTTGCCTCACGGTCAAAGGCACTAGGATTGCGGCCAAGTATAGGGCCGAGGTCGAAACGAAACCCGTCAACGCGCATTTCACTGACCCAATAACGCAGACTTTCCAAGGTTAAATCCACCACTGCGGAGTGACTCATATCTAGCGTGTTTCCGCACCCTGTATGGTTGACGTAATAGCGGGCATTGTCTTGAAGCTGATAATAGGACGCATTGTCGATACCGCGGTAAGAAAGAGTGGGGCCATGTTCCCAGCTTTCAGCCGTGTGATTGTAAACGACGTCCAAAATCACTTCGATACCTGCGTCGTGCAGAGCGTTGACTGCGTCGGCCCAACTCTGAGCGCCATTTGGCCCGAAATAGGGGCTATGCATGGCGAAATAATTGACGGGGTTATACCCCCAATAATTCGTCAGGCCCAAATCGGTGAGCCGAGGTTCTGAGAAAAAGCTTTGCACGGGGAGCAGTTCAATCGCTGTCACGCCTAACTCTGTTAAATGAGCGATGATAGCGGGGTCGGCTAGGCCTGAGAGTGTTCCGCGATGTGTGGATTTCACATCAGGGTGACGCTTTGTGAGGCCTTTAATATGGGCTTCATAGACTATGGTATCTGCCAGAGCTGTTTCGGGACGCTTAGTCTTTTTCCAGTTGAGTTTTGGCGGCCCTCCGACGCATTTGGGCATGTAAGGCGCACTGTCGCGGGTATCAAAAGACACATCCTTATCAGGCGAGCCCGCTTCGAAACCATAAAGTGCATCATGCTGAATAAACGCACCAAAAAGATCTTTGGCATAGGGGTCTATCAGGAGCTTATTCGCGTTAAACCTATGCCCGTTTGAGGGCTCATAAGGCCCATCAACGCGGTAGCCATATAGCTGACCAGCTTTCAGCCCCTTAACAAAGCCGTGCCATATATCGCCCGTGCGTTCGGGTAATAAAATTCGGTCTGTTTCTGTCTTTCCATCGGGCGAGAATAGGCAGAGCATCACCGATGTTGCATGGGCGGAGAACAGGGCAAAGTTCACGCCGCCTTGTTGCACATCTGCCCCAAGCGGAGAGCAGTGGCCTTTAGATGTGGAGAGCGTTTGCGGCATTATAAGGCGTTATATAAATCTCGGTATTTAATCGCCGAGGCTTCCCAACCGACATCTTGGCTGAGACAGTTTTCGACCAAACGGTTCCACTGCTCCGTGTCCGCGTAGAGGTCAAAGGCTCGCGAAATGGCCGCGTAGAGCATATGCGCATTAATCGGGGAGAATTGCACGCCTGTTGCCGCGCCGCTGGCTAGCGCCATTGGGCTGGCGTCAATGACGGTATCATTTAATCCGCCGACACGCCCGACAATCGGGACGGTCCCGTAACGCATGGCGCAAAGCTGGGTTAAGCCGCAGGGCTCAAAACGTGAGGGGATGAACATAGCGTCTCCGCCCGCTTGCAGGCGATGGGCGAGGGGTTCATTATACCCAATCGTGACAGAAATTTCTGTTGGGTGCTTTTTGGCCGCCGCGACAAATGCCGCTTCTATGGCCGCGTCCCCTGAACCCAGCAGGGCAATCTGACCGCCTCGCTCAACAATGTGGTCTGTCATGTCGGCTAATAGATCCAAACCCTTTTGCGTGGTTAAGCGCGAGACAACGGTAAAGAGCGGCGCGTCTTTGACCTCACGCAATTTTAACTCGCGCTGAAGTGCGGTCTTGTTTTTGGCTTTGCCCGCAGGTTTTGCCGCCGAGAAGTTATGCGCTATTTCCTTATCCGTTTTGGGGTTCCAGACATCCATATCGATGCCGTTGAGAATGCCTGATAATCTATCAGATTTGGATCGAAGCATCCCGCCAAAACCCATACCGCCTTCATCAGATTGAATTTCCAGTGCATAGGTGGGGCTGACCGTTGTGATATGATTGCTAAAGGCAATGGCGGCTTTCAAAAAGCTGAGCTTGTCCCAATATTCAAACCCGTCACTGCTAAAATAACTCTGCGGAAGGTCAAGGCTGCTCATAAGGGATTTGGAGAATAGGCCCTGAAAAGCGAGATTGTGAATAGTCACCACAGTTTTCACGCGGCTAGCACCCGCCGCTTTTAAATAAGCAGCACTAAGTCCGGCTTGCCAGTCATGGGCATGTAGCACGTCGTATTTTTTTCGCCCGATTTCTCCCATCGCTAGCTTGGCAGCAATTTTCGAAAAGGCCGCAAATTTCTCGCCATTGTCAGGGCGATCAACACCTGATGCGTCGAGATAGGGATTGCCTGTGATGTCAAAAAAGTGCGGCGCATCAAGGGCAATAACTGACAAATTTGAAGGTGTTTTGCCGGCGACTAATTTAGCGGGCTTTCCTCCAATTTTTGGGAGCTTTGCTAGTGTTCGTTTGGTCGTGAGGCCAGATAAAACGCTTGGAAATCCTGGCAAAAATACGGTTACATTCAAACCTTGCGCCGTTAAGGCCTCAGGTAAAGCTCCGACCACATCCGCTAGTCCTCCGGTCTTAATAAGAGGAAAACATTCCGAAGCGACGAAAAGTACAGAAAGGTTTTTCTCTACAGGCAATTATTTATCCAGATTATCAATCATCTTTTGCGTGATGAGGCAAACACCACTTTCGGTTCGGTAGAACCGTTTGGCATCTAATTGAGGGTCATTCCCCACGGCGAGGCCCTCTGGAATTTGAACGCCTTTGTCAATCACCACATTCGTCATTTGCACTTTTCGTGCGATATTAACATCAGGAAGTACAATTGCGCGCTTAAGTGATGAAAAAGAGTGCACATGCACATTCGTAAAGAGGAGCGACTGATTAATGCGGGCGCCTGAAATGATGCAGCCGCCAGACACGACTGAATTTACGGCAGACCCTCGGCGTCCAACATCGTCATGGATAAATTTTGCGCCCGGCGCGAGTTCAGAGTAAGTCCAAATCGGCCAATTGCTGTCATATAAATTCAAAGCAGGTTCATATGAAGTGAGGTCAAGATTGGCTTCCATATAAGCATCGATAGTGCCGACGTCGCGCCAGTAAGCCTCTTCTTCGCCTTCTGATTTGACACAAGATTTCGTAAATCGATGCGCCTGCGCTTTGCCGTTCTTCACAATGTGAGGGATGAGGTTTTTACCAAAATCGCGGTCAGACCCTTTTTCAGCAGCATCACGAATGAGCTGTTCGATGAGGTATGTCTTATCGAAAACATAGATTCCCATAGAGGCCAAACAGAAATCGTCTTGCCCTGGTATTGTGGGTGGATTATCCGGTTTTTCAAGAAAATCCGTAATCATATCAGTCTCATCGACATGCATGACGCCAAAGGCTTTCGCGTCTTCCTTACTCACCTCAAGGCATCCGATAGTGACATTAGCTTTTGAGTTAACATGCTCTTCAAGCATCAATTCATAATCCATTTTATAAATGTGATCACCCGCGAGTACGACGATGTAATCCAGATTGCTATGGCTCTCTATGATATGGATATTTTGATAGACGGCGTCTGCTGTGCCTTCATACCAGCGTTCTTCAGACATGGTTTGGGAAGCGGGCATGATATCCATGCTTTCATTTCGTTCCGCGCGGTAGAAGTTCCAACCGCGCTGTAAATGACGAATAAGGCTATGTTGCTTATATTGGGTTGCAACGCCAATGCGCCTTATACCTGAATTCATGGCATTGGAGAGGGCGAAATCAATGATTCTGAACTTCCCTCCAAAAAAGACGGCGGGTTTTGCCCGTTTCTCGGTTAAATCTTTAAGGCGGCTTCCTCTACCACCGGCTAAGACAAAAGCCATTGACCTTTCTGCAAGTCTCCGATTTGAAGAAAACGCCTTATTTTGCATCAGTCCCTCCCAAATGCACTTAAAGAGGCTTTTTGCCCTTTTATAAATATGATTATTGTTTATGTGGGGATAAACAGCAAGCGAAACGCAAAAATATTTCAATATTGAAAATTGCCAACAAAAGGTAATATCACAGACCTTTTGAAACTGTAGATCTCGCTCCAACCCGTAATAATTAATTTTAGAGATTCCTCCGAGAAATATTATGTCACCTACCGCACATCATATTGATGACACCCAATCCCTTATTAAGGAAAGTTTCGGCGATTCGATTTTGCGTCACTTGATTTACTCTGTCGGTAAAGATGAGCGACATGCTGTTGCGCGCGATTGGTGCGTTGCGCTGTCTTTGGCTACTCGCGACCAGATGGTCGAAGGTTGGATCGATACCACGCGCCGAATTTATAAGAAAAAGCAAAAGCGCGTTTATTATCTTTCTATGGAATTTATGATTGGGCGCATGCTTGAAGACAGCTTGACCAATTTGGGTTTAGCCTCTGATGCTAAGGCATTCTTTGATGATCATAAACTTGATTTTCATGATGTACTCCATGCAGAGCAAGATGCCGCGCTTGGCAATGGCGGTCTGGGACGTTTGGCGGCGTGTTTCATGGATTCTATGTCCACCACCGGCGTTGCCGGTATGGGCTACGGTATTCGCTATCAGCACGGTATTTTTAAACAAAACATCGAAGACGGTTGGCAGTTAGAAGAACCTGAAGACTGGCTTGTCGAAGGTAATGCTTGGGAATTCCGTCGCCCGGAAGTTGTCTATGACATTGATTTTGGCGGCCATGTCGAAACGGATCATGCCGGCAAAGCGATATGGAAACCAACGGAGCGTATTCATGCGGTCGCCTTTGATATGCCAATCCCGGGTTGGGAAGGCAGGCATGTCAATACACTCCGCCTGTGGTCAGCGCGTCAAGCAGATTTAATGAACCTTAAAAAGTTTAACGAAGGCGATTTCATGGCCTCAGCCTATCAACAAATCGTTGCGGAATCGATTTCCAAAGTTCTCTATCCCGGAGATCATACCGAACAAGGGCGAGAACTCCGCTTAAAGCAGGAAGTGTTCTTTACGAGCGCCTCTTTGCAAGACCTTATTCGTCGCTATTTCATGAATTATGACAGTCTTGAAAATCTGGGTGATCATGTTGCGGTGCAACTTAATGATACCCACCCCGCTATTGCTGTGCCCGAACTTATCCGCATTTTGATGGACTTGCATGATTTCACATTTAAACGGGCTTTTGAAATTGCGCGCGAGACTTTGCATTATACGAACCACACACTACTGCCGGAGGCGCTAGAAAAATGGCCCAAAGGGCTATTTGAGCGTATCTTGCCGCGCCACCTTCAAATCATCAACATGATTGACGGCGCGTTCTACCAAGAAGCTTTGGCTAAAGGATTGGATCACAACATTATCGCCAACATACAAGTTATTCACCCGCATCAGCAAGATTGGGTGCGTATGGGTAATTTGGCTTTTATCGGCTCTCGTAAAGTGAACGGCGTCTCCGCACTGCATTCCGAGTTGATGAAGAAAACTGTCTTCCACGACCTTCACACAATGTTTCCTGACAAAATCGTCAACCAAACAAATGGCGTTACGCCGCGCCGCTGGCTTTTGGAATGCAATCCAGGTCTCTCTGATATGATTTCAAAGGAAATCGGTACGGGCTGGATTGACGATTTGGAGCAGCTGAAAAAGCTTGAACCCAAAGCGACCGATAAAGCTTGGCAAAAACAATATATGGATGTGAAGGCCGAGAATAAGGCGGCTCTAGCGTCGTTCCTGCTTAAAGAAACCGGCATTGCCGTAAATCCGGACGCCATGTTCGATATTCAGATTAAACGTATCCATGAATATAAGCGCCAGCTCATGAACATATTAGAGACCATCGCGCTCTATAATGAAATGAAAGCTAATCCGAATGCAGATTGGCAGCCGCGCGTGAAGATCTTTGCAGGGAAAGCTGCGCCGAGTTATTTCTTGGCTAAATTGATAATTAAGCTCATCAATGATGTGGCGAATGTGGTCAATGCTGACAAAGATATCGGGGATAAGCTCAAGGTAATATTCCTACCCAACTACAATGTTTCAGCCGCTGAAGTTCTAATTCCGGGCGCTGATTTGTCGGAGCAAATCTCAACGGCCGGTTTTGAAGCCTCAGGAACAGGTAATATGAAATTTGCTCTAAACGGCGCGCTCACCGTTGGTACGCTCGACGGCGCAAACGTTGAGATGCAAGAACATGTCGGCGAAGATAACATCTTTATCTTCGGCCTCATTGCTTCAGAGATTGCAGAGCGCCAACATCGCCGCGCTCGACCCTCTGAAGTTATCAAAGAATCGCCGAAACTACAAAAAGTTATCAAGCAGCTTGAGACAGGCGTTTTCTCAGATGGGAACACGCAAGTCTTCAATGATATTTTGGATAACATCAAAAACCATGACTATTTCCAAGTCACCCCTGATTTCGAGGCCTATTGGGATATGCAGCGCCATATTGATGATGTCTATCGCGACAAAGAAAAATGGGCCAAGATGGCTATTCTGAATACAGCTCGTATGGGCTGGTTCAGCTCTGATCGCACTATTCGCGGATATGCTAAAGATATTTGGAACGCGCCAACAGCTACAGACGGGTAAATATAATGAGGCAGGATCAGCAAGATATATCCCGTATTATACGCGGTGTTCATGCTGATCCTTTTGCTTATCTCGGTTGCCATAAAGATGGTGACGAGTTCCTTATTCGTGCTTACGCACCTTATGCTCAGTCTGTTGCCATCGTTAAGCCGCGAGGCAAGAAGCCCGTAACTTCATGCACACGTCTACATGAGGGCGGAATATTTGAATCGCGGATAAAAGCCTCTAAGCTTTCTAACGGCTATCAGCTCATCGCCAATTATGATGGGGTCGAGCACCGTTATGATGACTCTTACAGATTCTCGCCCGACCTTGGCGAGCTTGACTTGCACCTTTTATCCGAGGGCCGTCATGCTCACGCGTTTAAGGCTCTGGGCGCCCACGTAAAAAAACATGAGGGCGTGGACGGGACGCGTTTTACAGTCTGGGCCCCCAATGCCGCCGGCGTTTGCGTTGCGGGCGACTTCAATATGTGGAGCACGACAAAGCATCCTATGCGCTCTCACGGGGCCAGCGGCATTTGGGAAGTCTTTATTCCAGGAGTTGATGACGGCGCGGCTTACAAATACGCTATCCGCGATGAACACGGTCATATGCAGCCCCTCAAAGCGGACCCTGTCGGCTTTGGCGCAGAGATGCGTCCCAAATCCGCCTCCGTTGTACGTGATCTTTCAACCTATAAATGGCGCGATACGAAATGGATGAAAAGCCGCGCAGGCCGTCATCACCGCGAAGCGCCTATGTCAGTTTATGAGGTCCACCTTGGATCTTGGCAGCGCGGTGAAAATAATAGCTATCTCACTTACGCTGAGCTTGCTGATAAACTTATTCCATATGTACAAGGGCTAGGCTTTACCCATATAGAATTGCTGCCCATTACCGAGCATCCATTTGACGGCTCCTGGGGCTATCAGCCTATCGGCCTATACGCCCCTACAGCGCGCCATGGTTCTCCCGCCGATTTTAAGGCCTTCGTTGACGCCTGCCATAAAGCGGAAATTGGTGTTATTCTCGACTGGGTACCGGGGCATTTCCCATCCGATGATCACGGACTTGGACAATTTGATGGCACTTATCTCTATGAGCATGAAGACCCTCGTAAGGGATTCCACCCGGATTGGAATACGCTAATATTTAACTTTGGCCGCCGCGAGGTTGTCAATTATCTCGTTGCAAATGCAAGGTTCTGGCTGGAGGAATATCATCTGGACGGACTGCGCGTGGATGCTGTGGCCTCCATGCTTTATCTTGATTATTCACGCGAAGACGGCGAATGGCTCCCCAATGCTGATGGCGGAAATCAAAACTGGGACGCGGTCAAGTTTTTGCAATCGATGAACGCTGATGCTTATTCAGTCATGGACGGTATTTTCACAGTCGCCGAAGAAAGCACGGCTTGGCCCGGCGTGACATCACCGACAGATCATGACGGTCTCGGTTTTGGCTTTAAATGGAATATGGGCTGGATGAATGACACGTTGGAATACATGTCAGAAGACCCGGTTAATCGCAGCCATCACCACCACAAAATGACTTTTGGGATCGATTACGCTTTTGGCGAAAACTACATGTTGCCACTGTCCCATGATGAAGTCGTGCACGGTAAGGGCTCGCTGATTGACCGCATGCCCGGTGACCGCTGGCAAAAATTTGCGAACTTGCGCGCCTATTATGCCTTCATGTGGAGCCATCCCGGTAAAAAACTTTTATTCATGGGCTGCGAATTTGGCCAGAGTGAAGAATGGAATGCGGACCGCTCGCTCGATTGGCACCTGACTGAATATCCTGAGCATAAAAACACGCAAGCGCTTATTCGCGATCTTAATGCGGTCTATCGCGAGACCCCAGCTCTCTTCGAGCAGGACTGCATCGCGAGCGGATTTGAGTGGGTAGATGGCGGGGCTCAGAATGAGAATATCTTATCCTTTGTCCGTTGGGATCATGCCCGCAAATCGCCATGCCTGACGGTCTGCAACTTCTCGCCTGTGCCGCGTGAGAACTACCGAGTTGGAGTACCCGCTGCCGGGCATTGGCAAGAGTTGGTTAATACAGACTCCGCACTTTACGGCGGTTCAGGCAAAGGGAATATGGGCGGTTTCAAATCTGAAAAAAAACCGGCTCACGGTCGTAATCAGTCGCTCGCATTGACGCTTCCACCCTTGGCTACAACAATATTTAAGTTAAAATAATACAGCGAACCTAACACAATGTGGAGACAATAATGGCCGGCAAAAAAACATATGAAATGAAACAAGTCGAAGCTTATCGCCTCGCAGAGGCAGACGGTTTCCGTCAGCATCCTGACGTCTATTGGCATCAAGCCGAAACAGCCCCAAGTTCAAGTAAAGCGGCTAAAAAGAAAGCGGCTCCCAAGAAGCGTAAGGCGGTAAAAAAAGACAACCTCACCTTGATTGAAGGAATAGGCCCAAAGATTGCGTCTCTACTGCAAGCCGATGGTATTGAAACTTTTGCAGATCTTGCAAAAGCCAAAATTAGTACACTCTCTAAAATTTTAAAAGATGCGGGGCCACGGTTTTCAATGCACAAACCAAATAGTTGGCCAAAACAAGCACGTCTGGCGCGTGATGGAAAAATGGACGCGCTTAAAAAGTTACAGGACGAGCTGAACGGCGGAAAATAAGTCGCCTGACTAAACCCTACCCATAAATTTCAAAAGTGTACAACAAAATAGATATTCAAGCCCTAAACGATATAGCCGTTAAAATGGTAAGACCCGAGCAAGGCCTTCTGGCTGCCGATGAAAGCACTGGGACTATTAAGAAACGCTTTGACTCTATCCAAACCAAAAGCACATTTGAAAGACTCCGAGATTGGCGTGAAATGTTGTTCCGGACTGATAAGGCCATGCAAGATCACATCTCCGGCGTTATTCTCTACGATGAGACTATACGTCAAGAATCGGAAGATGGAACGAGCCTTGTTGATCTTATCAAAGCGAATGATGCTGTTCCCGGTACCAAAGTTGATATGGGTGCAAATCCGCTTGGCAGTACGCCCCGGCGAGGCCATCACTGAAGGCTTGGACGGTCTGCGTAATCGGCTTGCGGAATATTATAAACTCGGTGCGCGTTTTGCCAAATGGCGCGCCGTTATCGAAATTTCACATCCAGATCAATATGTCGGAATGACCCCTTCCAGAGGCGCTATAAAGGCCAATAACCATGCATTGGCGCGTTACGCCTCACTTTGCCAAGAAGCTGGGATTGTACCTATTGTTGAACCCGAGGTCCTCATGGGCGGCTATCACAATGTTGCGCGCTGTCACGAAGTTACAGAACGCGTCCTAAACTCGCTTTTCACTGAACTCTATGAGCAAGGCGTGAAACTAGAGGGAACAATTTTAAAACCAAATATGGTGATAGCGGGCTTGCGCTGTGCAGACCAGCCCAGCGTTGAAGAGGTCGCCGAGCGCACAATTAAGGTTCTAAAGGACACTGTTCCAGCCGCTGTCCCAGGCATTGCTTTTCTTTCAGGCGGTCAAACAAATGAAGTCGCAACCGAGCATTTGAATATGATAAATAAGATCGGCGACTTTCCTTGGAATATTACCTATTCTTATGGGCGAGCTTTGCAACAATCAGCTTTATTTGCTTGGAAAGGAAAGCCTGAAAATTACGCTGCCAGTCAAGCTGCCTTTTATCACCGAGCTAAAATGAATTGTCTTACAAGTGTTGGGCAATGGACATCGGAGCAAGAGGCTGCTGGTCCCACTTAACTTCTAAATTTACTTTGGGCGTGAAGTATTTATTTTGTATATAAAGTATACTTGGGGTTATCTACGCACATCTAAGCTTTCATTGCCCATGGCATATTCTACATCCGAAATCCTTGCGAGATTGAAATCTCCTCGTATTGAGTGTTTGAGAGCGCTTGCAGCAGACCGACAGCGAAAGCGTCTCCGCCGCCAATGCGGTCCACAATCCCGGCCACATTGTAAGGTCTTGATTCCCGCCGCGCGTCCCGTTTGACAAGTTCAGCAGAAATCCTGTGATGATCCATTGTGAGGGTTTCGCGTGTGGTGGCGGCTAAGGCTCGAAGCTGGGGAAATTCTTTAAACGCAACTTTATAGGCTTCTCGTCGGTCTTTGATATATTTCCCCATCACGAGACTAATATCCCGCTCATTGATGAGGGCGAGTGTAGCGTAAGAGAGTATTTCGCGAATTATCTTCGGGCCATCGCCTTTCCAATTTTCCCATAGATAAGCGCGGTAATTGCCATCAAATGACACTTTGACCCCCGAGATCTCTCGCGGCTTTCACAGCGCGTAAAGCAGCCTTGATTCCGTTTTCTCCGATGGCAGGCGTAATTCCAGACATATGTAGCCAATCCGCATCTATGAGTACAGCGCTCCAATCGATTGTGTCTGGGCCAGCTTTGGCAAAGGCTGAATCTTGCCTGTCATATTCAATACGTGAAGGACGAACGTCTGCGTCAAAACTGATGAAGTATAATCCCATTCGGCCCGGAGTCTGTGTGACGGCAGATGTGTCTACATTGTATTTACAAAGCTCGGCTAAAGCGGCGCGGCCTAATGCGTTGGCAGGCAAAACGGTCGCCATGACACTGTGGTGTCCAAATTGAGCCAGTGAAGCTGCCACATTAGCTTCAGCACCTCCCGCATGAACATTTAAGCTGCCTGTTTGAAGAAGCGTTTCCCATCGGGCGCAGCAAGACGCAATAGAACTTCTCCAAAACAGACAACTTTGTTTTTCATGGTTCTGCCATTCCTCTCAAATTTTATTATTTAGATTTCTGGTGTCTCAAACCTTGCGGAGGTACTCTGCCCTCAATCAACTTTTATCTCTAACTTCAAGATTTCTGAATTTTTCTTCTACTCGTAAATCATTATTTGCCATTTCAATAAACGGCTTAAGGTTTTTGATAAAGAACTGGACGATCAACCGGGCTGATGACGTTAGATGGAGATAAGTGTTATGGCTTATGTGAGCATCATAGTGTCCGCTAAGTTTATCTGTCTGCTCTAAGCGTTTTAAGGCATCAGGCAGATCGTTGAAATTGTCTTGGAATAACTGGGTAAGGTCTAAAGGTGTGGCTGGAGCAGATAAAATATGCATGATCACTATCACTCTCAAATCGTTAAGCGTCGAAGGCGCTAAACTCGGTAGAATGCCTGAGTTTATAACGTCAACATTTTTACATAAAAATGAGTCGATAATCAAAGCTGTATCAATGTCTAATTTTTTCCTTAGCTCATCAACTTTTAGTTCTTTGCAAGCTCTTTTGTGCGGTGCAGCACCTCATAGACGGCTTGCTCACGGGTCAGCTGCGAAATGGGCTTGTATTGAAACCCGTGGGCGACAGCACGAGACGAGGCTGATTTGTATAGGTGTTCTTGAACCTGACGCGTCGCATCCGTGAGGCCGCCTTTGGCTTCTGCTTGAAGGGCTAAAGCGCGCCAGTAATGGTCATCAGCAACGACAAGAGCGTCACGCTTTTCGCGCGCCAGATCAAGGGACTGCGTATTGAGCGCGACTCGCACGCGGCTACGCGGTTCAACATGCCGATTCTGCTTCGGGACATTGCGCTTATAGTTCCAATATTCGCCGCGCAAATAGAGGTATTTGTTCACCGAGCGTGTCATGTGCGACTCATAGAAAGGGCACATGAGCGCCAAATATGGGATATACGGGGCCTAATCATTCCCAAATTAAAAGGAAAAACAGGTGTTTAGTCAATTTGGGAATAAGAAAGAGAATGGCTCCGCAAGCGAGAGTCAGTAGTAAACTAAAAGAACGTATAAAACTACAGGATAAACCGTATCTTAAACTGGATTTTACACCGTTTGGTACACCATTTGTTACACCAATATGGGTTGCATTCTGGGTGATCTGTGCCACTCAAAATAACTGAATTATCTGATGGTGTACCGTAATGTGTAGAACTCTGGCAACTAAAGTAGAAATTTCAGCACAACTAATAGAAGGTCTTTAGCGCTCTGGCCGCATCGATTCGTCATGTTGGAAACAACTCATACTAAGGGTGCGATCCCCTAGATACTTAATGGCCTAAGTCTATTCGGTCCTTGCACGTGTCCTTGCCCCTTAAAACTGTTCTCTCTTTTACTTAGTGGTGTTGGTGGTGAGCATGACCTCATATTTGGATCACTGGTGGTGATAAAATTCGGCCTGATAGGCCCAAGGCAGCTGTGTTGTCCTGAACTTATCCTCATATTTGCTGAGAGTTTATAGCCGATTGAGCTATGCCGCCGATAGTCATCATAGCCTTTTTCTCAAACCTTGCGTATTCGGCGCCCATCTGCGAATTTATTACCTAGTCTGCATTGAGACTTTCCGCTCTGAAATTTCTATTCAAGCTTTCGATCTGGGCAATGTCCGTTGGTTTTAAGCATCGTTGGTTCGTTTGCCTGGGTATGAGAAGTCGAACTCAATCTCTTATGTGTAAGCCCAAAAATCCAAATTTGGAGATAAATTGAGGTCTACTATCCACCCTGTGGGATTTACGGTATCTGAGTTCATAACAAGATTACTCAAGTGTGTCGACAACGTCTGAGTCTGGATCGCGAGGCTAAACACCAATGGCTAACATAAAACGGGTGAAGCCATTAAACAAAGTCAGAATAAGGACCTAACGTCCTTCGCAAAGTTGACCATGAACAAAACCCATAGGCCAAACCCAAATCGCGGACATTAGCGCTTATGCCGGATATTCACGCTGGGAAGTACAAATTTTCCTTGTAAATTGCCTGCTTAATAAGGAGTTTTACCAGATAAGGCTTCGGCCCAGATCGCGTACACCGCCATTTTTTTACCGAAAGCACACGATTTACCTCAATCTAAATTAGTGACCTAGTAATGGGGATTTAGCCGGATATTGCATTGAAAAAGCCCCGTAGAGACCTCTCTAATCTGGGAAGTTAATGCCAATTTCTCGAAATATCACTGTGGGCCATTTTGTGTCTCCGCTTTTGGGGTGACCGAATGCACCCGTGATGTTTTATCGTTAATCACATCGGCGAAACGATCCCGCCAAAATTGATGCCATCGGAAAATTTTGTTTATCGACTGAGTGTGAAAAGGTAATAAAGTTTGGCTTTGGCGTGTAAAATTTTATTTAGGCTTGACACAACATGATATGTCAAAAATACTCTTTATGCGAATAAACATTATTTAAGGGGTGATCCATGAAAAAAATTATTATTATACCTATTGTGACGGCGCTAATGGCCACAGGTTGCGCAACTACTGGAAGCACTGGCAAGGGTCTTCTTGGTGCAGGCGCTGGCTTTGGAGCATGTAAGCTTCTAGGGGGGAGTAACACGGAGTGCGCAATTGCAGCTGCAGCTGCAGGTGCTGCGACGTATTTGATTAGCGAAAAGTTGGATGAAAGAGACCGTAAGTCTTATGCAGAAGCTCAAGCAAAAGCTGCCTCGACGGGCCAAGCTGTGACAGTTGTTTCACCAGAAACACAAAATGAAATCTCGTTCACACCAACAAGCACATTTGTTAATGCTCAGGGTCAGACTTGTAGGAAGTTTGACGCGACGTACACGCGAGATGGGCAAGAGTTTCCTGCAGAGGAAACGCATTGTGAGATTTCGACAGGTAATTGGCAAATGGTTGAAGCCTAAATTGTTATGAAGTCATTCAATCTATTTTCTGAGAATTTGTTGCGTGGCTTTTACAAAATGATTAAAATTAAGCTCATAGTTCTTTTTGGCGCTATGAGCTTAATTAGTTTTACATCAATGGCGCAGACAAATGCGGGAGGGCAGTCTCAAACTCTTAAAGGCGAACCTTTAGAAATCATGGTGTCCCGAACATTGAAGAGAAACACCTCATCAAAGTTAAGAACGCAAGGTGTTGGCTTTTTCGTTGACTGGGATGGGCATCTATTGACAGCGTCACACGTGATTTTAGGATGTAAAAGTTATGAAATCACAAATAAAAAGGGCGACAAAGTTGACGCCATACTTATTGGCGCGGACTCGTCAATTGATTTGGCAATTTTACGAGCGGACATTACACACTCCGATCCTTTTGAAATTCAGTCTTACTCGTTTAATCGCCCGCAAGAATTCAATGCTGTCGCTCCAGAGCGAAGCGGGGAACTTTCGCAAGTTACTCGTGTGACAGCATTTGGCGAAATCACGCTCCCACGGCGAAACGTTCTCCGCATAACGCCTGCCCTCGCTATTGGCAACTCGGGCGGGCCAATTTATGATAATTTTGGCGATGTCGTTGCAATGGTAGTTGGGAAATGGGGAAGAACAGGAGCCGAAGAATCGATAGCAATTCCTGGGGAACTGATGGTCGGTTTTTTAGGCTATCACAGGATTAAGAAAACATCGTCAAAGAAGAATAAAAGATCGATACCCGATTGGTATAAAATTCGCGAGTCGGTTGTGACGGTAACCTGTAAATTGGAGTAAGGGTTTGCGTGGCTCGGTATTCACATTAGCGTTAATCATCTCTGTCTTTTTATGTTTTGGCGGAAAAGCTTTCGCCAATAACTCGGATATGTACACTGCCGACTATCAGGCAATGAAGCGTGCTTTGAATAGTATGTTGACTTCGCCGAAGGCCCAAGCAAAATCTTGGACCGGCGTGAATGGTGATGGAGACTTAAGGGTTTCGCTTGCTATTTCAAGTTCACAGGGACTCCCTTGTGAAAATCTATCAAACTGTGAAAACGCATGCCGTAACTACACTTACACCTTCGTTGGAGAGAGAAAAGACGGTTGGATTGTGAACGAAGAGCGTACCGGCCGTATATGTTTATCGGCTCGCAATAACTGGGACATCCAAGGCAGTGAAAGCGTTAAGAAAACCCGAAAACTGAATAAGTCACAGAGACTTATCGATGCTGAGACACAAAAGAAAATTGATGCTGAGCGAGATAAGTTGCGTAAGGCAGAAGAGGACCGCAAGAGATTAGAACGAGAGGCCGCTATTAAAGAAGCGAACGAGCAAAAGCGATTGGAGAGAGAGCGCGAAGACGAAAGGCAAAAAAATATTGTCATTGCCCAGCAGTCTGAAAGAAAAGTTTTCGTAAGAAGTGTGCAACTTAAGCTAAATGAGCTGCAATATAATGTTGGGACGGCTGACGGGGCGTATGGCCAACAGACCCTCGACGGTATTATGGATTTTGTATCTGACGCCAGAATTGAAGGCATTAATTTTAATACAGTACCATCTAATGCAGTTTTGGAAATGGTTGATGGGGAGCTGTCAAAAGTAATTAGAAAACAGAAGAGTTTGAGCGGTTGCTCATCAGAACTAATCGATATTGGGTTTATGTGTGTGAAGGTTTCGAGTTGATATCGAGATTTAGATAGTTCACTCTTTTGCTTTAAGCGGAAAAGCCCTAATCACTACTCCTTTTTGCTTGATTTTATCTCTACGTTTACGGGACCATCAACACTCTTCAGCTCTAGCTTGCCTGCAACATCGCTTGGTAATTTCAAGGATTGACCATTTTCAATGAAATATAAGTCTGAATCACTTCTAAGACGTATGGTACCATCCGCACTTATAGTCTGAATGTCGCGACTTTCGACAGTCAATATCTGCCAATCTTGATTGTTTATGACTAAATTCTGCGTAGTGGTGGAATCTTTCTTTGCCTCGTTCGTGCTTGATCCTGAAAATATAACATAACAACATATACCTACTATAGCTACCGTCGCAGCAATTGCCGCATAAAAAAGAGGTTTATTCTTTTCACCAACTTCTTTAGCGTCAATGTTTTTATCATCAATTAAATCGGAGTTCGAATCCTGGACGACCGTTTTATCTTGCTCTAATGGCGCATGACTTAAACCTTTATCAGGGCTTGCCGTCCCGAACATAGCGACCTTAATATCGGCCATTGAGTTAGGACGGTCATTCGGGTAAATAGATAGGCCTTGATCGATAGCGTCCAAAAATTGAGCAGGAAGCTTCCCTTTAAATCTCTTTGCGGCGGGTTGTAGGCTTTCAGGCTCTAGTTGACGTGTGTTCGCATCTGCCGGAACTTCACCCGATAAAGCAGCATATAAAACAGCGCAGAGAGCATAAATATCCGAGCGCGCATCTGGGACAGAGCGAGAAGTATATTGCTCAATGGGAGCGAATCCCATCGAAACATAATTCGTTGCCGACATGTTTTCGTTCGTTTGCCGTGCTGTGCCGAAATCAATTAATATAGGGCGAGATAGGTCTATATTGTCTTTATCATTATCATCGTTACTCTTTAGGAGTGGGAGTAAGATGTTATCCGGCTTAATATCCCTATGAACAATCCCCGCTTCATGAACGACCATTAGTCCATCGACCAAACTTCTGGCCATTTTGATAGCATTTTTGGGTGCTACTTTTGTATGGGTTTCAATATACTCGCCGAGAGTTCCGCCTTTGACGAAGTCCATAACGAAATAAGCTGTGTCATTTAATTCTAATAAACGTCTGACACTGACAATACTTTGATGATTAAACTGAGCGAGCGCTCGGGCTTCTTCTATAAATCTTTCAACTTGCGATGTGTACATCTCTGCATCATCAGCTGAACGAAGCAACAGGTGCATATCATCACCCCTAATCGTTTTTCCGAAAGGGAAAAACTCTTTGATCGCGACTTCTGTGTTCAAGTCGTGGTCATATGCAAGATATGTAATTCCGAATCCACCTCGGCCGAGCTGATTAAGGATCTCATAATTCCCCAGATGATAGCCAGCAGGCAAACTATCAAGTAATTCTTTATCCATAATGTTTTGCCCGCCACACTGTAAGTCCAAATAAAAACTATGCGTAAGGATAATCTATTGCAATCAGAAATCAAATTGTATTAGTACTAGTATGCATTTCTGGATTGCTTTGGGGGCTCTAATGAAAATTCTAAAATTTGGGTGCTTAGCAGTCCTTACAGCCTCTATTTTTCATGGGCCCTCGTTTGCGCAAACAAGCGCTGTTGAAGAGTCTACAGCTGACGCGCCTACGTTTAACATCGACAGGGCTGGAAGCAACACGGTTAGCATCTATTTTGAGCAACGTGGATTATACAGATCTGGTACCATTTTGGGGGAAAATTTGGTCATCGCTCCGCGTCATGCGGCCAGGCGTCCTAATGATGATGAAACCGTGACCATCAACCGCAACGAGGGGACTCTTTATGGTCGTTTAAATGGCTCTAATTCCGAGATTGATACGGTTTTTATCAACGCTCCAGGGGCGGCACCGTCTCAAGGGTTGATGATGGCAAAGTCATCGCCCTCACAAGGGGAGTACGTTAACATAGTTATTCGCTCATCCAACCAAAGCGTCAGAGTTGTACGGGCGACGCTTCAAGCTAATCAAGCCGGTGTGTTGTCCTTGCAAACAAATTCGCCCCTAAGCAAAGCTTTCGCAGGCGCTCCAGTCTTTGATGATTGTGGGTTTTATGTGGCGACGATTTTTAACCCTGAAAAAGAGAGCATTGCACGGCGCGATGGCAGTCTCGGGCGCTCGGTTAAGGCCGTATCCGCTCGACGGTTGAGTGCTGAACGAACGATTGGAATGCCTTTGGCCTCTATTGAGTGCCCAACCCAATCAGAGCGAGTTGCTGCGCAAAAAGAGAAACTCGCCAGGCAGAAAGCGGCCGATGCGGCCATTCTCGCAGCTCAAGATGCAGCAAAGAAGCAAGAAGAAGAGGAAAAACAAAAGAAAGAGGCCGAAGAAAAAGCCAAGAAGTTAGCGGATGCAGAGAAGAAAGCAAAACAAGAAGAGGCTGCTCGCAAAAAAGCAATAGCCGCAGAAAAGCGTGCAAACGAGAAACTCTCTGAAGCTGAACAAAGGGCCATAGAAGCAAAAGAAGCGCAAGAGGCAGAGGCGCTGGCTAGAGAAGAGGCTGAGGCTTTGGCTCAAGAGGCTGAAGAAAGGTTGAAAGCTCAAGCAGAGGAAAAAGAAAAAGCGCTTGCTGCTGCATCAGAAGACAAGAAAAATCAGTTAATGAAGGTGGGTGGAATAAGCCTTGGTGTACTTTTCGCCTTACTTCTTCTGACATGGGTTTTGGTGTCTCGACAACGAAAGGCCCGCAATCTTGCAGAAGATGATGCATCTCGCCAAAGAGATTATGCTAGAGGTTTGGAGTCCAAGGTTCCGCCGAAAGCTTATAGTGATTGTTTATTATACGGGACATCTACAATAAAACTTCCGGGGCAACAGCTTCCTGAAGCTACCGGAGGGATAACAGTTGGGCGTCATCCGGCAAATTCTCAAGTTGTGTTTGACCGAGAAGATGTATCGCGTGCACATGCTCGTTTTTTCTCTCGTAATAATGAAGTTCATTTGGAGGACTTAAATAGCACCAACGGCACATTTATAAATGGACGGCGTTTGTCTAATGGAGAGCGACATATCGTTCAAGCCGGGGATATGGTACGTCTAGGAGATCACGAGTTTGAGTTTAGGAAATTAACGTAGCATTTTGTGTCGGGGGGCAGATAAAATGGAAAAAATACTTCTTATCAGGCGTGCCTACCAAACTATAGGCGTTTTGCTTTTTTGCTTTGTTTTTAGTGGATTGGCATGGGGGCAAAGTTCTGCAGAACGTATCGAACAACTAGAAAGATCGACTGTATCAATCGGTTTTTTTAAGAAAAACGGATCGTGGGCAGGTTTGGGCAGTGGCTTTGTCGTTGCTCCCGGATATGTCATCACTAATAGCCATGTAACTGAACCATTCCAAAAATATAAGGTATCGCCTCGTGTTGTTGTTTCAAGAACCAAGACAACAACTAAATCTGAAATTATTTGGTACGATAAATATCGTGATGTAGCTCTATTAAGAGTCCCTGAATTAAATGCACCTGCTTTTGAGTTAAATACGTCACAAGTTTTTGCGAGTCAAAAAATGGGTTTGATCGGGTTTCCTGGAGATACAACAGTAAATGCGGGAGAGCCGACCTATACAGAGGGAGTCATTACTAAAACTTTTCATTACGATAGATCCGGTCATCGCGTGCAAAGATTAGAATATGACGCTCAAAGTCAACCAGGGAGCTCTGGTGGGCCTGTAGTTGACATGTGCGGCCGCGTTATAGGTTATCATGCCCAAGGAACAAAAGGCAAAGGCGCGTTTAACCGTGGCTATAGTATTGGCCAAGCAATAGATATTATACGAACGCGTTCGCCTGCCGCGAAGCTGACCATTTCGAGCAACGAATGCATTGTAATCACTGAAGCTGATAGGCGTGCAGCAAAAGCCGAGGCAGAAGCACGTCGAATTGCACAAGATCTAAAGGAAGCAGAAGAAAGAAGAATAGCGGATCAAGAAAAGAGAGAGGCGGATGAAGCGCAGAGGCGTATTGAAGAAGCCAAAAAGGATGCTGAAGAGAAGGCTTTCCAGAAGCGGTTATTTATCGGTTTAGGAGCTGCGATTGCATTATTGTCTGGTTTGACCTTGGCGGCTCTCATCTTCGCCATGAAAAAGCCCAAACATCCATTCGTACGCAGCATGTCCCGCATGGTAGGAATGTCGGCGCCTGCAGGCACCTCACGCAGTGCATCCAAACGCAATGACAAACCACAATCATCCAGTCAGCGGGGAAGCAACCGAAATGCAAGAGGCTCTAAAGCATTGGGGCTTTCGGGTTTCTCGAATGATGGGCATAAAATTTCTCTCAACGTCTCGGCTCGAGACCTTGAATCTCCCCATGGTTTTTCTTTTGGTCGCAGCAGAGATTTTGTTGACCAAGTATTGGATGATGATGCTATTTCCAAACGTCATTTCCGTATAAAAATGGAACGTGGAAACCTCGTTATCGAAGACCTCAATTCTACAAACGGAACATATGTAAGTGGAACAAAATTATCACCTTACAACCCCCAAAAATTACGTCGGAATGACCGTATTACGATTGGTGGCTTAGAATTAGACGTAAATATTTGAGGGGTAGGACAGAGGTATGGAAGTTATATCTATAGGGCGGTCTTCCGTGAATGATGTGTGTATGGGAGATAGCGATGAAACCATATCCCGTCGTCACGCCGAATTGGTCATTGGGAATTCAGGAGATATACTTCTGACGGATTGCAATAGTACCTGTGGCACTTATGTGCTCGTTGGAAGTAACTGGGAAGCCGTGAGTCAACAATTAGTAGGTTACTCAGATGAATTGAGGCTGGGTAACAACACAGTCATGACGGTTGATAATATCCTCCGTATGAGACGATAGGAAAAAATCAGGCATTTACAATCCTAGTAAAGCGAATGATTGGAGATAAGATATGAGTACACGTCGAACATCTGATGGACCATCCGGAGATCAAACTAAACGTGCCGATGATAGCGGTGGAACCGCAAAACCACGCGGAGTGAGACCGCCAGCAAGAACCGTAAAGGGTGTGTCCGGCAAAACAGCGGTGTCCGGAGACCAAAGCAATGCGCCGACCCGTTTTTCAAAAGCTACTCAAGTCTATTCTGCAGGTTCGCCTCAGCCTGGATCTCCCCGTGTAAGCACAGGCGGAAAAATGACCGGCGGGCAAACACAACTGGCGGGTGCGATAGGGACATTGCCAGACGAAGCGATTTCAGAAGATCAAACAGCTATGCAAGACCCGGTTCATGCTTGGTTCGTTATTATAGATGGGCCCGGGAAAGGAAATTCAATTAATATAGGTGCCGGGCGATCGTCTATTGGTCGTGGAACCGATGAACACGTTATTCTGAATTATGGTGACGAATCAATTTCACGCGAAAAACATGCTTGGGTTACTTTTGATGATAGAGTGAGCAAGTTCTACATCAGCGCGGGTGATGGGCGGAACTTGTGTTACGTAAATGACGAACCTGTATTGACCTCTCTAGAAATCAAAGATCGCGACACCATTATGATTGGCAAAACCAGTTTGATTTTTATCGCATTTTGCGGTGCCGAATTTAGTTGGACTGAGGGTTAAGCGCAGTGTCAGATCTCGGCATTTGGGAGGGGTTGATCGGTCATGGCCAAACGATTGGTGAACGGTCAAGTCAGCAGGATTATTACATCGTACAGCCTCTCTTAAATGAAAACGGGGAACAATCTCTCCTGATGGTTCTTGCTGATGGAATGGGCGGACATGTAGGTGGTGAAATAGCAAGTCAACTTTCATCTCAGGCTTTTTTGGATGAATTTGAAGAAACAAATAACAAACATAGTTTGGTTGATAGTTTAAAGGCTTCTATTGTTGCGGCTGATAATGCGATAAATCTTGCAGTTGAAGAAAATGAAGCATTATTAGGGATGGGCACAACATTGGTTGGGGCTTATTGGGATGGTAGAGGCCTCAGTTGGGCCAGTATTGGCGATAGTCCTATGTGGATTGCCCGGCAACAAGATGACGGTTCATATCGACTTGATCGGGCTAATGATGATCACTCTCTTAAACCGTTGATCGAGAAGCGGCTGAAAGAGGGTGCGATAACTAAAAAGCAAGCATCTGAGATGGCCTCTCACCAACTAAGATCCGCAATTGTCGGCGAGGGTCTGGACATTGAAGACGAAGATAAGGTTAATATCTATGGGGATACCCCTGTGCGCCTGTACAAGAATGAGTATCTTATTATTGCCAGTGATGGTTTAGAGACATTATCTGAAAAGCGAATTTCTGAGATTATTCAACTCGGGCAGGACGCGCAAGACATTGCAACGAGACTTCTAAAAGAGGTGCAGTTGATAAATAAACAACACCAAGACAATACAACACTTTTAGTTTTTAAAGTCCCAGACGGTCTTGAGCCGGTAAAAGGTGATTTTAAAATACCGAAGTCGGCAAAAATGATGACTGTGAGAATTACTCCATCTTAAAACTATTGGATCGGCAGGAAACGCAAAACTATGTGGGGCTTGGCATAAGGAATAGTGGAGGCATGACTCTAATAGATGTAAAAGACAAATCTAACCACATATATTCTTGACCATCTGGGGCACATTCGTAATGACTAGGCATGGACAGGCGTCAATTTATGTATTCGTTTCCAATTCGGTTTATCTACAATGACTTTATCACGTTAACTGTATTAGCCTGATGTGCCCCAATTTTCGTACGCAGAGGCATTCTAACAAGTGGGCAATCAAAAGCTGAGAAACTAATTCTGGAATACAGCGAAAACACCAAACACGTGGTGCCATTATACACGCTAGATGGTGGCAAATGACCTGTTGTGACTCAATTATTTAGAAATTGATTTACACGAGATTTGGATTAGGTTTCGTCGCTTTGCGGCGAACCTGATGCGCCTGCCACCGCTCGTGTGGGGCGGCTCCGGCAGGCCTGCCAGACGATACCCGCGAAGGCGGCTTTGTTGTATTGGAGAGTTTGAGAGGCCAGCCTATCTACGCCAAGGTCGCAGAGGATGATCTCTTTAACTCGCTTAAGGTCGGACAAGCCGTGACGGTTCACACCTTCGATCCTGAACCCAAACAATCAGACTTAAACATCGTCGCCCATGCTGAAAAACGGAACGGGCAGTTCTCACCCGTTCATGTCTATCTCGAAGAGAATAACACCGAAGAATATACCAAAGCTCATGAGCGAAGGCTCGAAGCTTTAGGCAGAGCGAATATCGTGAGCAAGAACCGCAATGGCGCATGGGACATCCCGGACGATTATCTGGACCTTGTCCGAGACTGCCACAAGCAACTCGCCAAGACGATACCAACCCCGCTTTCCCGTGACAGCACATTGACGATACACGAGATGGAAATAGCGCGCGGGGCGACATGGCTCGACTAAGAATTAAAGCGGGGAACCTTGAGAAGAGCGAACTAGTAAAACGCTACTGTACGCAGCCGCAAAGCGCCGCGCCGCGTTGAGGCAAATGGGGTTTGCGATTGGGGATAAGGATCGGCTGTTTCAGCATTCCATCAACGAACTCAAAGCGATGGACTTTAAGGAGGCTGGAGAGTCGCAATCTAAGTGTTTGGGCAAGGCTTATTTTTCATCATCAGGCGCGTCTCATATCGAAGGTGTTTTTAGCCAAACGATTGAAAGGCCTAGCGGTAAGTTCGCTGTCATAGAAAAATCGCGAGAGTTTACGCTTGCGCCATGACGACCCATTATGGAACGCCGCCGAGGTCAAAGCATCATCGGACGCGCCAGCAGAGGTGGCGGTATCAGTTGGGATGTAAGGGATCGGCAGCGGGACAGAGGCTTGTCGATTTAGTGAAACTCCCGGAAACACTTTTATTCTCTCGCAAATGGTAAATTTCCTGAAATTACTACCCTAGCTGAAAATCGGCTTTGGCCTCATTTGGCAATCTCCATCAGGAGATAATTATGGCCCCATCAAAACCACGCATTCGCGCTTATGTTGACCACGACACCTACGCCAAGTTACAGTTCGCAACGACCCGCCCCCATGTGTCGATCTCTGACACGGTCAACAATGCGCTTAAGGTCTATCTTTCTGATGAATATAGCATGGAGCGGGACAACACTATTTTACGGCGGCTGGACCGCATGACGCGCGAAAATGGGCGCTTCAATCAGAAGCTCGCCATACAGTCAGGGGCTCTGGCGATATTTATGATGTTCTTTATGCGGATGATGCGTTACCCGCCCGAAGCGGAGAAAGCGGCAGCTATTGCTCGCTGAGATAAACAATTTGATGATCTTGTGAAAAGTTTGAAGGAGCGACTTCAACGTTCATCAAAGAGCCTCTTCGGTACCTTTGAAGATGTATATGCGGATGAAAGCGCTTTCTTCACGGATGAAGAGCTTGATCTACTCCACAAGCCAGCTTCCGGCGACGCGACAGGTGAGTTTGAAACTGGCATAGATAACCCTCATTAATAGAGCTGTAATGAGATATAAACCTGATACAGCAATAACGGACATTGAGATAAAAGCCTCACTGACCTATGCTGCAGGGCTCATAAAGCGCCAAGGCGACACCTACTAGCCACTGGTCGAGCGCTCAGACCATGAGCTTTTGAAGCGTCGGAAAAGGGCTAAGCGCTTAGAGCAATTACTTAAGTCCTCGGACAAGTTCCTCTGAATAAGGGTGAACAAATTTCAGCATTTCCGATTGGCGATAAACCAAACTTCCGCCATCTCCATATGATGGACGGCTATTGCTGTGGCCCATCAATGTGCATCGTAAGCCATAATCAATACCGCTTTCCTGCATCCGTTTTTCAAAGGAATGTCGAAACGAGTAAATTCTGTGGTTAGTGGTTGGAAAGAGATTGCGACTCTTAAATGCCTTCATCAGCGTGGCCGATAGCAAATGTCCCTTATCTCTATAACGAGGAAAACCGGACGCAGCTAAGCGCATTGCTTCCAGAGAAATACCTGTCAGCGGAATATCTCTGATGGCCGAATTTGTCTATAGCTGGCGATTTTCCCTTGGCCTTATCTGTATGTGAGGCACGTTAGCGTTCAGCTTGATGTGCTCAGACCTCAAATTGGCGATCTCACTTGGACGGCAACCCGTTTCGATAAGCCCGTAAACAATCAGGCGTGACTCTTCATTGAGGCCTTCAAATAATCCGGGCACTAGGATTTTCTTTCGCACCCAATCATTTTCGAACGCTGGAATGTCTTTGTAGTAGTTCTCGGTGTAGTTCAGCCCCTTAAAAGGGTTAGGCCGATTGTGGTCACCTTGATAAACCCAATAGCTTTTAAAGAGGGTTCTTACATTCCCAATGTCGCGGTTTGCACTATTTGGGTTTAGGCCTTTGGTGCCGTCCGCAGGATTTACGCGCTCACCCCACCAATGATAGAAGTCCTGACCATGCTTGCGCGTAATTTGGTCCATCGGCAAATCTCCAAACAACGCGATGAAATTGGCGATGGCGCGTTCTTTTGGTTTGCGCCATGTTTTCTTCTGCGATTCTGATTTACCCTTTAGCGCGCCAATACAAAGCTTCTGAGCGTAGAGAATGAAGGCTTGGAATATAGGCATATGCGTTTCTTCAACGCCTCCCAATATGGCTTCGGCTTGAACAGTCTCTACGGACTTGGGCTGGGTTTTGAGAGTCGTAATTCTATCTATAATTTCGCCGAGTGAAGCCTGATCCACGAGTGCATCAAAAGGCGTGTAAATATAGCCGCGTGCCATGGCGCGCTTTTTAGCAGCTTGATAACGCG
>CAZMEN010000007.1:59926-70090 GCA_964565335.1 uncultured Algimonas sp. | reverse complement strand
ATTCTGTATAGTGCGATAGCGCATTAACGTAACGAATAGACATGGCAGGTCCTTCAAATGTTGCCATTCCGTAAAAAGCAACCGACACGACAAGCATACGCAACACAGGATCGGTTCGAAGCTTGTCCCACGCTCCTGATAAAGTCATCAAACCATTAATCATTCCGCCCCAACTTGGCATCCATAGCATGATAGAAAACACCATACCCAAGGTCTGTGTCCATTGCGGCAAAGCTGTGAAATGAAGATGGTGTGGTCCCGCCCAAATATAAATAAAAATCACGGCCCAGAAGTGAACGATTGAGAGTTTATAAGACCAAATCGGGCGATTTGCGCGTTTCGGAATGAAGTAATACATTATGGCCAAAAAACCGGCAGTGAGGAAGAACCCCACCGCATTGTGACCATACCACCACTGAGTCATCGCATCTTGCACACCTGAAAATACAGAATAACTTTTCGCTTCAGTTATCCCGATGGGCAGCGCCAAATTATTGACCAAATGCAAAATTGCGACAGTAACGATGAAGGCCAGATAAAACCAGTTGGCCACATAAATATGCGGCTCTTTCCGCTTGGCCAAGGTGCACAGGAAGACGAGCAAATAAGCCACCCAGACAATAGTCAACCAAATATCAACATACCATTCGGGCTCCGCATACTCTTTGGATTGTGTGATGCCGGCTAAATATCCCGTCGCAGCTAAAACGATGAAAAGTTGATAGCCCCAAAAAACAAACCAAGGCCACATCCCGCCTGCTAAACGTGTACGGCAGGTGCGTTGAACGACATAAAATGACGTCGCAATCAAGGCATTACCGCCAAAGGCAAAGATAACAGCAGAAGTATGGAGCGGACGAAGACGTCCGAAATTCGTCCAGGCTAAGTTTTCAAAATAGAAAATATTAGGCCAAGTCAATTGGCAGGCGATAATAACGCCGACCAACATACCGGCAATACCCCAAAACGTTGTCGCAATGACTCCCGCTTTTATAACGCCGTCTTCATACTCCCCTTCATCATATTTTGGCATACCGTTACCAAGCTTGGCAACGATGGCTAATATCCCGAAGAGAAACGCGGCCATCATCATGTAACCATGCATACCCAACGTCGGATAAAAGAGAGTTGGAACATCAGTCGGTTTGGCAGCGAAGAGTGACCAGAGCAATCCAACAAATAATAAAAACCCTATCAGAATAATCGAATCATCTTGTTTGATACGTGATGAGGGTGTTTGTGTTGTCATGTTTATCAGTCTGAACGCTAATCATAGATAAGTAAGATTCTAACAAATCAGTAATGCGCTCAGGGAAACGTAAAATTGACGGGTGTCAATTTTGAGGCATATTTATACGAAACTTCAAACAATCTGGATTGCTTCAGGCCAAAATTTATGCGGTTCTGACGTGAATTAATAACTGGCTGAGTCCCAAACAGCCAAAGGAAAGCCTTATGGGTTCACGCGCCGCCTCACCTATACAGCTTATACGCTATATCAAAGACCACAAAAAAGATCTCTTTTGGGTCTGGATTGCCTATCAATCAATCAAAGGCATGACGACACTTCTTTTAATATGGATACCGCTATTTTTGCTATGGAAGGGGTGAAGGCTTTGTGTCGTGCATAACGCAAGAGGCCGCGTTTGCGTCAACGAGTAGCTTCTAGCAAATAATACAGTGGGCCAGACAATAAATCATAAACTCGACGCACAGCGCCAAAGTCACAGGACTTGTCGTGGAGCGAATTCCGTGTAGAAAATTATTCAGACTATAGCAGCGGCAGCTATTACTTGAAAGATTCACGCCGCAAGTTTGGCGTCACACCTGAAAATAGTCCTGACAAGACCGTCATTAAGCCTAAAACGCGGAGCGAATTCCAACCATCACCCAAGCACCAGAGTTTTCTGCTGGGTCAATCGTTGAAGCATCTGCTGGATCAAAATTTGTATCGGCAAATGTATCCTCTGAGCTTAATCCGTAGTTTGCACTTGTATAAACTGAGCCATTTTCGGTCAATTGATAGCTCAGCTCACCAACGATACTGCCATATTGGTAATCCAGGCCTGACTTTGCTTCCACCACTCCGGCCGTAGCTGAGACGCCAAAGGACGTCCTGTTTTGGTTAAACAATTCTTTCCCAAGACTGGCTTCCGCGGTCAGTGTGTTCAAATTAACATCGTAATAGAGACTCGCGCTTGGCGAGAGAGGCGCATCAAGACTAACCGCTCCATAAGCCTCAAACGTACCCGCATCATTTGCACCGATATCAAATAAATCACCCGATTCTGGGTAGTGATAGTAAGTCCCGCCAATTTCTGTATTTACCTTTGAACTGACATCAAAATTATAACTCGCATAGATATCAACCTCATCTGCGAAGCTGGAACTTTCTTCGCCAACGGCGACTGAGGCCCAACCACCGACTGTGAAATTATTGACTGATGCTTCTACACCCGGCTGAATCGCGCTGCCAGCGAGAGTCGTGCCGCGAAAAACATATTTTGATGTATAGTCGGTTGAAACCGAATACTCTACTGTATCGCTCTTACCGTCGCCCAAAGTTCCCACACAAGCCGTAAGGGCGGGGGCAAGAAAAACTACTAGAGCGAGAGAGCGCATGAGACACCTATATTTAAAAACTATATTGGTGTGTAATGAAGCGCATTAGTTAATCCTACATTAACGGTCTATATAATTGAATTATCTATGTTTATCTAAAGCAAGCTATCGACCACAAGCCGCTCTCTAGTAGTTTTTACAAATTAATATACACCAATTAATGGTTTATTAGCTTCGCGCGCCTTAATACTGCCGACTAACCATGAAATATGAAATGTGGTGTTTAGATGCGCTCTGAACTCACATCTCTCATTTATATAGCAGGATTGTGTTGTGGAAAGTGCCGAGAAAAAACACATCTTATTAGATGAAAACCTTTCTTATTCACGGTCAAGCACTCTGTTAGAAGCGATTCAAACACAAAATAGCGACCCCACTGCGCTTGATGCCAGTAAAGTTCGTCATTTAGATGCGCCTTGCGCACAAATTTTATTAGCCGCAAAACTCCATTTTGACGCTGCTAATATCCCATTTGAAATAACAAACCCATCAACCAAATTCGGTGAGGCTCTAGCGGCCCTAGGCTTGAATGAAGCACTGCTCTCACCTCAAGAGGTGAACTAATGTCTCTGAATGTACTCGCAATTGATGACTCCCGCACGATGAGGGTCATGCTCGAATTGGCCCTGAAAGAAGAAGGCTTCAATGTTCATTTGGCAGAAGATGGGCAACAAGGAATAGACGCGTTAAATGACTTCACACCGGACGTCATCGTCACAGACTTAAACATGCCAGTCATGGACGGGTTTGGGGTCATCGAGAACGTCCGAAGGCACGGCAGTTTAGGATATCTTCCGATTCTAGTTTTAACGACGGAAAGTGCGCCAGAACTCAAGCAACGGGCTAGACAAGCCGGGGCAACGGGTTGGATTGTCAAACCATTCGACAAAGAAAAGCTTTCAAATGCCATTCGCAGAGTTGCGGCGTAGGTCGTTACGATGGACGGCTTAGATAGTATTAGACAAACCTTCTTCCAAGAATGCGAAGACCTGCTCAGTGATCTTGAGAGCGGGTTGATGCTTCTGCAAAACGGTGACGCGAACTCAGATACAATTGATTCAGTTTTTCGGGCCGTTCATTCAATCAAAGGCGGCGCGGGCGCCTTTAATCTCACGAGTTTAGTGAGTTTTTCGCATACATTTGAGAACGTATTAGACGATTTAAGGTCTGATAGGCTGGAAGGTAACTCCGACATTCATGACCTCTTGCTTCAAAGCTCTGATATGCTCCACGACATCGTGGATGTGGTTCAAAATGGCGAGGACTGGAACGAAGAAACCTCGAGTGATTTACTGAGCCAATTAGAAAAGATTTCTACGAAGGGTAATAGTGAAACCTCTGAGTCTTCAGAGACGGTTTCGACAGAAAATGAAGACTTTGGCTTCAAACCTATGACTCTTGACTTGGGCTTAGGCCTTCCAGCAACCGATCCAAGTCCTGACGAAGAAACAGTATTCGAAATTGAATTCAAACCCAATAGCGAGATGTTTGGAAAAGGCCACTCCGTAACGCGCTTGATCAGGCACTTGCAAGAATTTGGGCCGGTAGACATCACCTGCATGACAGATGACCTCCCTGCGTTAGACAGTTTGGCCCCTCAAACATCGTACTTATCATGGAAATTAAGTCTAACAGCAGATGTTACCGAAGAGGAAGTCCATGAAGTCTTTGATTTCGTCAAAGATGATTGCGAACTAGTCATTACACGACAAACTAAACACGCTTCCCCCGAAGGCTCCATAGCCGGAGTAAACCTCGGGTCTACCCTGCCATCTCTCGGCGGTATCGAGTTGGGTAGCATCGGATCGGCAGAACCTGACGAGATGACGGAGCTTAATCCCCTGTCTCAGTTCGAAAATCCGGCAATATCAGAGGGTTCTCCCGACAACTCATTGCCTAATCTTGCCGATATAATTGCGACGGCAGATAGGCCAGACACTATCAATACTCCTGAAGCGGATATTGACCCAAACAGCGTAAATAAGAGCGAAAACTCCGGGCCCTCAACAAGCCCCCAGAACACTCCCGCTCGATCTGAGGCGACTGCTGACAAAAGCTCTAAAAAAGCACCGCAAGCAAAGGCTTCTTCCCCAACAATTCGTATTAATCTGGAAAGAGTTGATAAACTCATCAATCAGGTTGGCGAATTAGTAATTAATCAAGCGATGCTTACCCAATGTGTCACCGTGGCGGGTTTATCCCGAGATCCAACTGTGCTGTCTACTCTGGACGAGTTTAAGCAACTGACACGGGATATTCAGGACAGCGTTATGTCGATTAGGGCGCAACCCGTTCAGCCCCTTTTTCAACGCATGTCCCGAATTGTCAGAGAAGCCGCACAGTCCACCGAAAAAAAGGTTCGACTGAACGTTGAGGGTGAATTTACGGAAGTTGATAAGACCATTATTGAAAAATTGGCCGACCCGTTGACCCATATGATTAGAAATGCGGTTGATCATGGACTCGAAAAACCAGAAGCCCGTGAAAAGGCGGGCAAAAATGCCGAAGGCACGGTCACTTTATCCGCAGCCCACCGATCCGGTAAAATTGTCATCCAAGTACGCGATGACGGTGCCGGCATTAACCGTGCAAAAGTGAAAAAGATTGCTATCAGTAAGGGACTAATCCCGCCAGAAGCTGAATTGTCTAATTCAGAGATAGATAATTTGCTATTTATGCCGGGGTTTTCCACCGTCGATCAAGTCTCCACCCTATCTGGCCGCGGCGTTGGCATGGATGTGGTGAAGCGGTCCATTCAGTCTTTCGGCGGACGTATCCTTATCTCTTCCGAACCAGGCAAGGGTTCGACTTTCACTATCAACTTGCCCCTCACCTTAGCCGTGCTTGATGGCATGCTGGTGGAGGTAACAGATCAAATCATCCTTATTCCACTGACCTCAATCGTTGAGACTCTTTTGCTTAAACCTGAAGAGGTTCACAATGTAACGCCGCAAGAAAGAGTGATTAATGTTAGAGGCGCATTCCTTCCATTGATTGACCTAGGCGAGAAACTCAAATTTAGTCGCTTAAAGCCAATCGAAAAAGAACAAGTTGTGATCTGTATCGAAACGGAAGATGCTCAGAAATATGCCATTCTCGTAGACGGCATTCAAGATCAGCGCCAAGTTGTCATCAAGAGCTTGGAAGACAATTATGGTAGCGTACCCAATATAGCCGCGGCCACAATATTAGGGGACGGTAGAATCGCTCTAATCGCCGATGTTGATGCATTGGTAAGCGATCAAGACTTTGACCTGATGACGCCGACTGAGACCAAAGCGCTGGAGCCATCTTATGTTTGATATCAATAATAACTCCGAAAAAAAGGAAAACGAATTCGTCATCTTCCTGATAAGTAATCAGGAATATTGCATAGACATCATGTCACTCAGAGAAATCCGCGGCTGGACTGAGACAACAGCCTTGCCAGACTCCCCCCCTTTCGTGAAAGGCGTCATTAACCTTCGCGGCGCCGTTGTGCCCATTGTTGAACTAGCGGAAAGATTAGGGCTTGCCGTTACAGAACGCACTGAGCGCAGTATTATCATGATTACCAATATTGGCGATCAAACCGTAGGGCTCGCAGCAGACGCAGTTCTTGATATTATGTCGATAGACCCAAATAAAATACAAAGCCCGCCCCAAGTCTCCTCCGTACGCTCAGAACGCTTTGTAAACGGCCTCGTCGCCATAGAGGAGCGTATGATAAGCGTTATTGATTTAGAGAACATGCTGCCCTCACAGAGCCGGGATGAAGCTGCTTAAATGGCCCTTCCAAAAATAGACATGACGCCGCAATCATCGCCGTCGAACTTTAAGGCGCAAGGCAATGTAGCCCTGGGTTTATCTGAGTTCAAACGTATCGCTCGCATGATGAAGGACGATGCTGGGATTACAATGCATGAGCATAAAGTAAACTTGGTACACGCGCGTCTGCAAAAAAGACTGAGAGCGCTACAAATTCAATCCTTTAAAGAATATTGTAATTTTGTCGAAGGGTCATCAGGTCAAGCTGAACGCAAGATTATGATGAATGCTTTGACGACTAACTTAACGCATTTTTTCCGCGAACCCCATCATTTCAAACACTTACTGGATGTCTCACTCCGGCCGTTAATCGAGCGCGTAAAGTCTGGCAAACGCGTTAGAGTATGGTCAGCGGGGTGTTCTACCGGAGAGGAAGCTTACTCAATTGCATCAATTGTTCATTCTATTTGCCCTGACATCGAGCGGTATAACTTTAAAATATTAGCCTCCGATATTGATAGTAATGTGATAAGAACTGGTCACACGGGCATTTATGATAAGAGCTCTGTTCGGAAATTGCCGTCTAAATTTCGCGATCGTTATTTTAAGCAAATGGATGACCCTGAAAAATTTGTCGTCTCTGACGAACTAAAATCATTGGTTTCCTTCCGCCTACTAAATTTGAATGCTCCCAACTGGCCAATGAAAGGCAAGTTCGATATTATCTTTTGCCGCAACACAGTCATCTATTTCGACGAAGAGACCCAAGGCGAAATTTGGACAAAGTTCAAAAACCAATTAAACCCTAGCAGCTATCTTTACATTGGACATTCAGAGCGGGTCTCCGGACCAAGCGAGAAGTTTTTCGCGAGAGCTGGAATGACAGTTTATAAGCTCGAGAATTAAACCTAAGATTTTTCATATAAAAAATTTGGATAATAAATGTCTTTAAGAACACAATTGAAAATAATGGTCGTCGATGACATGGCGACGAGTCGACGATTGCTAACGCGGTCCTTGGACGAAATGGGTATCTTAAACTATACTTGGGAGGCCTCCGGCCAAGCGGCCTTTCAGAGCTTAGTCAATAACCCTGTGCACTTAGTGATATCTGATTACAATATGCCAAACGGAACAGGAATAGATTTACTTCGCGCAATAAGAGAACACGCTCCTGTTTCTAAGACTGGTGTTATTATAGTAACTGGCAGTCCCGACCAAAGGATCTTGCAGGCTGGAACAACTCTAGGGTTAAATAACTATATCAAAAAACCTTTTACAACTCTGCAAATGAAGCAGTGCATAGAGACAGTCACCGGCCCGTTATAAGAGTGGGACCGAGAATAGCTATGACGAGCAATTTATCAGCAGAAAAGGTTATACGTGTTTCTGCGGATGAGCTCTTCGAATTAAAAAAATTGACTGGAAACCTGCAGTTAGTTCTGGATAGCTTAGTAGGAGAGCAGACTGACATAGATTCAGAAAGCCTAAACTCACTCCAAAGTTTAGACTACATATATCAGAGCCTGTCAGTATTATCCTCTGTCCTTGAAGAGGCAGCCTCTAACACGCCTATTGACTGGTCATATAAGAAACTAAACGTATTTGACGATATGCCCTTGAGGGACCTAAAAACTCGATATGAGGGCAATAATGGCTCACCAAAAAGTGCCGATAAACTTGGCCAAGTCGATTACTTCTAGAACAGTTCGACGTCTGCACTTGGTTTCGGAATTTCCCTCTTCTGGAAAGCCGGAGCATATTTCTCGACTTCCCCCAAGAGCATCATTTGCACATGGCCTGAAACAGGCCAGAATCTTAGACGCCGGGCTTTAACGCCTCCCAGGCTTTTTGAAACGCAGGGAATACCTTCAAAGCTTAAGAACTCCATAGCAAACTCTGCGTTCTTACTGCCGATGTCTGAAAGCCTCTCAATCATTTTACCTCCGCCAAACACCTTGGCTTCAAAGCGATTTCTGTTGGCCCCTTTCTTCAACAGGCCGTTAATAAGTAACTCCATCGAGTTTAATCCAAAGCTAGACACATCTGTGGTAGACCCGCCTTGGTCTCCCGGAAGCAGGAAGTGGTTCATACCGCCTACTTTGGCCCTTGGATCATAAAGGCACACCGCAACACATGACCCCAAGATCGTGGTAAAAACTTCGCCTGGATGCGTTGATACGCCGTACTCACCCTGCGTAATATTGATACGCCGTTCGATTTTAGGAGATGCGGACATAATTAAGTCTTTTGCCCCGAAACAGTGTTGCAAAGAGATATAATTGATTGCCCCACATAGGAAAGCGGCACCTCTTTTTGAACTGCCCCAATCTCTTTGGCGACTTTGGACATACCATAGACAATGCTACTTTTCTCGTCCTGTCCTATTGTACGCGCTCCGGCATTTCGCATGGATAGAAGCCCTTTTGCTCCGTCACGTCCCATGCCGGTCAAAATTACGCCGATAGCTTTTTCTTTGACGCTTTGAGCCATTGACCCAAACATGACGTCAACCGATGGGCGATGACCTGAAACTAAGCCTGCCGGGTTTAGATGGCATCGAAATGTTCGCCGCCCCCGAATTTCTAAATGTGTATCCCCGCCCGGAGCTAAATAAACCTGACCTGCCTTAAGAATACAGCCCTCTGTAGCGACTTGGACTTGTGGAGGTACAAACCTGTCCAGGCGCTGCGCAAAAGTTGTTAAGAAAGACTGCGGCATGTGTTGCGTTATGACCGTTGGCGGGCAATTAACGGGAAACTTTGACAGAACACTCGCGAGGGCTTCGACCCCGCCAGTAGAGGAACCGATACCGACATATGAACCATCGGAAATAAACGCGGCTTCTTTTTCTTCGGTTTCAGTAGAGCCGCTCTCATCAGCCTGTTTAGGTTGATATCGTGCCGCAGACCTTATCGTTTCCCCAAGATGGGCTAGACCCGCCGCGTAATCACCTGATGTTGGTTTTTCTATACAATCAAAGGCTCCGATGCTCAAAGCCGTAATCGTGTCGTCAGCGCCTTTGGAGGTTGATCCAGCCAGCATGACAACTGGCATAGGGCGCAATTGCATTATTTTTTCTAGAAATTGCAGCCCAGACATTTTGGGCATATTAATATCCAAGAGGACAACATCCGGATTCAGAGCTTTAATTTTTTCTCTTGCTTCGTAAGCGTCCGCCGCTTCTCCAATGACCTCAACATCCCTCTCAGTACGAAGAACAGATTTGATGATCGTCCTCATTGTTAAAGAGTCATCAACGATGAGAACGGTTGTTCGAGCCATATCTTATACCGACTTAAAGGCTAAACTAGCCTAAAAGTCCTGCCAGTCATTTTCTTCAGAGAAGTCGATCGCTTCTGCAGCGCCGCCCTTACTCGCTTTAAAGTAAGCGGAGGCTCTACTTTGCTGCTCCTTAACACCAAGAGGCTCGACGTTATCGGATGCACTCTGAGACGCTCCACTAGACACAGGAGCTGAATGGCTTGTCGTTGAAGAGCCAATCTTAAAGAAATTAACGAGATTGATGAGTCCGTTAGACTCATTTTTCAATGAATGACACGCCGCTGTAGATTCTTCTACCATTGCGGCATTTCTTTGAGTCACGCGGTCCATTTCATTGATAGCGCTGTTCACTTCGGCCAAGCCAGTCGCTTGCTCATTAGCGGATGCGGCGATGCCTGAAACGAGAGAGTCAAGACTCGCAACTTGTGAAACAATTTTATCAAGGGCTTCCCCTGTTTGATCGACAAGTGACACACCTTTTTCAACATGGTGACGGCTATCTGAAATCAA
>CAZMEN010000007.1:0-59916 GCA_964565335.1 uncultured Algimonas sp. | reverse complement strand
CATCAGAGGAGCGCTGAGCTAAAGCTCGTACTTCAGAAGCCACAACAGCAAACCCGCGTCCCGCTTCGCCTGCTCGCGCGGCCTCGACACCTGCATTCAGCGCCAGCAAATTTGTTTGGAAAGCAATCTCATCAATGACGCTAATGATCTGGGAGATTTTCTCAGATGAATCTTTGATAGAGCCCATAGCTAACACAGTTTCCTTGACGACAATACCGCCCGACTCTGCATCGCCTCTAGCAGAGCTTACTGCTTCATTCGCATCAGCGGCGGCTTTGGCCGTCTGCTGTACTGTCGCCGTCACTTCGTCCAGTGCGGCCGCGGTTTCTTCTAGAGCCGCCGCTTGATTTTCAGTTCGCTTCGAAAGATCATCAGACGCAACACTCATTTCAACTGCGCCATTTTGGATGTTATTCGACGCTCTTAGAATTTCACCCATGGTATCTTTGAGTTTCGAATTCGCAGAATTAAAGTCGCTTCTTAACTGCTCATAATCCAGTTCAAATTCATCGTCTAAAGTTTCAGCCAGGTCGCCATTTGAAAGTGCGTTCAGGCCACCCGCAAGGCGTTCAACGACGTGAGATTGTGCCTTCGCATTTTTTTCGATTTCCGCTTGCTGCTGGTTTCTGACCTGTTCTGCTTCAGTCAAATCATCACGAAACTGGAGGAGTGAACCGGCGATTTGGCCAATTTCGTCTCCTCGCTTGGTGTAAGGAATCTCTATTGTACGGTTGCCCGAAGCAACGTTCATCATAGACTGCCTTAAGGCCATGATTGGCTTGGAGATTGACCGCCCTATCAACGTTCCAACAGCAGCGAGTATCAGGCTTGAGATAAGTAATTGAATTAAAATATTGCGTTTCAATTTATCCGCCGCCGCAAAAATTTCGGCCTGTTCTTGATGTGTGACGACACCCCAAGTTGTTCCGTGCACGTCAATAGGTTCATAAGCAGCAATTCTTTCAATCCCTTGGTAATCACGATCTTTCACCACACCGCTTTGACCGGCAATGGCGGCTTTTGTAGCATCCGTCTCCGCTTTTACCTTTAGAATCGTGCTCTCTTCTGAAAAAATCGAGCCGGTACGCATCAAGAAGTCCGCACCAACGACATAAGATTCACCTGTTTCCCCTAAGCCCTCTCTCGAATTCACAATCTCATTCAAACGATCAATTGGCATTTGGTAGACGAGTACGCCAAGACGGTTACCCGCGGCGTCATCGACGGGGAGTGACATAAAACTGGCGGGCGCACCTGCGCTTGGACTATAGGGCTTAAAGTCATAGAAATTTACACTGTCTGTAGAACCATTCACAGCCGCACGATATGCATTCCCTAAATCAGTTTGCGCGTAAATGCCGTTATTCAAGTTGGTCGCATAATCCAGTTCTTTGAAGACTGTATAAATTAAGTCGCCTTCCGTATCGAACAGGAAAATATCATAATATCCGCGATCACGCAGCACAGTCCGGAAGTAAGGATGGAATTTTGCATGGACGTCACTATAAACTGATCCATCAGCTGCATAATCTAAATTATCTTTCTGTCCCAAGGGGTGCGGGTTTTTTGTAATGTACTGAGATTGCAAATAAGTTTCCTTATTTCCGTCTAAGGCATTCCAAGCTTGGGTAAATTCGACGAGCGCCTCCTTAACCGTTGGGTTAGTCGTCTGTGTCTTTAGATCTCGCTCGATATCCATTATGAATTTTTCAAGGGCTTTAGATTTTGTGTGAGAAATTGCGATGAGCTTGTTTTGCGCCTCCGCCTCAAGGCTTTGTTTCGCGCTTTGATAGCTTATCCCTGCGGTGATTGCCGCCGCCAAGACGCCCAGTACAATAATAAGCCCAGTGATTTTAATAGAAAGAGAGAGTTTAGAGAGAGCGCTCATGACAGAAAGAACCTTTTAACAGACTAAATGCAAGTAATCACATCGTGAAAAAATTTAACACTAAATTGGTGTATCGCTGAATTTAGTAAATTATTTGTTTCCTGTGGCCGTTTTAAAAGATTTTTCGTATTTACGGCTGAAAAAGCTCCGTTTCCAGCGCATTATGTAAAATCGCCTACGGCCTACGTACTCGGCGGGAATACAAACAACTTCCACTCTCACTGAGCGACCCTGCCAGGTTTCTGTAAGTGATGATCTCGAGATTAAAAAACAACGATGATTGAGAAGGTTATAAAATTGATTGCGATTTAAAAGCAGTATTTGTGCGCTCTTTGATGATACGCACTTCTAAGCTGTGCGTTACCGGCTTTAAATTTGGATAGGTAATCTTTCGACCTGGTTATTTTTCGATCACCCTCGCCTTGAATAAGTTTGAGAACAGTTTCTCCAGCGCGGCGACATATTCTCCGAACTTATCATCAAGGTGCTATCCTGCCAATTAGAAGAAGTCGATCTTCTGAGTTAAGGCTTAGCTAGTTTGAGCATCCATCACGGTGCTAAACATTTTTTAAAACCAATCTCAGCGCATGGTCAGACTTAAAAAGGATATCCTTGGTGTTTATTTTCTAGCTCATAGACAGTGATTTGAGCAAATTCACCGACATCCGCCGTATCATTGAGGTGATAGACACCGACTTTGAAATACATGAAGTCAGTTTCAATATCATATCCACTATTCGTCATATCGATATTATCCGTAAAAACATCGCCATTTGCTTTTGTAATAGTAACATCCATTGAATTTCCAACGACATTTACATCATAAGTAAAGGTCTCGCCCAGTAGAATACCGTCTTGCGGATTTGAGGCCGAGTTGGAACGCGATCCAATAATCTCATAATAGACATCATCACCGCCATTAATTTCATGCGCGGCATAGATGGCACCACGCCTGTTGTCGGGTAACTTACGATAATACAAACGCAGCGGTTCGTCATCTTTCGCGTGAATTTGACCAATCACTACACGTCCAATTTGAAAATCCTCTCCCGTGGTTGTCACTTCATTGACCGCCAGTGTGACTTTCAAATCTCCGTCAACCCCTCCGGCATCGCTCAAAGCCGCCGCAGGCGCAGATGAAAAGGCCCAGTTATTTTTATTGGGTTTGCCGTCTGGCCCTCTTGTGCTGATGGATCTATCGCCTCGGCGCAACATTTCTCGCAGTTCTGTTCGGGCATAACGTGTATTGGCGGAGGTTGTCGCGCCTTGGCTCGGAGACCGTAAAACCATTCCGCCGTCTGCCGCCGTGAAAAAATAGTCGGCATTTGTATAACCCATAGCCATATCGCCTTCATCGATTTTGGCGCTTTGTCCCACTAACTCGCCGGATGCATTTATTGGTAAATCGAGCTTCCAATCTAAAAGATCAAAATTACCGGAGGGCGGCATGCCCGCTTGGAGACCGTATGAGAAATTATCTGAAACATCTGTAACCTCAACCGCCAGAGCGAAGGTTGTAGAAGCACCGCGACTGTCAGTGACGCGAATATTTATATCATAAACATTATCGGAATCCGCATCATTGGCTTGCTCAAAATCGAAAGCGGCAGACGGAGAGAGTTGCAAATTTTGCGAATCTATCGTGAAAAAGGTGCCATCGCCGGTCGAAACGACTTCAATCGTAGAGATTACATCATTGTTCGGATCTGACACCGCTAGGGTATAAAATGCCCCTGTAGAGTTTTCCGGTAAAGACGCACTCGATAATGAACTCACAACAGGCGCTGCGTTAGACGGCGGGGGTGGCGGCGGACTTTGTTGAACTGACCCGCCTCCGCTTCCACCGCCGCAACCGACGGCAGCCAAAGCAAATAGTGATAAGCATCCAATTTTCGCCGTTTTTAGAGCCCCCAATGAGGCCCGAACATTTGGAGAAGACGATTCAAGAAAGCTCATATTTCGATCCACATACCTTTTTACAAGGGCCCTGAAATAAAGAGGCGGCCATAGAAATAGCCGCCCCATTTAATTTTAATCTAAGAACAATGAAATGTCTTAGAACTTAAATTTCAAGCGGGCACTTCCACCAAGTGAGGTATAAGTGTCTGAGAACTTACCATCAGCGGTCACCCCAACAGCGACCGAATTTGTCGCAAACCAGTTAAAACCTGCTTGCGCGTCGATACGTGTATCCTCGTTCTCTAGAGTAGAGAGTGAGAGTGATTGGTTAGCAAAGCCAATATTCACATTGTCTTGTCCGCCAGAGAAGTCATTTACAAAGGCCCCAGAAACGAAAAAGTCAGTGTAGGAATCATAGTTTTCAACCTGTGTTCCTAATCTCGCCCCGATACGCCCCTCAAAATAGTCACTCTTACGGTCACCGACTGTAAGGTTCAGACCTCCGTTTTCCGAATAAGCGTCTGACGATACAGACCCGTATTGGATACCGACGAGAGGCTCAAAGTAATAAGTATCGGCAAAATTATACCGGTAGCTTGCCAAAGCTTGAGCATTAATACCGTCGATATCATAAGAGGATGAGATCGTTTGGAAGGCTTGGCGTTCAGTCTCTACGTCACCGATGACGTAACCAAGCTGCCCCATCAACTCCAGACCACCAATGCGGTGCGAACCATAAGCCGTAAGCTGAAGAACTTTAATGTCCATGTCGTCTTCCGCTGAGCGGTCGGTCTCAATGTCGATAGTAGAGTAGCTTCCTAAGAGGCCGACAAGGCTATTTCCGCCAAGAGCGTAGTCATAACCCAAAGCCAAACTCAAGTTTTTAGCGTCATAGCCAGAGAATTGTGACCCGCCCGTATTGTCAGCATCTTGATAGGCATTTTGCAGTCCGCCTTGTATCCAAGCGCCGGATTCTGGGCCTGCGTAGTCAGCCGAAGCCCCCGCAGAAAATAGCGAGGTCGATGCATATTGAACCGGAGAGCGTAAGGACGCTGACTTATTCAGGCTGGACATACGCTGCTCGATAACACTGCCGACACTCGTCAAAACTCTGAACACCTGTTCTTGGGAGCCATCAGACAGATCAAGAATGAGTCTCTCAACTTCGGCTTCAACTTCTTCTTGAGTGCCGAAACCGGCCAAGGCGGCGAAAGCCGACGTGTCGTTCAAATCACCGCTGTTGAATGCGGAGACAATACTTTGGCCAAAACCACTTAAGTTTGGATCAGAAAAACTCAATTCGATTTGAGGTCCTTCGGGCTCCGGATCCGGCTCCACTTCACCTGTTGGTGTTGGTGTTGGTGTTGGAGTAGGTGTTGGGGTCGGAGTGGGTGTTGGTGTCGGAGTGGGTGTTGGGGTCGGCGTAGGTGTTGAGGCCGCTGTCGACACAACAACCAAATCACCAGAGGAATTTTCAACAGTCTCGAAATCAAGCATGAAACTGTCATCGTTAATTTGGGAAACGAGCGTTGCATTATTTGTGAGAGTGCCGCCAACATCGATCAATGTGAATTGTTGATTAAGCGCGGTCACCATATTGCTTGTGTCTGTTACCGTGACCGTACTGTCAGTGTTCAACACCACGTTCCCAGAAACTGTCAATGCAGAGTCACCCAAATTGAAGAGCAAATCACCATCACTGGTTAGGCTACCTTGAATTTCACGTTGACCTGAAAAACTTAAAGTTACGCCCGAAGCGACAGATACATTCACGCGTTGAAGAATGTCATGGGTGAGCGTAAAGTCTGCCATTGTGAAGCTCAGAGAGTCATCAAAACCTGATGTCCCCAAGAAGTCCCCTGTTAAAGCACCGCCTCGTTGCTCAAATGTAATTGCTTCGCCTGCATTCGTCGCATCGAAAGACGCACGTGTTCCGCTGATTGTGCCTGCATTAACAAAAGTATTGTTTATTGCAGCGACATCAAGGTCGACATTTGATGGACCAATGTCGACGGAAATGCTTGTTCCGGAAACTTGAACCCCGGCGTCACCACCGATAATCACTCCACCGGCCTGGTTGTTTAGAGTTACGCCATCACCAGTAATTAAGAGACCATCACCAGATGTACCCTCGATGCGGCCCGCATTGTTAATGGTAAGGTTGTGAGCAGAGTGGGCGCCATTAATGTTAATACCCGTATGAGCTCCGATGATTGTTCCGTCGGCTTGGTTTGTAATCGTACCGCTCATGACAGCATCTGATTCAACGCGAATCGCCGCATTTGAGCTATTATTTCGCGCCGCCGAAATTGTGCCACTATTTGTCAGGTTTAGCTCGACCTGACACAAAACTCTTGCCCCATCATCCTCAAGACACCCACGCGCTTCGCCGCCTGTTGTTCCTGGGTCGCCATTGAAATGAATCGCGTCAGCATCACTATCTTCGCCTGTATTAGAGATTGTTCCAGTATTGGTGATTGTAATCCGGGCGATTCCCTCTTCGTCACCAACCGTGCCGGAAGAGGGATCAGTACCCAATAAAGTATCGACACCAATCGTCGCGCCACCAACACTGGTAATCGTGCCGTTATTCGTGAGTGTGTTTAGAGCGCCATCAGCATCACGGTCAAAATAAACGACGGCTTCAGTCGCTTCGCCTGTTCCTTCAATAACACCATTATTAACGAGAGTCGCTTCATCGCCTTCGAAGAAAATGACACCGTCTAACCCGCGTAAAATCGCGCCATCCGCGATATCAATCATCACGCGGTCTTCCGAATTATCAATAAAGATTACAACGTCTTCATCATCGCCGTCTGAACTGATGAGTGTTGTCCCGCTCAGGATATTAATTGTCGTGTCATCATTTGTGTCATTCTCAAGATCTATGATGTCACCATCGAATGTACAATCTGCATTTGTGTTGACGGTAAGAGTCCCGCCCCCGATATTTTCTACTGGTAATTCACCACAAGCCGTCACATTTACGTCTTGAGCCTGAGCTGTCGTCGGAACAGCGGCTAACATCAAAGCGAAAGTCGCTGCTGATGTTGCGAGCATAGCTTTTTTTGAACTCCTCGCGGTTGAATTAAGCGTGGCGGCGATGAAAGTGGACTTAGCAGGCATGATTTCTCTCCAAAACAATAAAACTAACTAGTTTTGCGAAACCAATGACTCACCTGAAACTAGGCAGTTGTGGTAAACTGCTGTGACTTCTACCTCAAAGGTGAGTCGTGTCATAAACAGCACCAAGAAAGCGTGCGGCTAATAGTATGACGTGTTCCCCGATTCCCGGATTGTATTTTTTCGCTTATGGTTCAATGTAAACCCAGAAAAATAGAGGTTGTCAATCGCTTATGCTTACCAGTTCAAAAGATTCTACACTACCAATTAGACAGCTAATTGGTACTACCAATTGCCAAAAACTGTCACTATTACCTTAGTGGCCAACCGATTTCCAATGGCTTTCAGAGCAAGCCATGGCATTATTGGGACATAAATTGAGGTTACGCCTATACCGCAGCCTCATGAATTCTTAGATGCCTCTTGCATTTTCAAGAATCTGCCGCTTAATATTCAAACAGGCTTGAACTGAACATAGCCAGTAATTTCATCCATAATACGCGAAGATAGTCGACACACTGATGATAAGACGAATTTCGATGGGGGCTTGGAAATGAAAACAGAATTCTCGCCCGATTGGAAAGATTGGATCAAAATAAATATGAATGACGGGCAAGACCCTGACGGCATATTCAAAATCTTGCTTGATGAAGGATACAGCTTCGAGGCAATTGCCAAGCAAATGAACTACAAGCCAAGCCGCCCTATCTCAGACCTCAAAAACCCTTTCGAAGTCGCCGCTGAAGAAAAAGCGCTGAGAGTTCGGCAGAATTCGAAAAACCCGCAAAAACGTAATCGGCCTACAACTTTTATCGGTAATAACGGACTGCCAGTCGATAGATCAGAGATACACCTCCCTAATGCCAAGTATGCGAACACTCAGAAAATAGATTTGCGTGTTATAGAAAATTTTCTCAATCAGGCTGAATGTGAAAAACTTATATCCTTGATAAAATCCAAAATGCGCCCTTCGGAAGTGTCCGACTTTCAGGTGGACCAAAATGTGCGGACGAGTCAGACTTGTGACTTGGGCCGATTAGACGACCCGTTCATTCAAAACATTGATGATCGTATCAGCAAACTCATGGGTCTGAACAGCGCTTACTCCGAAGTCATCCAAGGACAATATTACGAGGTTGGGCAAGAATTCAAAGCCCATACAGACTTCTTTGATCCGCATGAATTTGAAACACATTGCCATACCTATGGACAGCGTACTTACACGGTCATGGTTTACCTGAATGATGTAGAGCAAGGCGGGGAAACTTGCTTCAACCGTATCGGCGCTAAGTTCAAGCCTCAGGCAGGTAGGGTTGTTATCTGGAATAATTTAAATCCTGATGGCACCACTAACGCCAACAGCCTCCATCAGGCGAATCCCGTAGAAAAAGGACATAAAGCCGTCATTACGAAATGGTTTCGCTCCACTGGCCCTGACGCCGAAAACGTTGAGATGTTCACGAAAAAGCCGAATGAGTTCATTCCAAATTATACGAAATCAGGCGTAGCCAAAACTAATATGCCGCGCCAACTCTTTGAAAGAGTGAATTCATTCTACCATGAAAATAGGAATACTTTGACAGAAGAACATGTCCAAGGCGGCTTCATATATGAGGGTGAAGGGGCCACAAAGAAACGACGAACCAGCAGCAGTGTTGTCGATTTAACGCGCGAGCTTAGACAAGAGGTGCATGACACATTGAAGCCTTTGATGGAAAAGTGGTGCGGGCAATCATTAGAACCAACATTCGTATATGGCGTCCGAGAATATCATAACGGCGCCATCTTGAAGATGCACAGAGACCGCCTCGATACCCATATCATTAGCGCCATTATTAATGTGGACCAAGACACCGATGTAGATTGGCCCTTGGTGATCGAGGATAATTACTACCGAACGCATCACGTTATGATAAAACCAGGCGAAGTCATTTTCTATGAAGGGGGGCGCCTCCTCCACGGCAGACCTATCATGTTTGAGGGACGCTCATTCGCCAATATGTTCTGTCACTTCAAACCTGTTAGTTATGTTCCACCAAGCTAGTTTTTCGGAACAAGCTCTGAAAAGACACATCATCTGTAAAATATTAATTTTCCCCATAATCTATGTTACTTTCACCAAAGGAGAATTCCAACGAACCAGCAAGCATCATTTATTTATAGTGAGAACGGCACTTTTCCGGATTTGGCTAGCTCGGGATATCCATCGTTAATTTTACAACATGCGCATGTTTTTCATCGTAGCTGATAATGGGATCACCCTCAGGAGAAACCCCGTGATGTGTTGTTAGGGATTCACCGTCCCAATCCAACAGACAATAGCCTGGCCCCGTATTAACAATCAAAGGCCGCCCATCAGGGACCTCAGGATCAATCGACGCCAGTTCGAGCTTCACTTGGGGAGCAACCGCGCGAGAAACAGAAACGGTCGTTCCTGCAAACCCTTTAAAAATGGAGCGGTGAATATGCCCGCTGATAATCTGAACAACATTATCAAAACTCTCAATCACCGACCTTAAGCGCTGCACCCAATCATTATCTACTGAGGCTGTCATCCAGTCTATACCGGTGTTTATGGGCGGATGATGTAAAGCAATCAAAGTAGGTTTGTTCGGTTGTTCAGATAGTTTTGCACGCAACCATTTGGCACGGGCCTCACAAAATGCCCCTCCATGTCTGCCCACACCCAATGTGTCTAACATGATAATGCGCATCGGCCAGTCATCTATCGTGTATTGTAGAAACCCGTCATTAAATTTTTCATCCGAGAATACTTTAGTAAAAGCGTCTCTCTTATCATGATTTCCAAAACCAAAATAATAAGGCGTTTCTACGGGATCCAAGGCCGTCTTTAATTTTTCATAGGCCCAAGGCTCCCCTCCTTCGACTAGGTCTCCTGTTATCAAAATTATATCAGGTTGTCGTTTAAGCTGCCTCAAATCAGACAGAACCATATCTAGGCGCTCGGTATTATCACACGGATTTCCCGCGCCCATAAACCCAATATGTAAGTCTGTGATTTGCGCAATAAGCATAATGACCTAACTCGACACCCCAAAATAGTGACAAAGACCGTTTAAGGCTTACAGACTTTGTACTTTCTTATTCAAGCCTAAATTGAACGCGGGTTCTATGCAAATTTTTACGCCATGACGTTTATTTATCAAAACATCTTGCTCCAATAGAATTTTTAGACCTCGTATTCTGTTTATAGTTTGCAAGAGTTAGAATTAAATCTATCAATGGAAAGGTGAGAGCCAATAGATTTTCACGTTGAACGGGGCATTGTTTTGGGAAATTTTTTAAACCGCTTCAAATCGTCTGCCCGTCTGCGGAAAATAGGGCTTCCGATGTTATTGGGACTGACATCCGTGCTGATGTTTTTTGTGGCCAATGTTTATAAGCCCCCCGTGATTGAGCAAATGGGAAACCTCTTATTTGATCGCTATCAAAATTGGAAACCCCGTATATATCGCCCCGATGTCCCCGTTCGCATCATTGATATTGATAATGCAAGTTTGAAATCGCTTGGCCAATGGCCCTGGCCCCGCACAATAGTCGCGAGAATGAATGACCGGCTCACACAAGCTGGCGCGGCAGTTATCGCCTATGATGTCGTGTTTTCTGAACCGGATCGTACATCACCAGAGAGCATTCTAAGCGTCTTACAAGATAACCCCAAGGCAACAGATCAATTGAGCGTCATCGCCTCATTAGACAAACATGATGATATATTTGCGCAATCACTCACTCGGTCCAATGTCGTTCTAGGTTTCTTCTTAGTACCCGCCCAAACTCAAAGTTCACCAACCCAATCCACCGGCTTTACATATTCCTGGGATGTCACAATCGATGCGCAAGGGAACGTTGAAGATATAAACAAGATTGATACTTACCCCGGTGCCTTCGCTGCCATTCCTGCCTTGGGAAGGGCAGCGGCTGGGGAAGGGTTTGTGAGCTTCAATCCAAAAGGCGACGGAATAATTCGTAAAGCCCCTATGATTTACAAATATGGAGGGAAGTTATATCCTAGTTTGTCGGCAGAAGCGATCAGGGCCGTACAAGGTGCCGGCGCATTTCAAATTAAAAGCTCTGACGGCTCAGGCCAAATTGGCACTACATCAAACAGGTCAATGGCCTATTTACAAACGGGTAACTTCAGTTGGCCCGTTACAGAAGATGGCGGTTTTCAAGTCTATTTCACCGAACCTTCTGCGGAATTAGATGACCTGAGATATATATCTGCCGCGACGATTTTAGATGAGTCTATTCCAATTTCGACTTGGCAGGAAAAAGTTCAGGGGAATCTCATTTTCATCGGTACAAGCGCTGAAGGCCTCAAAGATATTGTTACGACACCAATGCGGGGGGGCGAACCCGGAGTATTAGCTCATGCCCAAATCGCTGAACAAATATTGGGGGAGACACTCTTTGGCGGGCAAATCTTAAAGCGCCCCTATTGGGCACCGCAACTAGAAAGCTTTGCAATCCTCTTATTTGGCTTAATGCTTGTTTTTACGCTGCCATGGCTCAATGCAGTATGGGGGGCATTCTTAAGCTTGGCAGTTTCTTTATGCGTGATAGCGTTTTCTTGGTACTCATTTTCCGCCAGCCTTACGCTCGTCAATCCCATCTATGTCTTGTTTACAGTATTGGCGACTTACGGACTTATGACGCTCCTGTCTTTCTATATGACGGAGTCTGAGCGCTCACGTATTAAGTCAGCCTTCTCAATGTATCTCTCACCGACCATGGTGAAGAAGGTCTCGGATGACCCGGGTCTTCTAACCTTAGGCGGAGAGGAAAGAGTTATGACAATCTTATTCCTTGATATTCGCAGTTTCTCAAAAATCTCAGAGTCCTTGACGCCGCAAGAGATCACAACATTTCTCAATATTTTCCTGACCCCTATGACCAATATATTACAAGATACGAAAGCGACGATTGATAAATATATCGGGGATGCAATCGTGGCGTTTTGGAATGCGCCACTCGATGATGAAGAGCACGAGAGAAATGCGGCCAAGGCTGTCCTGCAAATGAATAGTGAATTGACAGCCTTGAATGCCAAATACGCCAAGCAAGACGCTATTAATTGGCCTCACAATGTTTCAATGGGAATAGGTCTGAACACCGGCATATGCTGCGTAGGGAATTTGGGATCGGAGCAACGTTTCTCCTATTCAATGATTGGGGACGCCGCCAATCTCGCGTCCCGAATAGAAGGGCTAACGAAGCAATATCGCGTTTCCTCCCTCATCGGAGACAGCACAGCACAAGCGCTGGACGATTTTGCAATTCTTGAAGCTGACCTTTTAACAGTCGTTGGCCGGGAAACCCCCGAACGTATATGGGTGTTAGCTGGAGACGATAAGGATGCCGACAGCTCTGAATTTGAGGACTTGAAAAAGGTTCATAACAACTTCCTGAAAAAATACAGGGCGCAAGATTGGGAATTGGCCCAATCTCTTATTCCTGAACTCAAACGACAGGCCTCTATGTTTGAATTCGAAGGCTATTATGACGTTATGAACGACCGTATAAATAGTTATCGTGAAAACCCGCCGGAAGAAAAATGGGAAGGCATTTATGCCGCGACAAGTAAATGATGCCTGAAATGCGGAAATAGCTAAATATATACGTGGCCGTTCTCAACGATGCCCGGCTTAGGAAAGTGCGCAATAAGAAACCCCATTAATCGTGATTTAAATCAACGTAATTTTATGGAGAAACAGGACGATCAGGGTCTATTGGTTGCTCTTCTTCCTCGGCCTCGTCATCATCATTGACGACGGCAACTACACCTACGACACCTGCGATTGCTCCAGCTGCCAACAAGGTTCCCGTTGACGTAACCCCCAAGCCCGTTCCAGCCGCCGATGTAGCTGACACAGCGCCCAAACTTTGAACGTTGGAGCTCACACTAAAGGCCATCGTATCAGGGCCTACACCCGGCACTGTTCTCAGTTGTGAACTGAAGGACTGCATAGTCGCCGGATTGATAGAAGGAATAACAATTGGCGCAGAAAATTTATTCGGAACAAACACAGCCTGCCCGACCTTCGTAACGTTGACGCTTCCGGCCTCATTTGTCACCACAACACGGCCGACATTGTTTGTTCCTAGTCTATTAGGCCCCGGCCCCCGTAAAACGAATAAAGAGGCGCCGGCCTGATCAATCTCGACTCCCGCTGGAATAGCGTTGATTGCGGCGGCCATATTTATGGCTTCGGCCCCAATCACGCCCTCAATAATTGTGCCTCGGATACCAAGAGACGAAACAGGCGTATTGACTTCAACGGAGTCTGGATTGGACTTCGAAATTCCGCCTGACATGAAACGGAACATGCCTTTGGACACAGTCGCCGTAAGCTTATTATCGGATTTATTCGGATCATAAACGAATTCGTCAATAACCAAATCACAATCTGGACCCACAGTAAAAGTTGTTTGATCTCTTAACAAAATCTGCAGGCTCGCAGATTTGGAAGAGTTGATCACATCATTCAAACGAACTTCATCTTTGACAACTGCTTTCCTGCTCTCTTCCGCTCCGGTTTGAACCATGACGATCCCTTTAACAGCGGAGTTAACGCCAATAGTCTCGTTCGCATGAACCGATGAAAAAAACGAAAGAGATGACACACTCGCCAACAGACATGTTTTAACAATAAATTTCAATTTTCTGCCCAATCTAAAAGGAACTAAAAGTTACTAAACTTGTTTCACTCAGAGTATTTTTTCTGCCTAACGCGAGGATTTCGCAATCTTATCATTCAACAACTTCCACGTTTCGGAATTCTCCGCACTTAGCGAGCGCGCTTTCAAAACGTCCAACTCGCGCATTGATCCTTGCTTGTCATCTAGCATGTAAAGAACTTTTGCGTATAAAAGACGTACGGAGTCCAAATCAGGTTGAGACAATAATAACCGCTCAAGCGCTCCAGCCGCAGACAATAATTCACCCTTTGCGATTTCTTGGTTAGCATAAGCCAGATTCAAATCAGCATTGTCAGGGGCAGCATAAATATCTTGAAATGTGATGTCTTTAGCGGCTGCATTTGGCGCAGAAGCTATAAATATGAAAGCAGCAAAAAGAGACATTAGACCGGGCTGATATTTACTTGCCAGAAAAGGTTTCATATTTTGCCTCGCATGAATGTATAAGGTCATACCAAAAAGATGACCAACCCATCATCTATTTCACCAAAATTCGCAAGAAGTTTTTGTCTAACAAATTAGACCTAATGTTAAAATTAGCGAATTTAACGCATTCACTAAAGGTTGAATATGGTGCAAAACTCAAAGTGAAAAAAGAAGTCAATCTTTTAGACTAGGACAATGTGATGATAGCGGAACTTGGGCAAATTGCGCTTATATTGGCTTTTATCATGGCTTTGATGCAATCCATTGTCCCCATGCTCGGGGCACAAAGAAGCGATGTTCGTTTGATGGTTTTCGGTGATCGTGCGGTCCTAGGTCAGTTTTTTTTGGTCGCATTTTCATTTGCCGCTCTAACAGCCATATTTGTACACTCAGATTTCAGTGTGAAGCTCGCGGCCTTACATTCTCACACGGACACGCCCCTAATTTACAAGATCACTGGTGTCTGGGCCAACCATGAGGGGTCAATTCTGCTCTGGGTTCTAATCCTGTCAGTTTATGGGGCCTTGGTTCCTGTTTTTGGCAAGGCATTGCCCATGGCGCTAAAAGCCAGAGCCATTGCCGTACAAGGAATGTTGGGCGCGGGGTTTCTGGCGTTTATTTTATTTACGTCCAATCCGTTTGAGCGTCTCAATCCAATTCCCGCAAATGGTCAGGGGTTAAACCCGCTACTCCAAGATCCGGGGCTCGCAATTCATCCCCCCTTTTTATATCTGGGTTATGTCGGTTTCTCTATGGCTTTCGCTTTCTCTATCGCCGCCCTCATCGAAGGACGTGTCGACGCGGTATGGGCCAAGTGGCTTCGCCCTTGGGTCTTATTAGCTTGGAGTTTCCTGACAATTGGCATCACGCTTGGAAGTTTTTGGGCCTATTACGAATTAGGTTGGGGCGGATGGTGGATGTGGGATCCCGTAGAAAACGTCTCCTTTATGCCCTGGTTAGCCGGGACGGCTTTGCTCCACTCTATCATGGCCTTAGGAAGCCGACACTCTATGGCGAATTGGACAATTCTACTCGCCATCACCACCTTCGCCCTCAGCCTGATTGGCGCCTTTGTTGTTAGGTCCGGCATTCTTGTCAGTGTCCATGCCTTTGCAGTCGACTCAGAAAGAGGCGTCTTCATTTTGGGGCTTTTGGCGACGGCTATTATCGGGGCCTTATTGTTATATGCCCTAAGGGCTAATTCACTGAAAGAAAACTCCCCCCTAAACCTTGTGTCAAAAGAAGGCGCTTTAATTATTAATAACCTTCTCCTCATCGCCGCAACATTAACCGTTTTTCTTGGTACATTTTACCCTCTCATGGTCGAAGCCTTTACAAAGGAAAAAATCTCGGTCGGCGCCCCCTTCTTTGATATGACCTTCGCGCCTATCATGTGTTTGCTTATATTCTTTATGGCCTTCGGGCCGTTATTAAAGTGGCGGGCGGACAGCCTGCGTACACATACGCCAACGATCCGAAAAGGATTTGCTATTTTGGTATTAACAGCAATTCTATTTGGCCTCTTCGGAAAATCAGTCTTGGGCGGCTTGTCACTGGGGCTCGCCGCCTTACTCGCGTTTGGAACATTTGCAACGCTTGCCAAGAAAATACGGTGGCGGGACGTAAGTTTGGCAGAAAGCTGGACGTTATTGCGCGCTCAACCGGCGGCAACTTTTGGTTTTATAGGATCACACTTGGGAATCGCGATTTTCGCAGCAGGCGTCACGTCTATGTCTGTATGGTCAGCAAGCAAAGCCGAAGTTGTAAACATAGGCGAGACTATTTCCATAGGTAGTTATGACTATACCTTAAAAGATATGGCGCCCGGAACCCGAGAAAATTACCAATTCTTCGGCGGCAACACAATTATTTCCAAAAACGGTAAGGCAATGGCAGAAGTTTACTCGGAACGCCGATATTACCCGGTTAGGGATATGGTGACGACAGAATCTGGACTACACCTCAGTCTCACAGATACTCTCTTTGCGTCTGTTGGAGCCGGTGACCCTGAAAAAGGCTGGGAAATGAGAGTCTATTACCACCCTTTTGTAGCATGGATTTGGATTGGGGCAGTGATGATAGCCTTGTCAGGCTTTATCTCTCTGCTTGACAGACGCGTGAGGATAAAACGGGAAACTTTATCCCTCCCGGAACTGTCCGAGGCAGATGCATGATGGCGTCTCTCATTCGCTCATTCTGGCCTATATTGATATTTCTTGGTCTTCTTACTTTTTTTGCTTTCGGCTTAACCCGCGACCCTAGCCTATTACCCTCGGAAATGATTGACCGACCTGTTCCCGAATTCAAATTATCAGCATTGCATCAACCTGACGATGTTTTGACAGAAGATATGTTTTCGGGGCGTATCTCTTTAGTCAATGTTTTTGGGTCATGGTGCGTCGCGTGCGTTGTCGAGCATCCCAAACTTATGTCACTCTCCGATTCCAATAAATTCACGCTTATCGGAATAAATTGGCGGGATAAACGTGAAGCTGGAAAACTCTGGCTACGGCAGAACGGCGATCCTTACGCACAGATTATTTTCGATGAAGAAAGCCGTTTGGCGATTGATCTAGGCGTGACCGGAGCGCCAGAAAGTTTTATTATCGATAAGGCTGGACGTATCCGTTATAAACATGTTGGAATAATTACAGATGAAGTTTGGAACGATATTCTTTCCCCTATCATCTCAAGTTTAGAGGCAGAGCAATGAGAGTTCTATTCGCCGTTATATGCGCTCTGATGATTTACGGACAAAGTCAGTCGCAAACGGTGACGGTTCCTTCCCCGCTTTCGCAATCGGTAATCGATGAACGGGCGCAGGAAATCGGACAGTCCTTGCGCTGCGTTGTCTGCCAAAATCAATCCATTGAAGAGTCAGACGCCTCTCTTGCAAAAGACATGCGCGTATTAGTGCGGGAGCGCATTGCAGCAGGCGAAAGCAATGCGGAAGTGGTTGAGTTCATGCGGTCTCGCTATGGCGATTACGTCCTATTGAAGCCTCCGCTACAGAACAACACTTATGCATTATGGTTTTTCCCGGCCATATTGGTTCTTGGAATGAGCCTTTGGTTATTGCACGCAACGCGCCGTAAAAGGGGCGTTCAAGACACGCAGCCCGATGCACTCTCAGATGAAGAAAAAGAAATCCTTGATCGCATAATGGATAATAACTCATGATTTGGTTCATCGTCTTCTTATTCAGTCTTATCGTATTCGCTTATGTCTCCGTGCCTTTATGGTCCAAAACACCTCTAGCCGAAAACGGCTTACCTATGACGGGCCATGAGGTTTCTGACTATCGGGACGAATTGCTTAAGATTGAAGCAGACATATCCTCGGGAGACGGAGACATAACAACTTTAACCTCCCAAAAAAGGCACTTGGAAAAGCGTTTACTTGCGAGCGCCACGCAGCCCTCACCTGCGTTATCCGAATCCAAAAATAGCTGGTTAGTCGGTATTTTTGTGGCCCTAATTGTCAGCACATTTGGCTTGTATCTTTTATTAGGGTCCCCTGCACTCACACACTCTACGGACACAACGCCTTCCTCATTATCAGTCCCTCAAGCTCTTTCGCAAAGCAGCGCAGAGTCAGTGCCTCACGAAAATAATGCATCGATGGATGATCTTATTGCGGGCTTGGAAAAGAAGCTCTCTGACAACAATGAGAACCCGCAGCAATGGGGGCTTTATGCCCGCAGCCTTATGACAGTTAATCGCTTCGAAGAGGCTTTTTTGGCCTATGAAAGAACATTGGAGTTAACTGATAACAATCCCAATATCGCTGCAGAACTTGAAAGCGCGAGAGCCTTTGCGGCTCAACAGCGCGGCATGCAACCCCCAGCACAACAAGCAAAAATCCCGCCATTGACGCAGCCTGGCCCAAGTGCCGAAGACATAGAAGCTGCAAAAGAAATGACGGATGCTGACCGCGCCGCCATGATACAGGGCATGGTAGATGGCTTGTCGGAAAGATTATCTGACAAGCCTGATGACCCCAATGGATGGGTACGCTTATTACGCGCCCGTCAAGTTCTTGGGCAGACGGAGATTGCTGCAAAAGAGATTACGGATATGAAAAAACATTACGCAGCGGACCCGGATTTAGCCGCATTGATATTACAACGCAGCGGTTACCCAGTGCAGTAAATATCTCCTGGTTTTCAAAGGGCTTAATTTTACCACTTTGAGGCTCTTCATCATTGGGCCTATTTAGGCGGAGTATCAGAAACGTAATAAGGCTTACCATCAGGCCCTATAAACATTTTTTCCATTTCTTCTCTGGTAAATGGCCGAGATCCCAATCGCCCGAAGACGGCCATTTGATGTCCGCTTTCATCTACGGCGCGGTCTCTATCAATACCTTTGGCAAGTGCATAGGCCGCTGTTTTCGTCCTGCGCCAAGCAATAAGCTCAGGCTTTGGTGCCGGCGAAAATCCGTAAAAATTTGGCTGGCTCTCAGGACTTGTGAGTTGAACGACTTTCATCCCATTTGCGCCGTCCGCGATGTAAGCGAACAAAGAAGCATTTGTACTCCCGACGATGACGTCCTTAACATCATCCATTCGTCCTTCAAAAGTCTCACGAAGATAAACTTTCGGCGCTTTAGGTTTTTCAATATCAACAATAACTAATCCCTCATCACCTCCTGCTACATAGGCATAGGTTCTGGCCAAATAGAGCCCCTCTGCCTCGCGCATAGCCACTGTCGCCTCTGGAATAAGAACGGGCTTAGCGAGGTTGGTTACATCCATGAGCTTTAATCCGTCCGCATCTGTAACCCAGAGATAGCGGAATTGAATATCCGTTTGGCGTGCATCATTGAGCGGGATTTGAGCCGTTACTTTGGGCGATAAAGGTGTATCCAAATCGACAACGACGAGGCCTTTATCCGTTGTAACATAGGCATAATGGCCACCGAGGGTAATATGACGCGCTCCCGCCAAAACATTATCTTCGTTCCACGTCAAAGCCCGTTTCAGAAAATTGTTACGCGGCTCGCCGTCGGCTAGCGTATTGACATTGACGAGAATAAGGCCTTCGACGGCATCAGTGATCACCGCATAATTATAAATAGGGTGGAAAGGCTGTTCCTGATTTTTCTTTTGCATTTCAGGCGTATTCTTCGCTGGATTAATCGGTTGATTTGTTGCGAGAGCCATACAAGTCGCATTCTCGGTCTTAACATGCGTATCATGCCCGAGCGGAGAAAATGGCGCGGTGATGATACGTTCGGATATACCTTTATTCGCTACTGAGGCGATATCATAGGCCCGAAAGCCGCCTTCACCTTCTGCCACAAACAGATACTCTCCGCGGTTCTGTAAACAGCCGACTTTGCCATTCGTTTTTTGGTGCACATTTGCAATTTCTTCCAGCGCGCCTGTTTCGCCAGAGAAATTATTCTCGGTATCAAAAATTTTTCCGCGCTGCCAATTAATCAGTTCGCGATTATTATCTTCAACATGTGCTTTGTAATAATCGGGGTAAGCATATTTATGAAGATATGACCCAAATACAGCTTGGGGTTCCTCCCATTCCGTCACGCGCACAGCCTCTAAACCATCATCAAGCCCCACAAACGTATGAAAGCCGACAAAATTTACAAAATTGGTACCTAGCAACATAAGCTGCGCCATTATGGCATTATTATCCCCCTCAACAGAAAGATGACAATCGGAGCAAGTCTTGGTTTCCTCTTTCCGTACTGTGTGGGGGAAATGAGGCGCGAAGGCCTGACTAGAATACCCAACGGCGGAAATAGGGGGTTGCTGCACGTAAATACGTTCGCGGTTTAAATTCGTAGACGATAAGACCAAGGCAGATGTGGAACGAACAGGCGCAACCGTGTTGCCTTTTGTGCTTTGATGTTTACCGAGTTGGAACATCTGATCGCGAGCAACTTGAGGATTATAAGTGGCGTAGTTTCGGCTTACGCCCCCTTCATATTTATGGCTCTTTTTCTTCCAATTCGCTTCAATCGGTAAATGGCATCCACCGCAACTTGTTGTCCAAGATAAGTGACAGGTAAAACATTCCATCTCTTCGTCGTCATGCGCCAGATTGCCGTCTTCAACGCCCTCCCCCCAATCAGAATTATTTTTGGCAACAGTTTTCGCCCAAGCTGACTTTTCATTATAATCGGGATGGCTTTGCGTGACGCTGTCTTTGACAAGGCTCACCTTCCATGACAGCTTTGGATCAAGCACTGAGCGTTGGATAAGCACATCTCGGCCCTCTTCTTTAATCCATTCAAAACGGCGTTTTCCGTCTGGATTTCGAAGAACTGTCAGGTCTGTGCCACCCGGACGGGCCGCTGGACCTGATGTGTATAAACTTGGCAGTTTTTTCGCGGTCCCATGACAATCTTTGCAGGTGATCTCAACCGCGCTCGCCACCTCTCCGTGTATATACCCGTCACCGTGATTATCTTGCGTAAAGTGACAATCAACGCAGTTCATGCCTTTCTCCGCATGAATAGACATCATGTGAACAGATTTCCCGGGGTTAGTCCCTACCGGTACAAATTCAGGTTCATCTTTTTTTCTAAATTTTTCAGGGTCATCAGGGTCAACGATATTACCGTCTTTATCTAATAAGTTCCCCTTTCGATCCCGTTTGAAAACGGCTCGAAAATTCCAACCATGCCCATGATAATCGGCAAATTGCGTGTCCTTTAAGTCTTTATTTAAATTATATACGTTTCTCGAGAACTCAGCATCACCCCATAACCCCCTAACGGCGGCTCCTTCCGGATTACGCTCCAGAATTTTATGTTGCTCTTCCATCGTGGGGTATTTTTGCTCTTCCGGCCACATCTTCGGCGCATCGGATTCGTAATCCCACATGGTGTAGCCCAAAAACGAATTCAGAAAGATATTCGGCTGATGCATATGGCAATTCATGCACTGACTTGTGGGAATAGCGCGGGTAAAAGCATGCTGGATAGGATGGCCTTTTTCGTCTTTGGGGATTGTGGGGTCCGCAGAAAAGCTTTTTCCGTCGCGGCCATATTTTGCATAGACTGAACTGTGGCGCGGCTCTCGGTCATTCGCATAGACAACATGGCAAGATGCACAGCCTGAACTTCGATAATCACCCGGTTGATCATTTGTTCCCAAAAACCATGTAAACGGATCGTTCAGGCGCGTTTTGTGAATATTCAAGACCGGTATGGCCACGCGCAAACCTGTTCCGGGCCCGCGATTGGACTGGCGAATATCAGGGCGTCCAGGCTCTTCGATACGTTGTATTTGTCCCGCAACATTCGGAAGACCAATTTCCGGGAATTGCGTGCCTATATTGCGCCCACCGGGCTCAAAAACGCGAAAAACATCCGCTGGCGGAATGACATTCCATGCGGGTAGCGGCACCACGCTTGGCAAGATGCCCGCAGCCTTTTGCTCTTCTGTAAGTCCGTCCTCCGCGCCTGGCGACGTTAACACAGCGGGTTTTCCATCACGCGTATAGGCTTCGCCAATATTATAAACTTTGTTCGGTAATATCCCATTATTATACGCCGCCCCGCCCCATAGCATCGTTCCCGTCGCCATGAGTGAGCGCTCAGCCTGAACGATCTGTTCCAGATGACACGCCCCGCAAGCTTCGCGCGCGACGCGGTAATCTGAGGGATTTACAAATCTAATGTACTCGGGACTTTCTTTGTTCAGGAGCGTGTAACTTCGCTTAGGGTTTGCGGAGCTGGGGTAATTCCACGTCTTCGGATAAAGAGGTTTTACGTGGGCATCATCGCGAAGAGCCAGATAATCTCCGCCGTCTTCATTTAGCCCAGTGCTTCTTACAACGCTCGCATCTCCGCCGTGACAATCTGTGCATCCCAAAACAACAGAGGGAAGATTATGCATAGTCTTTTGATCTGAATCTGTGTGACAGCTTATGCAGCCCGCGCTTTTAGCATCGGCTTCTTTGGCTGTTTGCACGCGCGGCGCTGGCGCTGTGTAGCTATAGTTTATGATTTGCGGCGTTTCTTTGTCGTCCGCCGCGAATGAATAGGTCGACAGAAGAACACCGACGACTAAAATCGTTAAACAGGCGAGGATTTGATATAGGTAAGAACGGACCATCAATACGTCAAAGTTGCATTCAGGAGGACAGAAAGATAGCGGTTTTTGCCCTCATTATTTTCAAATAATGCGTTAAATCCGCTTCCCGGTTCGAGAGAGGCAATAGACCCTCGAAATATAATATTTTGTGAAAATTTTGGACGCCAAATTGTAGAGGCTGACACATCGTAACCGATAGTCTTATTAATATCTCCCTGAACTCTCAGAGCTTCAAGAATGGCCGTTTTGTCAAATTGCAACGCGTTAGCATTGAAAGACAAACGTATCTCTGGTGTTAAATCCAAATCAGCTCCAACACCCAGAAGCCGAGTCCCCGGATTATTAAAATTGCTTTGCCCTTGCTCTTTGGAAGAGCGCAAAGAATTGAGAATCCCGTTCCGGCCACTGACGCCAACGGCGCGTCCCCCCCCGATGAAAGGGATATTTTGCCTTATCCAATAAGAAGTATCGGCTCCGGCAAATTGAGGGTTCTCAAAAATCGAATCAAACCCCGTCTCAACATCATCATATGGGTCACCATCCCCCGTTGCATAAAGTGCGGATAGTCTGAAACGCGCCCAGTTATAATCATATGACAATTCCGCAGCCGCAAACCCGGCGCTGATCTTGGCAGAACGTCCGGTAAAGATATTATCCCGGTCTTGGCCAATCGCATAATAAGTTGAGCCCGTTATGTTTAAACGCTTATAGCGCCCGTCAATATTATATCCAAAATAGCCAACGTCATAATCACGGGCCCGCAAATTCCCGATCAAGGCAGGTCTGACGGGAAATCCGTTTGTATCAATTTCAGTCTGCCCTCCCTCGCGGTTCCCATTATAAACGGCGGTCACTTGCGAGGTCAGTCCCGGCATTGGAAAATCTTGGCGGTATAAATTTGCTAGCAGGATTAGGTCCGTTCGCGGCGTTCTTAAAATAGCGTTCAGACCGGAATTGGTATCTTTTTCCAACCGCGCAAAAGCCGCAATATTATATTGATATCTGTTATTATCTCGATTGCCAAATAGCCGAACACCCGGCTGACTGTCTTGGAATAGAAACCCTCTAAAATCAGTAGAAAACGGCTGTATTCCAACCCTTAAAGAATCAAAATCATACCGATCAGACACGTTGCGAATATGGTAATCGACAAACGCTTCTTGAATCCCCAAAAATACGTCCGTGCGGTCAGTTCCTTTTGAGGGCTCCACAAAGAGGATACGCTTCTCATTTACCTTCGCGTAATTAATATTCACGGCCGCTGTAAAACGATACTCTAAATCTTGAGGTTTGAATGTCGTATTACCTTTTATCAAAGCCCCGCTGGCGATGAATGTTTGAGCGAGTAAAAGTGTGTCTGGGTCACCAAATAAATCATTTGAACGTGTTTCTGTCGTTTGGACCCCCACGGGAATTGGAAACGTTCTGGGTTCGACAACAGTGTCAGAGATACCAGTCGCGACAAAAAACCAGTCCTTCGTACCTTTTAAAGGGCGGTCCCCTTTTAAGGTGTTCTGATTATACGGATCCCACCACCGCTCATTCACGCCTAAATTCTCAATCAATCTCCAACGATCTGGCAGAGGAATTTCGTCTGTAGGGAAACTGGCGGGCTGCGGGGGCGGAACGGCAGCTGGGTCGAATAAGCGTTCTCGCTGCGGCAAGGTTGGCCCAGTTCGCCCAGGAATACGTCGGTTTGAGGGAGTCGAAGCCTCGTCTTCATCACTCTGAGACACTTGATATTTTGTGTGATTTTTAGCTTCGCCGACACGCTCCGAATTATTGAACAGCTCCAAATACGAAACTGGAAATAAAGCCGTTTGACAATGCTCGGCTTCATCGACGGCGCAGATTGAAACATCGGCATCCACTCTGGCAGAGGCTTGTAAGGGCATGGAAACCACATAGAGGCCAGAAATAAAGGCCGCATTCACTAAAGCGATATTCCCCCTAAATTCCATCATTTCCCTTCGCAGGGATTCTGATCATCACCGATCAGGAATGGCGCAAAGGGGCAGCTTACGTAACGAAGCCGTATATCCTCATCTTTTACTGGGACTGTGATTATGTCTGCTCTTATATCTTTGGGCGCATTGCTTAATGTACCTAATTTCAATCCGGCATTATGCACCCCTAAAAAGGAAATCATATCGTCTTGGTCAATACCGTCACCCGAAACACCAATACCGCCCACAAGCTCATTGCCTTTATATATCGGTACTGAACCGGGGAAGATTTGCATGCCGTTTTGCAAACGGTTCTCGCCGGACACTGTGTCGGGTAAAAATGTACATCGCCGGGCCGTATCCTGACTTGGCAGGGCACCCGAAACCACAAATGTTACATGCTCCAAAATATTGTCTCTCACCAAATCTTCTTGCAATCCTGTGGCGAAGGGACTGAATTCTGAAATAGGCCGAGAGAGAGGGCCATTATCCGTACCGACTTCGCCATCAGGAAAATAAGGCCTAGACAGGTTCCCGCCTGAACGATCCGCAAAGGCAATCGTTCCAGTCAAAGCGTTTGTATCATTCAAGAACGCGCGCACAGTACTGACGCGGCTAGTCACTTCATTATTTAAGACGGAAGACCCCGCAATTACGGCGCTTCTTCGGGCATTTGATAAATCGACTGCCGCATTGGGATTGGAGAAAAAAGTGGCTGTTCGCGCTTTTTGCAAGGACACATCCGTTCCGAATATCGGGGCGTCAGGGGACCTTACAATCCCTAAAACCGTGCCAAATGTATCCACGACAGAAATACTAACTTGAGCACGACTTTCTAATGGACGGCGAATTTGAGCCCGAGCACGGCTCATCACATCGAAAGCTTCCTCTATGATTGTGCGAACCTCTTCTTCCGTAAGAGGGGAAGACACTGCGGCGCTGTCAGTCCCGGCCTTTGGCGGAAAACGATTATTGCCGTTGCCATCGGTTAAAATAAAAACATCGTTATTACTATATTCTGAATTCAAAGCGGGCCTAAGGCCGGATGTTTCGGAACTATAGGCTTGTCCTTCAAGAATACTCCCTGAATTATATCCATTCACAGACTGAAGCACGCCCTCAGTGCCTAAGATATTCGCAAAACTGACGGCTGTTCCGGGGGGCTGTATGAGGTCACTCTCATCCTTGTCTAAAAACCGTAATGTTGTCCCATCAACTGAAATGCGGTCTGCACGAATATTCAAAGGTGCCGCGAAATTGGCCATTCCAGCAACGGCAATTAACTCCTCATCATCTGTATCGATGTCATCAATTTCCACATCAAAACCATAATCGCCATCTGCAGATATACCGATACCGCCCACAACGACGCCATTTTTATAGAGCGGGAAACCTCCGGGATCAGCGGACAAACCCAAGGGCGCGCGTTTAGGCCCGATTGTTGTATCTGAACGTTCTGAAAAATCCGAACACGGTAATTGTGAGAACTGTACCCCGAAAAGCGGCCCACTCTCTAATCCTACCGCGTTCATGGAGGGCGGAAAATGTTCCTGCACAATCATTCCGGCAGTTCGTGAGGAAAAGGCGTTTCCGGAAGAAGATAAATAAGCCCCTGTCAAAGCTTTAGAAATTGCGGCCAACTCGCGGGGCACGTCCACACCCTGCAATCCAACATTAGAAACACCTGCTGAGAAATTCGGTCCGTTTCTAATTTTCATTGTGGCGTCAGCGCCATTCATTCTGAACACAGCCAAGACATTTCCGGGTCGATCCACCACGGCGATAACGGCCGGCATGTTTCGGGCCGATGCCTCAGATACGGCTTGGGAAATTATCGTCTCCACATCCAAGGTTGTCAGCTTTTCAGGAGACGGTACTGCGTATAGATTTTGGCTGCTAGCGGGAGTCGTTGGAGGAACCGCCACGGGGGCTGTCACGGATGACGTACCACCGCCGCCGCCGCAACTCGTGCCAAATCCTGCCAGTAACAAAAGACCTAGATATTTATGATATGCCTTTTGCATCGTCCTTAAATGGCTTTCAATTCCAGCAATCGGGTTTGCAACGCGCGGAGCGCTTGGGTTAATTGGTCTTGGTCATATTCATTCGGATTTTCTACGGCCTCATACGCTTTATCTATTTCGGCTCGCATTAAAGACACATCTACACCCGAGACGTATTTCGCAGCAAGCATGGAACTTAAAAGCGTATCGACAGCCATGATAGCCTGTTCCGCAGCAACGTAATCTGTATAGCGCCGGGTCAAAGCATCTTTAACAATCGTATTGAGTAATCCCATCGTTTGCGCTCTCGTGAAATTAAACGCTTCGCTTTGATCCGTTAAAGCCTGTGTGAGCTTAATCAAATTATCCGCTACATCGCCGCTCGTCCGCTCGCCGCCGCTCAAGCTCGCGTGAAAGGCCTTTATTTCCGTTTCAAATTCGGGGGCCAACTCAGGCGAAATTTGCTTCGCCACCGCCAACATCATTATCATATTCGCATCGTTAAACTTAATGAGACCCGGCACTTGTGGACGCCCGGGATTAGGGCGCACTTGCGGTCTCCATTCTGGGTCGTCGGAAATCTCCCTATGGCAGGCTAAGCAGTCAAAAAACACGGGTTCCGGAAATATTCCGTCTTTGTTCAAGGCGGGGTTTTCGAATAGCTCCAACTGCCTAATCAGTGAGGAAGCTTGCCCTATCAGCCATGTATGAGCCCCTGATTGAACGCCCTTGCGCCTCTCATAGTCTAAATCTTCATCATGATGGCCTTGTAATTCCGTAAATAAATCCAGCTCAAAGGAAAGCCGGGGGTGCCCCGCCGCCATCATGCGGTGCGTGACAAAACGGTTGTCTCGGGAGCTCCCCAAATGGCAAGATAAACAGATATCTGCCTTGGTTGCCGCATCCTCTAAGGGCCTAAGGCCTAGGCTCACATTTTTAGCGTGGTCAGCGCCGATAGCATAGTGCTGGCTCAACCAGTTTTGTGAACCGCCATGGCAAACTTCGCAGCCAATGCCATCATCGACTTGGAATTTGTCCCCCCTGAATTGCGCTGAAACATCATCGGAATGACAGCCTAAACAGGCTGGTTCTTCTTTCGGGCGCTTCCAACCCAAGCGCTCGGTCATGGCAATCGAACGATCGGATGACAGTATTTTATAAGCCCTTAAATGCGCGCCGGTGACGGATGTTTCGTCTTGCCAAGTCAAAATTTCGTTTTGCCGAACAATAACGCCCGTGGCTTCTTGACGGGAATGGCATATCGAGCCGCTGCAACTCATGACGCCGTAATGCGTGACAGAGTCAGTTACAGCAGTATCAAGACGAGAGACGGTTTGAGAAGAAGCAGGCATTCCCCTTAAACAGAAGAGCACGAAAACCAGTATAATGCCTCTTAAACAAAAAAGCATTTATTTAGCTCTTCTCATTCATATTTAATTGCCCCTGCTTTAATATGAATAAGGAACGTATAATCAAAGTCTAGTTCTAATTCAGTTTTACTTTTATTTTTTATTTGAGGTTGATGCCCTTAAAAATTTCGCGCAAAACTAAATAGCCGAATAGGCTGAGGGGCAAAAATGGCAGACATATATAATATAGCTATTTTAGGCTCAGGCCCCGCTGGTATCAGCGCAGCAGCACATGCCGCCACGTTGGGTTTATCTCATATATTATTGGAAAAAACAGACCACCTCTCTGATACCATTTATAAGTACCAGAAAGGCAAACACATCATGGCCACGCCTGACCAACTTGTCTTGCGAAGCGATATAGGGTTTGAAGCTGGTAAACGTGAAGACATTCTAGAGCGGTGGAATACACAATCCGAGCATGCCGAAGTCAACACACTCTTCAATGCAGATGTTAGCCAGATAAGCGGCGAAAAGGGAAACTTCGAAATTACAACGAAGTCAGGCCAAACTATTATGGCCGCTCATATTATTTTGGCTATCGGCACACAGGGAAACCCCAATACTTTACGCTGTCCGGGTGGTGACCTGCCTCATATCCAGTACACTTTGGATGATCCAAATGCCTATTTCGACGAGGATATAATTGTCATCGGCGGCGGTGATGCCGGCATTGAGAATGCTTTAGGTCTAATTAGCAATCCTGAACTCGCGAACCGAGTGACCTTGTTACAGCGCGCAGACGGTTTTCCGCGCGCAAAGGAAGCCAATGTTAAAGCCTTATTGCAGGCCATGAATGAAGGTCGATTAGATGTATTGACCGAAGCAGAAACACGTGCCGTTGAAGAAAAATTTATCACCGTCAACACCCGTGACGGAGATGTCAGGTTACCCTGTGACCGCATTATCGCCCGCATCGGTTCAGCACCGCCTCGAAGATTTGTAGAAAGCTGCGGCGTTGCTTTTGCCTCTGAAGATCGCATGGCTTATCCCATCCTCAGCCCAACATTTGAAAGTTCTGTCCCTGGTCTCTACATCGTCGGCGCATTGGCAGGATACCCCCTAATTAAACATTGTATGAACCAAGGGTATGATGTTGTTGAACACATTAACGGGAATGTTGACCTAAAGCCCGCAGATGAACCTTTACTCGCAGAAAAATTCTCAAACCTTCCGGGCGATGTAGTTGTTAGCGAAGTTCTGGAATTCTTCAGACAAAAAATCACGATATTCAATGACCTGACCCCGTTGCAAATGCGCGAGTTCATGCTGGATTCAAAAACGCATGTCTTCAAAAAAGGCGAAACGGTCTTCAAAAGAAATGATTACGGATCGTCACTCTTTTCAATCGCGCAAGGGACTGTAAACGTCCTAATCGACCCGAATAACAACAATATATTTATCCCTATCCAAGAAAGTGAGATCTTCGGGGAAGCGGGCCTGATATCCGGGCGGCGACGCAACGCGACAATCAAAGCTGCGACGGACTGCATTCTAATTGAGACTCCACGGAATTCAGCGCGCAAACTTATATCGACTGTCCCCGCCGTCAAAAAACGGATCAACGCGATCGCCATAGAACGTTTATTATCTCAAATTTTTGGTTCTGGCCTTTCAAAAACGGAATTCACTCAAATTATTGCGGAGGCTGAATTAAAAACAATTACAGCCAATGAAACCCTTATTCAAGAAGGCGTCAACGACACAGACATCTACATCATTCGGTCCGGCTCAATGATGGTTGAAAAAAAGATCGGCGATAAAAACGTCTTTCTGTCTTATGTGTCGGCAGGAAGTTATGTCGGAGAAATGGCTCTTTTTGAAGATGGGGCCCGGACAGCAACCGTGAAAGCCGCTGTAAAGTCAGAAGTTATCCAACTGAAAGGTCAATATTTCGAAGATTTGCTCGATGCTAATCCGCAGTTAAAGTCCCGAATTATGGAAGAGTTTGCAGACCGCCGAGCAATGAACGCCTTTATTGAAGCCCAAAAAGACTCATTTGACACAGTCGCCGACTTATATGGCGCGCGCGCTAACTTTCTTATCGATCAGGGATTAGGCGAAGCAACGGATGCTTTATTAATTGATGAGACACTCTGTATTGGTTGCGATAATTGCGAGGTTGCCTGTGCAGAGAGTCATGACGGTATCTCAAGATTAAATCGTGAGGCGGGACAAACATTTGCCCATATACACGTCCCCACCTCTTGCCGACATTGTGAGCATCCGCATTGCATGTCCGATTGTCCGCCAGACGCTATTCACCGGGCTCCCGACGGAGAAGTCTTCATTGATGATAGCTGCATTGGCTGCGGAAACTGCCAACGTAATTGTCCTTATGGCGTTATTCAGATGGAAACAGTTCCCCCTAAAAAACCAAGTCTAATGTCTTGGGTATTATTCGGCTTTGGGCCTGGGCCCGGACAACCCAGTAAAGATTGGACAAAGAAAAAATTGTCCAAAAAGAATACCTCCGCCCCTAAAGTCGCGATTAAATGCGATATGTGTAAAGGCATTAACGGGGGCGCTGCCTGCGTCAGAGCCTGCCCAACAGGGGCCGCCATTCGTGTCTCCCCCGAAGAATACCTTGCCTATTCCAAACATCCATCACAGGCTAAAAGTTGATGGGTAAGAAAAAGAAACCCAATGTTCAGCACGTTAGTTTTGTTGCCCATAGAAATTTTCTGTGGCTAAAACTATCCGTTCTTTTGTGCGCCCTTAGTCTTATAGGCTATTATTTTACTGATTTTGACCCTGTCAGAAATGGCGGCACTTGGTATGGCTATACACTTGGAGTGGTGGCGACATTACTTATTTTGTGGCTGTCTCTTTTAGGCATTCGGAAACGCGCGATCACGCAAGGGAATTGGAGTCTTAAGGGCTGGACTTCCGCGCATATCTATTTGGGCTTGTCTTTAATTATCATCGCGACCCTGCATACTGGTTTCCAGTTCGGATGGAACGTCCATACTTTGGCATACGCCTTAATGATACTCGTAATTGTTTCGGGAATTTTTGGATTGTGTTTTTACGTTATTATTCCAAATAGAATGAGCACTAACAGAGCAGAAATGGGCCAAGATGAAATGCTCAATGAAATTACTACACTCAATAGATTGCTAAACGACGCGGCACAGCCTCTTCAAAATGAATTTATCCCGATTGTAAGAGAGGCAATTGATAATACACGCCTCGGAGGATCAATATTTCGTAAATTATCATCACATAGTAAATCATGTCGAACTCAAAGCGCTCTGACTTTCTTTCGAGACGAAATGCGTAAGGCAGACGTGAATGCTCAAGCCGATATTTTAAATATTGTCTCCGTCTTGGAACGAAAGAACTTACTTCTGATAAGAATCCGAAAACATATCCGTTATAAGACTCTTTTACAGATTTGGCTTTACGCCCACATTCCCTTTACCTTTGCTCTCATCGCTGCTTTGGTAGCGCATGTCGTTTCTGTTTTTTATTATAATTAGAGCGTGAAATGACAACGACAATTCGCACTCTCAAACGTAGCCCTACAGGCCGGGAAAGTATTCGAGAACGTGACTATTCCGGTTCCGTCATTACAATCGGGCGCGACGTAGAATGCGATATTCAATTAGAAGATTTGAGTGTTGCTCTCCTGCACGCGAAACTTGTGAAGGACAATGACGGAAAGGTTTTTCTTGATATCAATGACGGACAAGTCGTCTCCGTTGATACGCGTATTCGCTCTGGCAAAACGGGGCCTCTTTCACCCGGAAACGTTATTAAGATTGGCCCCTATAGTTTCACGCTACAACCACCGCCTGAGAACTCCTCACTCGTTATTTTACTTGAAAAAGGAGAAGCCCTTACCGAAACTACGGAGACGCTCAGCGTAGAAAAAACATTCACTATTCATAGAAGCTTGCCGTCAAAGCGTTTTATGGCTTGGACCTTTTCTCTCGCCATAACGATACTATGCCTCGCCCTGCCTATTCTCAGCCACCAAAATCCCGAGAGTGTTATTGCGAAAGACGTTCCTTTTCAGACGGATGCGTTTTGGAATAGCGGCCCTGTTTCACTGCTCCATAGTAATCTTCAAAAAGACTGTAAAACTTGCCACATTGAGGGATGGACATCTGTGAAAGACACAACATGTTTAACCTGTCACGAAAGCACAGGCGATCACGCCAACCCGCAAGACATGGCAAAGAGCCACCCTCAAGTCGAAGGGTTTGATGCAGCGCTCAATCAGATAAGTGAGGCTTTCGGTAGACCTGTAAAGCGCTGCTCCTCCTGTCATGTCGAGCATAACACTCAAGCACATATTATGCCTGACGACCCGCATTTATGTCGTGATTGCCACGAAAATTTAGATCAAAAACTCCCGCAGACCAAACTTTCAAACGTCTTTGATTTCGGAACATCGCATCCGCAGTTCAAACCGTTCATCATTACAAAACCGGACTTTGAAATGCCGACAATTAAACGTCTTTCGCTGGATGATGACCCCAAAGGTTTTTCCGGTTTAAAATTTCCACATGATATACATATGTCTAAAACGGGGGCTGTTGCCAAAATGGCGACAACCCTGGAAACACGTTATAAGTTTTCAGGCGGCGTGGGATGCGCGGATTGTCACCGACCCGAAGCCGGCGGCGCTTTATTTGAACCCGTTACCATGGTTCAAGATTGCGCGATGTGCCACTCCATCGATTTTGAAGATGATAACGGTTACCCCCGCACTTTGCGTCACGGAGAACCACAAGAAGTCATTGCGTCAATGAAAGACTTCTATGACGCAAAGGCTTTGGCAAATATCCGGGATGCAGAGATGAGCACAACAACACGGCGCAGACCCGGTCAAGCTAGTCAACGCCGCAATCTTAACCGACGCGAACTCGCCTTCAAACAATCAGAACAACGCACCCTGAATAAAGTCAATATGATTTTTTCAGAAGGCGGATCCTGCTATGATTGTCATGTTATTGATAGACCTGAAGATATAAAGAGTTTGGATTTCAAGGTTTTGCCGATAAGCGTAAGCGACTCTTTTTATACGATGTCAGAGTTTAATCACGCGGCTCACGAGATTGGGGAACTCACCTGTCAATCCTGCCACAGCGCGGAGACGTCTCAAACCTCTGATGATATTTTACTACCCAAAATTGATGTTTGTCGAGACTGTCATGTAAGTGAAGAAAAATTCCGTGCAGCAGAAAAGTTGGAGGAACACGCATTCCCTACAAACTGTCTGACGTGCCACGTTTTCCATAATGCCCCCCACGTGAAAACGATCCAAGGCAATTAAAACTTTCGTGAACGCCTTAGTTGAGGGCTGCTCCAGCCCCCTTTGAAAATTTTATAAGCAACCTGCTCGGGCAAAGCAGGAACTGTTAGATTAAATCCATGGAATCATAGGCGGTGTTCGCTAGGCCTTGCCACAACAAGGAACAAAAAGGGCGGCGCTCTTTCGAGCCCGCCCTTGGCATGAGTGTTTTAGTCCAACTTTTTTTAAGGTCGCTATGACGTCACTTATCTTTGAACACGTCCTGAGCCGTCACCGCCCATGAGGGCTTCAACTTCTTTGCGGTTCACCCGATTGAAGTCACCCAAAATGGAGTGCTTGAGCGCGGAGCCTGCAACAGCGAATTCCAGAGACTGTTGACGATCTTCATAGAGGTTCATGCCCGCAATAAAGGCCGAAGCGAAACTGTCTCCACCGCCAACACGATCAACAATATCTGTCAATTCATACTTCTTGGACGACAAGAAACCGTTTTTACGGTCACGCATACAAGCCGACCAGCCATTGATATTGGCGTTGACAGCCGCGCGCAGCGTGATCGCAATAGTCGACATCCCCGGATAGATATCGAGGACCTTCTGAGACAATTCTTCATATTTACTGAGGTCGAGATGGCCTGATCCACTTTCAACATCTACATCGACGGAAATACCGAGCGATTTCTGACAATCCTCTTCGTTTGCGATACCGACATCAATATGCTTGACCAAATCCTGCATAACCTCTGGGGCAGTTTTACCATATTTCCAAAGCTTCCCGCGGAAGTTAAAGTCGCATGACGTTGTAACGCCCGCTTTTTGGGCTTCCTTGACGCATTCAAGGCTAAGGTCAGCGGAGTCTTGTGACAGCGCTGGCGTGATACCTGTGATGTGGAGCCACTTGGCCCCTTTAAAGATTGCCGGCCAATCAAAGTCGCCGACTTTCGCTTCGCAAATAGACGAGGCGGCGCGGTCATAAATAACTTTGGAAGGACGTTGGTTCGCCCCTGTTTCAAGGTAATAGATACCGACTCGGTCACCCTGGCGTTTTACATGTGATGTATCGACGCCAAGGGCACGCAGTGAATTGATTGCACTCTGACCAATATCATTATCGGGTAGCGCAGAAATAAAACCTGCATCGAGGCCATAATTGGTAAGCGAGACCGCGACATTGGCCTCTCCGCCGCCAAAAGTGGCTTCGAATTGTGGGCTTTGAAAAAAGCGCTCATAACCATTCGTCCGAAGACGCAACATAATTTCGCCGAAGCTTAGAAAATCTGCCATTTAATTATCCACTAAGTTTGCGCGATGGCAATCGCGTCTTTCGCCAATTTTGTAATTGCCCCAAAATCGCCATTCGCAATGGCATCTTTGGGCGTGAGCCAAGATCCGCCGCAGGCAAGTACCGCAGGAATGGCCAAATAGTCTTTAAGGTTAGACGGACTTACGCCGCCGGTTGGCATAAAACGCACATCGCGAAATACTGATGATAGCGCTTTGAGCATGGGAGGACCGCCAACGAGGCTCGCCGGGAATAGCTTCACAGTCCGAAGACCCAAGTTCCAAGCTTGTTGCAATTCTGTCGCCGTCGAAATTCCAGGCAAGATTGGAACACTGGAATCGCCTGCAACTTTCACAGAAGCCACATTCAGGCCAGGCGAGACAATGAAACTGGCCCCGCGCTGAATAACTTCTTTGGATTGATCAGCGCTCAGCACGGTCCCTGCCCCGACATGCGCGTTCGGAAATTCCTTCGCGATCGCTTCCAAGCAATCCATGGCAGCATCCGTGCGCAAGACAACTTCCAAAACATCCAGCCCGCCTTCAAGCAAAGCCTCTGAAATCTTCAACGCAGTCTTTGGGTCATCAGATTGCACAAGAGGTACAACCCGTTTGTTTTCAAGAGAGTTTATAAGTTTAGTCATATCTTTTATCCGTAAGGAATAAGGTCACGATTTAAGTAACACGATGTTCGTAAAGGGAAGGCCAAGCCTTCATTTATTAAAGGGGGCTCAACCCGGTTGCACCGCATTGAGCCCCTTTATCTTTTCATACCATCCAAAAGTGATAAGTTTTCCTTTGGATGTTAGAATTCAAGTCAGGGATTGACCTTCAATTATTTCTTTAGTTTCACGAAATAATCGAAGATTTCTGGAACATTGCCATTGCCCATGCCCGCATCAACGGCCGCCTGTAAGCTCTTTGATGTCGCTTCAGCGACCAAAGAAACAGAGCCTAAATCAGAGACCATTTGCGCGAAATAGCCCAAATCTTTATTGGCATTGTTAATGGAGAAACCGAGGTCACTCACACCGTCGACAGCGTAATTCTTACAGAACTTCATGAATGGTGAGTTAGACGGACCAGATGACATAATATCATAAAGCTGCTGACGATCGACGCCCGCCAGTTCAGCAGCGGCAAAAGCTTGCGACATCGCCGTAACGGTTGTCATGCCCATAAAGTTGTTGATCAGCTTGGTGGTATGACCGGCGCCGAGCGCTCCGAGGTAGAACACATTCTCGCCCTGCTCTTTAAGCATGCCTTCATACTTATCAAATGTGGCTTTATCTCCAGCCGCCATAATATTCAGAAGGCCGTCTTTCGCGTGAGCCGGCGTACGGCCAAGAGGCGCGTCAATCATGCCCACACCTTTTTCAGCCAAAGCGGCGCCAATTTTTTTCGTCGATGCAGGGATAGACGTACCAAAATCAATCAGGACAGAGCCTTTTTTGATACCCGCTAGAATACCGTTATCGTCATAGACAATTTTTTCAACAACGGCAGACGTCGTTAGGCAAAGCTCAACAATGTCAGCTTTCTCCGCTAACTCTTTAGGTGATTTAGCCTCACTCGCGTTACCGCGGTCAAGGACCTTTTGGACTGCGTCTTTATTCAAATCCATAACGATGACCTCAAATCCTCGCTTCTGAAGATTTTCGACCATGTTGCCGCCCATCAGGCCGAGACCGATGAAACCTATGACTGGTTTAGACATTAACTTACTCCTAGTATTTTCGGTATTCTCTCAGCTAATTCAAAGCCATACCATTTACGATTTCAATATAGTGAGACGCCTCAACCCATATTGGCTCGAGGCGGCTCAAATTACTTATTAATTACTGCTACTTTGCATAATCTTTCGGCTTAAGCGGAGCAATATGCCCACATAAAAGCCATACGGCAGCAATCGCCGTTAGGGCCATTACAGCGCCTAAAATGAAGATGGAGAAGTAGTTTCCGCCAACCGTCATGATCGGAACCAAGGCAATAATACCGGCACCGGCAAGTTTAGCCGCCATTCCGGCAAAGCCTGACAGCGTACCGACAGTCTTCCCACCGTAAAAATCACTCGGCAAAGTTTGTACGTTACCGATAGCTGTTTGGAAGCCGAACAAGATTAAGAACATCAATGTCAAGGCCAAGACCGGCGTCGCCGCAACGCTAAGCGCCAAGAGACAAGGTAGCATGATTAAACAGCCTAAAGTGATTACGAATTTACGTGTTTTATCAACGGTCCATCCAGACTCAATCCGGTTTTGAGCCAAGAGGCCACCGAACCAAGCACCAAACATTGCACCGACATAAGGCACCCAACCACTGACAACCAAGTCTTTCATGTTAAAGCCATGGACTTCAAACAAATAGGTCGGGATCCATACGATGAACAACCACCAAATCGGATCAATCGCTGCAGAGGCGATAATAACCCCCCAACTTTGCTTGCGTGTTAAAAGCTCGGCTGTGTTTGGATTATACCCACCGTCAACATTGCCATCTTCGTTCAAATCTTCATTAGGTTGACCACTTAGAATGTAATCGCGCTCATCATCTGTAATCCAAGAATGATATTTCGGCGGAGCCTTCACAATCACCAACCAAGGAATTAGCCATATGAGGCCCAAAGCCCCCACAGCAATGAAAATAAACTGCCAGCTAAAGAACAAAGCCAGGTAACCGATCAGCGGGATAGAAATAATACCGCCAATCGCGGCGCCAGAGTTAAATATACCCTGCGCAAAGGCTCGCTCATTAACTGGAAACCATTCAGCATTGGCTTTAGCTGCGCCGGGCCAGTTGCCCGCTTCCGCGACGCCCAACACACCCCGCGCAATGGCGAATGAAGTAACACCTTTTGCAAAAGCATGAGCGATTGTCGCCAGCGACCAAACGGCGATGGACAGTACAAAGCCTAAGCGCGTGCCTATCCAATCAAATATCTTTCCGAAAATGGCTTGGCCAAAGGCGTAAGCAAAAACGAAAACAATAGAAATTTGAGCATAGAGACCCTTATGCCCGTCCGCATCCATATCGGGGAAAAGCTCGGGCGCAATCTCCGTTGGCCACAAAACGCTCAACGTCTGGCGATCAATATAATTAATAATAGTCGCCAAAGCCACAAGACCAACAACAGCCCATCTGAGCTTCCCCTTGGTCTTGCGCTTCGTTTGGATTGTATCCGCCATAATGTTTCCCCTATTGCCCTTTTTATTTATTGATGCGTCGGTTTGATAATTTAACAAGGCAACCAATGCCTCTATTCTTCGCCGACCTTACGTCCAAATTACGCTGAAAATTACTCTTTAAGAGAAATTTCCCTTTTTATAATTCTCAAAAAAATCTTCGCGGATAGGCGAGAACATGTCGAGTAATACGCCCGCTTCTATGCAGATTGCCCCATGCATGACGTGAGGCGTCATTAAAAAACTGTCGCCCGCCTTTAATCTTTTTGTTTCGCCATCTACAGTCACATCAAAGACACCGCTTTCCACATACGCAATCTGGCTATGGTAATGCTCATGCATATAACCCTCTGCCCCAGTTTCAAACGTCGCCTTAACGAGCATAATATCGTCACTGTGACTCAAAATTTGTCGCTTAATCCCTGGATCCACATCTTCTTTTGGGACATCTTTGTCGAATACAAAATTAGAACTTTGCATGATTAATTTTCCTCTTTGTGCGCGGCGGAGTGGAATAATTTATAAGGCCCATTCCAGCTATATGTTTTGCCCAATGCGTCGATTGAATGTTCGTTAGCTTTATCAGCATCACCTGAAATGCCAAGACCAACAACTTCGCCGGCCTTCGTTTCCACTAAAATAAGTTCGTCCCCACCGTTTTCAAAATGCTTTACGGATTTGACGCGGCTGTAACTCTCCAGCGTATATTCAACTGTTCCATTATATTCTCCATGCGGCTCGATTACAGACGCATAAGAAACACCGTCCGCTTTGCGGCTGCGCAATATGAAACCCGGCTCGCGCCGTAAGTTGAAATTCGGATCATTTGCACCTGTTTCAGTGAAGATAACCTCGGTATTTTTCGGCACTGACGACGTCACTGAATAGAAACGCGAATCCAGTAGGAATGTAACTTGGGAAAGACCCTCCACGGCTTTGCTGGCCGCGACCTTCCACAAATATTCATACCCGTTCTTGTACCCCAAAGGCGAGCGTGTATCAGCATAGGCTGCTAACTCGAAATTCGTATCAATGAGCTGCCCATTATAATGAAAAGGCAGATCATATTGATGAATGCCTTCCGAATGCGCTTCGACCAAATCAATAATGACCGGATTCTCAAAAGCCTTATCTTTGATAATCGCAACAGTGCGATCAAAGGCAACATCGTCATATGCTGTTTCAATTGAGGCCGTTGTGATTTTCAGATCGCTATCGTTTACAAATGGCCCAAGAATCGGAGCATTTTTATTGCCGACCCGAACATCGCCATTGAAATGGCTCGTCTCGTCAACGACGAGGGCACTATGCGCTATTGTCTGTTTCGCGTATTTGTTATTTTCCGCAAGATAATGACCGCCATATTTCGCTTCGATATTGAGAAAACGAGCCGCGCCGTAATCAGGGAAAACCTCTTTCCCTTGATCATAAACCAAGATTCCCATTTTATCGAAGTGACCGTGGCCGAGACCTTGCGAGGTGTTCTTGGCCACAACAACCAAATCATTGGGGTCTTTGGAAGCGCGAAGAATATCCAGCGCGCCCTCTGTACCATCTACCCCGTCGCCAAGCCGCATTGTGTTGTAATCGAAAGGTTCGGCTTTTCCGGCGGCGAGGTCTCTCGAAACCTTACGGCTTTCAGGTGTGAGCATGAAACGCCCTTGCGCCTGAGCCACGGATAGCAAACCTTTATCACCCGTCAAATCATAGGCAATAGCAACACCGTGCACGAGCTCTCTGGTCGCGATACCTTTATCTTTAATCGCGTCATTAATGGGGAAAAACAGCCCCCCATAATTTTGCTGTATGAGCGCGTAGATGGCCGTCATCAAAATACCGTCGCGCTTTTCAAAGATTTTGATCTCCGGATTATTGCGCTGAACTTCCTGCGCAAAAATCACAAATGGCATCATAGCGAAGCGCTGGTAATAAGGCCCCTCATTGTAATAGCCTTCCGGCGAGAACAGCACGTCCATTTGTTTGAGGAAACCCGCCTCGCCCGATTTATCAAGGCCCAACAAGGCTTGCTGAACATATTCATCATAGCCAATAGCGTAGCCCGTAAGGCCGACAGCAGCGGTCGCCCATGTTCCGTGATTGTGCACTTTGTTAAATGTTTCCGGAGCCCCAACCGAGAGGAAGTCCGCCATATTCCGAAGTAAATCTGTTTCGATTTTATCGCGCTGCTCTTGGGTCAGCGTGTCTTTAATCGCGGCGTAGCTCTGAGAAATATTTAGCAGAAACATGCTTTCATTTAAGTTCTGCCAGAACATACGGCCCGGTGATTGCTCTTTTTTGGCGGGATGCAATTCCCAGCCGGGATAAACATCAGCATAGGCGAGCAGGAACTTGCCGACATAATCCGCATATTTTTCTTCGCCGCCGAGTTTGTAAATTTGCCCCGCTTCATAGATTAACGTGGAATTGGCTTTATGCTTTTCATGGGTATAGCCGCCGCCTGGGTCTTTCGGCACAGGAATAGTCATCGGCAAAGCCATCTGGGCATCAAGTTTCTTTTGAGCAGCCTGCAACACCGTATCAAAAGTCACGCCTTGATAAACAGAGTGAGACGCTGAATTTTGCGAAACAGATTTTGGCGTTTCAACATTACAGCCAGATATCGTCATGGCAGTAAGACTGGCTGCTGCAGTGACATAGAATAATTTGCGCATCATGGATTAAGCCCCATATTATTTTTGATAACGGCTGTATTCTCCAGAACACTATTTAACTCAGCAACACGCGGCGCAGCCACTTCGCTAAACTTATTATCGTAAATCTTAGTTTTAGGCTCACCCACAGTATGGTTGATTATGAAAGGCTTGCTCTCTTTAAATGTGTTGCCAGAGATATTCGTGACTTGAACACCGTGTAGCAGGAGCGATGACTTTGATTTGTTCCGTTTATCAGAACCAACACCGATGACCTCTGAATTATGCATTTCGAAATGAGGGCCGAAGGTACTTTCATCCGTACCGCCCCTATAAAAACTGATTAATTCTTGTCCGATGTTTTCGAATTTAGAATTCTCAATCGTCACATATTCAGCATTATAAATGCCGTAATCATCATCTTCTTTGTTCAACTTCAAAACTGACCCGCTAATGTCTTTGAATGTCGAGTTTTTGATCAAGATGTTATCAGCAAAGGTCCCCTTAGCGACTGAGACAATGTTGAAAGAATGATTGATATCAATATCGGAGAAATTCGTATCGATGATTTCCAGTCGATAATTATCCAACATGGAATAAGGGCTCGTGCGAATTACAGAATTACCTGCGTTATCAGGGCTATCTGCGCCCGAAATGTCCAGACCCATAATTTGCAAACTACCGCCATTTTCAATTTGGAAAAGGGCAGAACGTTCAAAGGTCAGGTTAACATCACCCTCACCTTTAAAGGTCAGTGGTTTATCCAATTTAAGAAACTTACCGACCACATAATCGCCCGCACTTAGAACGATTACATCGCCCGCAGCCGCTTTACGCACCGTATCGAATATAGCATTCTTGCCTGGCTCAACGCGGTGTGTCTGACCAGAACCGAAGGCAATAATAGGTTCGGCCTTAGGATACCAAGACGGCCCTGTCGTTTCTTTTTGAGTCACAGCAATATCACGAGAAACACCGACTTCGACACCTCCTACAGGATACATCAAGCCATTCTCGGCGCGCTCTAATGTAATATCCGCGCGTTTAAACCCATCCGTAAAGCTCGGTGGTTCTTGCGGGCCCAACACGTTGTTACTGAAAGCAATGCCGGACATGTCATCATAGACAGTAAAAACATCCCGACCATCATCATTATAAATCAGATTATCTTCAAAACGGCTATCCGACGGAGGGCCACTTCGTTCTTCGTCACTTCCCGCTCCCAATTGGATGTTATCACTATTGATAAGGCTATTTTTCTCAATGAGAGCATTTTTAACCGGATCATAGCGATTGATTGGCCCGTTAGGTACGCCGTTCATCACGACTAAAGCGCCCCCAAAGCGCGTACCCTTAAGGCCCTCCATGTAATTGTTTCGGATCGTTTGCCCCGCATTAATGACCCGAATTCCCCCTGTGTGATCAGCATTATTACCGAAGAAAACATTGCCTTCGACAAGATTATTATTCCCGTGCCGCATAGTGAGCGTGCCTCGAGATTCATAAAATGTGTTATTCTTAAATTCGTTCCGCCCCGACTTGTTAGAGATGATTTCCAGCTCACCATCCGCGCTTTAAAAATAATTATTTTCTACCGTTGTATAGCTATCTTTCCGAGAATGATGGCTAGTACCAATACGTAAGGTTTCTCCGCCATTTGAGCCTAGAATTGAACGCGGGCCGAAATAGTTGTTATCGATACGGTGGTAATTTTCGCGGCTCTCATCTTCTGTCAGACGAACAGCCATTGTGACGCCCTTGTTTTTCTTACCCACAAGATGGTTTTGGTCGAAACGGTTATGCTTCCCATACATCATTACCCAGGAATCGACCTCATGACGCTCAGGATTGTTAAAATTATCGATAACGACTTCGGTCACACGCGAATGATTGGCGAAATTATTTTTGCTCGCGCGAAAAGAGATAACTTCACTTGTGGGTGTATAGCCGTCCTTAAAGACCAGCCCTGAAACTTCCAGATACTCACCAGCTAGGCGCAAGTTTGATTGCCCTGACAGGATGACTTTACCTTTGGTTTCGGCCGTCAATGTGATGGGGTTATCGGCTTCGCCTTTGCCAGTGAAAAGGATTTCAAAATCATTCCAAGTGCCGTTCGCCAAGGTGATGACATCACCGGGCTGCGCATTTTTGACGGCCTCTGCAAAAGCGTCTTGATCCTTAACGGTCAGACCTTCATTTGACGCGCCGCACCCCGCGACCATTAGGCCGAGCGGAAGGAGCGTCATATAACTCAAACGTTTCAAAAGCGCTGACATGTCCCAATCCCCAAGCATCGCAAGACAGTAGCTTAACCGCGTACCTCACCTCATTAATATTTTTCTGATTGTTTGAAATATCGAAAAATTATGCCGGTGTGTCAACCAATAATTAAAACCAATTTTGAATATTGGTATAGATAATCAGGAGATTTGCTTCGTTAGGAGGAAACGCGACCGACTCTCTGAGGCCTTGCGCTTAACTTCCTGATAGGCCTCCTCTTCAGACGCGACGAGCAATGCCTCAATCATCCGTGTGAAATGGGCCCTCATAGCGATACGGGCCGCCGAAGAATCGCGCTGTTTTAAAGCCACCAATATGGCCTTATGTTCATCCTCACGGTGACTCGAATCCTTGTCACAGACCTTTTTATATACTCTTTGCAGCTCTGCTGCTTCGGTTCGCATCTTCCACATAGCGTCAATCACAAACACGATTGCGTGATTATTTGTGGCCTTGGCAATTGTGAGGTGAAAAGCCTCATCGGCGTCATCTGCGCTCATTTCCCCCTGGATTTTCCCAGACATGATATCAATGTAACGCTCAAGCTCGAGAAGGCTCTCATCGGTTATAATGGGCGCTGCCAAAGCGGCTGACTCGGCTTCGAACAATGCCCGAGCTTCTGTTAATTCAAAAGGGCCGACTTTCGGCAAACCATTTAGCGGTACCTCGCTCGCATCGAGAACATAAGCCCCGGACCCAACTTTAATCTTGAGCCGACCCTGTGCCTGTAGCGCAATCTCCGCCTCCCGAACGGCCACACGGCTAACGCCGAATTGCTCCGCCAAATCACGCTCACCGGGTAAACGGCTTCCCGGAGGAAAGACACCTGAGTCAATTAATTCGATAATGCGGTTTGCTACCGTATGATATAAACGCTTCTCAGCCACAATAAATCCTATACCAATCTCTTGATTTCCACCTTATTACCTATACCAATTTTAGAAAAAGAAAAGCGTAACTTTCAAATTAGAAAGTTACGCTTTTTCAAAAGTCGTTTTTAGAAGCGACCACGGAGACCGAAGAAGATTCTCGGGCCGTATGAGTTCACTTCATACTGGTTATCCTGAACCCATTGGAACTGCTCTTTTTCGGCATCAAATATATTAATCGCTTCAACAGAAACTCGGAAGTTATCGTTGATTTTATACGCTGCACGCGCTTCCCAAACACCGACGGAGCCAATGTAGCGTAGACGCGTGCCATCAGACGTAGCAGGCTGGAAATAGTTATCGCGATACTTATAGATGATCGATGTATCGAGCTTGCCGATTTGATAATAGGCTGTACCACTAAAGACATTCTCAGACAGACCCGGAAGTCCACCAGGCGCCACAATTCCCACATTTGTTTGAACCGAATTACCGGCTAAATCTCGCTCAAAAATATTACCATATAGGCTATCTTCAAACTCGAAGTCAGAAGACGCATGGTTATAGCTCGCCTTAACGCCAAGGCCACTTAGATAGCCTGGCAAGTAACTAAAGCGGTGAGAGCCTGTAATCTCCACACCAAAGAGGCTACTTGTATCTTCGCCAACTTGCTGAAGACCACCGACTGGACGGGTGATTTCTTGACCATCAACGATGTAAGTTTCGTTTTGGACAATGTTTTCAAAACCACCTTTAAATTGTTTATAATAAGTACTTACGGCGAAAATTGAGTCATCATTCGGATACCATTCATATCCCAAATCAATGTTCCAAGACGTTAATGGCCCGATTTCAGGACTACCTGTCGCGGAAACATTTCTAATCAAATCGTCACGGTTTGTGATTCCTTCGCCGTCGACTTCATTTTGAACAGTAAAGCTACGATCAAAACCCATATCGGCGGGGTCAGCCCTTGAAAGCGCACGGAAAGCACCGAAACGAACCAATTTGTCATCGGAAAGATCCAAAATAGCGCTAAAACTCGGTAATAGAGTCGTATAATCACTCTTCGACAAAACGGGAACAGGGACACCCACTTCGGCAATCGTAAATTCATTACCCGTTTGAGTAATTTCATACCCTTGTCGGAAGCTATTCGATGTGACCTCAGTATTCACAACGCGCATTCCTACGTTACCGCGTAGGGGTAGACCATCAAAACTCGTTTCATAGTTCGCCATGGCGTAGAGGGCCAAGGTATCCTCTTGGACATCAACTGTTCTGGCTGTATCCGCCACGAGTTCTGGTGTGTCGGTTGAGAATGCCGAGATTTGAGGAGCATTTGCACCGTTAGTTTCCAATGCCAATCTGTTTATGAGGTCGATTTGCTGATTGATAGCCGCGATTGAAGTATTTGCCACACAACGCGCGTCAAAAACGCCCCAGCTATTGGTTGTACCAATCACGGTACCGTCAGAGGCCACCTGTGTCACAAGATTATTATTTCCACGGAGGTTAGACAGGAAGTCTCTCTCAGGGAACTCACCACGACACGCTTGGTTTGTCGCAGCAATGATATCAACAAACGGGGCCGCATCTGCATCTGACGAGTCGTCGTCAACAACCTCTGAACCATTAAAAGTGAACTCACCGTCATTTTCAATTTCAAATGACGTCCGCCCTCTTGAACCGTCAAATGTATCTGCGCCGCCCGGAACGGAGAAGAACTTCTGCCCAGCATATCGGACGCCTGCTTCAACATTTGTGAAAATACCTTTATTCAAATCATAATCGACATCAAAACGACCTGATAAGAATTCATTTTGTCGGAACAAATCATTGTCAACACGCACGCGAAGGCGATCTACGTAATTGTCATGATCGTTAACATCAAATTCTTCATCATACAGCGTGTATAATGGAATACCGGACGAGGTGTTAAACTCGATTGTTGGCGTTTTATCAGACTGAATACGAAACTCGATAGCTTGCTCAGTACGCTCTACGTTTGAGTAAGCAACATCAGCGGATACAGTGAGGCGATCGCTCACATCATAGGAACCATTCAGTCCAATACTCTCAAATGTCTCTACGCGCTGGAAGTCGCCGCCCTGCACCTCAATTGTGTTTTCAGTAAAAGCATTCGTAATCGCGCCACTCTCTGTGAATTGCAGCAAATCTACAGAGGATGGGTTAGACGTGAAACCGGGAATTCCACCCAACGAACTATCGTTCCGCTTCCAACCGTTAAATGTCAAATCATTGCGCTGCTCTGACTGCGAGCGTTCCGACCACTGTGCATCAAGATTTATGTCCCAACGATCATTCGGCTGCCATTGGATTGCGCCAAAGATGGCGTCGCGCTCATCACGCGTATCATTTTGCCGGAAATGTCTTTGACTTGGCACCAGAACAAAGGGCGAACTGAAATCAATCGCGTCCAAACGCGCATCGCCCGTCGGGTTCACAGACGTAACGACGCCGATATTGTTGTTATCTCCCCCCGCGCTGTTTGGCGCCCGGAAATCTTCACAATCGCGGTTGGACTCAATAGGGTTATTTGTAAAACCTATTCCCAATTCATCCGCAGGGTCTGGCCTAACGATACAAGCAAAACTGGACGAGCCAAAGTTTGACGTAGAACGAATTTCGGCCTCTGGCTGAGAAATATCACTGCGCTGAGCACCAATCGAAATCCCAATATCTCCGGTGCCGAGCTCAAATTGATCCACGTAACTTAGAGTACCGCGGTAGCCAATGTCACCCGCTTCAGTATCTTCTTGGTTGAGTTGGTCTGGGTTTATATTCCCTTTTATCTCTCCTTGAATACGGCGTTTGCCATACTCAAGCGGTCTAAGCGTTTCAATTTGAATTTGCCCAGCCACGCCGCCTTCAATTTGGCTGGCATCTTGTGTTTTAAAGACCGCAAGCTTGTTCACAAGTTCGGACGGAAATTGTGAAAAGTTAACCGAGCGATCACCAGAACCATTACCAACAACGCGGCCATTGATGACTGTAGAAGACAGATACGGCCCAAGCCCACGAATTGAGACTTCTGTCGCGCCGCCATTTTCACGGTGAGAGGCAACGCCAGTTACGGATTCGAGCGCTTCACCAATAGATAAAGCTGGGATATCGCCGATTTCATTGGCGGACAGACCATCTACGATTTGAGTGTTGTTGCGCTTTAGCGCAATAGAATCCTGAATGACTTGGCGCGTGCCTGTCACGATCACTTCGTCATCTTCTGCGCTCGTATCTTGAGCAAAAGCAGCTTGCGACATCGCTAAAACCGCGAATGAAGACCCTGTTAGCAGGAGTGATTTAACGGCTTTACGGCAAATAGATTTCGGATGTGTGGTATTCATGAATACTTCCCCATTAGCAATGTGATTATAGTTTGATATCAAAGGAACCAAAAAACACATTCATGTCAACCTATATTCCCTACCGATTTGTAATATTGGTAGTACCAATAGAAGAATTATGGATGTCGTTGCATTTTTGACACGCTACCAAAGGTTATTCCATAAAAAAACGGGCCCCAAATATATGGGACCCGAGAAATTTTAGAAAGGAAAGAGCCGTTAAGCTCTGACCGATTCTTTAGAATGTGTAGCTACCGCCGAAGACGATACGACGGTCAGGATAACCGACGAAACAGGTTGTGCCTGATTCACTCACACATTTCTGAATGATACGAGATTTAGTTAGGTTTACCGCTTCAACACCAATGTTGAAATTATCAGTCACATCATAATTGATGCTGGCATTAAGCTGTCCTCTATCCAGTGTGTGAACCGGGAAGCTAAGTGTTGAACTACCGGACGTATTGGCGCCACCGCCAAAGTCATTTGTCCGGAAGCCTTCGCGCCATGTGTAACGTGCCCGTGCTGACAAACCATATTTCTCATAGAACGCAGTCAAGTTGTAAGCGTTTTTAGAGAAATCAAGAAGTCCGCGCGGGATGCTGACAGGGCCAAGAACCGTCAAACCGCGACCTGAAGTCTCATCGACGGCAGACCCACCACTGAAGTCTTGGTAGGTATAGTTAGCAATCAGACCAAAACCTGAAGCCCAAGCAAAGTTACCCATACTGTCTTCATGGTTAGACAAGTCATACTGGAACGCCACTTCAACGCCCTGTTGCGTTGTTGTTTCCGGATCGTTCCCCGGCTGTGTGAAGTCCACACAAAGACCTGGCTCGTTCGGATCACCTAAGACATTAGGAATCACATCAGGATTGAAAATACCACCACCCGGACAATTTGGGTCTGTTTCACGTGCCAGACCGCCAGGCGTATTTGGATCAGCGACAAGCAGAGCGCCTTCAAAATCTTGGCCAAAAATATTTGACCGCTTTTTATTGAAGTAACCGATGCTAAATACGGCCGCTGGGGCGAAGTACCAATCTCCTGAAATATCAAAAGAGTCTACCTCTTCCGGTACCAAAGCCGGATTACCTAGACGCACAGCTGAGTTTTCACTCGTACCAAATGTAAATCCGCCCAAATCGTTATAGTTCGGACGACGGATATCTGTCGCATAGCTGGCCCGAAGAACAACCTCATCACTCGGCGTGTAGATCAAGTTAGCCCGAGGCAGGAAGAAATCATAAGACGCAGTATTGGTCTCAAGCACTCTGGCCGCACCACCTTGGGCCGGACCGAAACCGGTCGAAGCAACTTCTGTCTCTAAATAACGGAAGCCAAGATTACCGCGGAGATTACCTTGTTCAAAATTGGCTTGCGCATAAAAAGCGTTTGTCTTTTCTTCGACATCGAAGAACGCGTTTTGATCAGCCTGCAGATTTAACAAGTCCGGACCGGACGGATCATGCGCCAAGATAGCCGCTTCCAAATCCGCAATAACGCCATCAGGGTCTGTAAATGAACGATCCGGATCAAGAAGAAGGAAATCTTGGATAAACAAGCTTCTGCCATCCGCATCATCATAGTTATCCGGCCCGGCGACAAGAAGGTCGCTGAACAGATTACCGCGCGGGGAGTCCCGCAAATTACTAAACCCACCGATATTATCATCAATGTCATCAAATGTACTGGAGGACTTATTGTAACGGTAACCCGCATCAACAGATGTAATGAAATCACCGAAGCCTGTATCCGTCAAATCATATGAGAAGTCTAAACGGAGGGCATCTTCTTTGTTATCCGTGGTGTTACGACCCACCTGAACCTGATCCAACACATAGTTAAACGGATCGAGAAGTTGTGCCTGTGTTGGCGCAAAAGGCGAGTTAAAATTGATACCAAATGACAGCGTGTCGTCACTTAGATCATAAGTGAAAGGCGTCGCATTGTCATTTAACAGAGTGACACTGCGCAATCCGCCAGAGCCCGCACCAAAGGCCGCCAATGCATCTACACCGATAGCATCATTGATCGCGGCAGCATTTGCAAAATCGGCTTCAACCGCAGCACGCTGCGCATCCGTAAGGCCATAACGGAAACGCGTGCTTGTGTCATTGAAGCGCACCTCGGTTACTAAAGGTGCATTCGGATTGAGGAAGTTAAGCGTTGTGCTCAAATTCGGGTTCTCTGTCGAAGAATTTGTCGTCGCAAACTGAACCTTCGCTGTAATCCGTTCACCTTCCCAGTCGCCCCCGATAGAGAATATCTCACTATCTGTCACGCGTGACCCCGTGTCAGATGACATGCGCAAGTTGCCATCACTCTGGTTACAAGTTTGCGCAACACCCGGCGTACCAATACAGGGCTCAAGATCACCCGTAAGTGCGGCTTGCTGAATAGCCCGAGAACCAAAACCGTAATCCACCTCTTCAAACGCAGTTGGCGCATTGAAGTTTCTCAGGTTACTGATCCCTGAGGCTTGGAGACGGTATGAATCCTGGCTGCGCTCTTGACTATTAATGACAGCGTCAAAATAAATGCGCGTATTTTGAGTAGGCTTAGCCTCAACGGTACCCGCAAAGTTGATTGTTTCGTAATCAAAATTCTCTTGCTCTTGGACCAGAAATTGAATGCCGTTATATTCAGGGAAAGCGGCACCGGGCGCTGAAGCAATATTATCACGGTCCACACGAGGACGGAAAGAGACTGATTCTTGCTCAGTATAACTACCGCTTAAAACGATACCGAATTCCTGTCCGGAAACATTTTCCCATTTCTTACCCAAAGCACCAGATACGCGTGGCTTAATACCTTGCGTAGAGAGGTTGCTCTGCTCGCCTTGGATACGAACTGAGGCGAGAGGGCCATCTAAATCCAGAGGACGGATAGTACGCAAGTTAATTGTACCACCAACAGACCCTTCAATTGTTGACGCTTCTGGCGCCTTGATTACCTCAACGCCTGCAATAATCGCAGCGTTAACATCTTCAAAGTTAATACCCGTACGCCCGGCACCCGAACCTACAGTCGAGACACCGTTAATTTCGATGCGGTTTGCATTTGTACCCCGGATTTGAACACCCGTACCGACACCGGCCGTCCGTGTGATTTGAATACCTGTGACGTTCTCCAAGACTTCCGCCAAGTTTTGGTCAGGAAGCTTACCAATATCTTCTGCCAGAATAACTTCGATCAAGCTATCCGCATTGCGTTTTTCTTGAAGCGCGTTTTCAAGTGATTGACGGATACCAACAGAGATAACCTCGTCTTCCGTGGCTGAATCCTGCGCGGATACAGTTGACGCCATCGCCAAAACTGACGCTGACAGCAATGATGCTTTGATTAATGATTTACGGTGTTTCATGACTTCCCCTTGTGAGTGCTTTATTATTTTTCCTTAAGAGCAATCGATTTTACCAATGTCAACATTATTATTGTACCGATTTAACCTAATTGGTAGCACCAATTAGAGATAGTTATTAACTGATGCATTTTCGCAACACTTAACACTTGAATGAATTTACTGGCTTTCAACGCTCTTTATTAAAAAAATTCCATTGAGTCCGGCAATACGGAATAAAATTTCGATAAATTCAAACTACAAGAAAATATTTTTCATTTAAGTCAATGTCGAGAATGTGCCGAAGTTTTGTGAAGACCAAACAGCGCATTAATTTGGCCCCCAAATGAGCCTTTAAAGTTATCATTAAAGTTCTACACCAAATTATTGAAAGAAGAACTCAACCCCATCCGGAATATGCCCTTGGATCCCGTTTCTAATGACACCATTACATCAAAATTAGACAGTACAGCCCAAACTATTCCGAGACTTAATTCTAATTCAGTTTTAGGCGCGTATGCATCAAATCAATCACTGAACGGAGACTATAGTCGTTTAAACAAACAAAGAAGTATTGCCACGCAGCCGAAGCTGATTTAGGATTTCCACAGTTTGAAACATCAGTGAAAGTGATAATCAAGCGAAAAAGTTGACGGGGAGACAGAGAATTAATTTGTCAAACCGTATCGGCGCACAACTCAAAAATGGAAGTATAAAAATCATGAAAACTCAGAAATATTTAACCGGCACGATTTCGGCCGGAGCCCTTAGCCTTGCCTTATTGGTGGCTGCACCAGCGATGGCAGACCCAACGCCTGATTGTAACGCAAATGCGGGGGACCCGACGGCCCTTGAATGTGGCGTGGACGCCACAGCGACCGGTGCTGACGCCGTTGCCGTAGGACGCCAAGCTAACGCGAATGGCTTCTTCACGACCGCAATTGGTGCACAATCTTATTCTGAAGGTGCTGGCTCCGCTGCTATTGGCCTTCGTGCAAACGCTATTGGTCTCGACGCAACAGCGGTGGGCACAAGCGCCGATGCAACAGGCGATAACGCAACAGCAGTAGGGGCACGTGCAGTTGCAACAGGCCCTAACTCTTCCGCTTTTGGTCACGAAGCCAATGCAAATGGCGCAGACTCTCTCGCCGTTGGACGCCGCGCCCTAGCAAATGGTGCGACGACGACAGCCATCGGTAATAATGCCCTAGCAACAGGCGCTGATGCTTTAGCAATTGGCCGGTTATCCAATGCGAATGGTTTCTTTACCACAGCAATCGGCGGCGAATCTTACGCTGAAGGTTCTGGCGCTGCTGCCGTTGGCCTTCGTGCAAACGCAGTCGGGGTTGACGCGACAGCAACAGGTGCCAGTGCAACCGCTATGGGCGACTCCACAACAGCGATTGGCGGACGCGCTACGGCAAATGGCCTTGCAGCCACCTCTTTTGGTTGGATGTCAGTTGCACAAGGCGAGCGCGCACATGCATTAGGCCACCTCGCAACAGCGAACGGTGTTCGCACCCTCGCCGTTGGTGATGCGGCCTCGGCCAATGGCGAACAGGCCTCTGCGGTGGGTAACCAAGCCTCCGCATCAGGTGTAGACGCCACTGCGTTCGGTACAATGTCACTCGCAAATGGCAACTCAACAACTGCGGTTGGCGGTGAAGCTGTTGCAGACGGCTTAGCGGCAACATCATTTGGTTGGCGTTCTTCGGCCACGGCTGAGCGCGCGCATGCGATTGGTCACTTAGCTAACGCTTCAGGCGTCCGTTCATTGGCCGTCGGTGAAGCGGCTAATGCAGCCGGCGCTAATTCTACGGCAATCGGCAACCAAGCGAGCGCTGGGTGGGATAACTCCGCCGCCTTCGGTAACGGCGCAACAACGTCACGCATAAACCAGTTTGCTTTCGGTACAGGGATCAATACCTATACATTTGCAGGCCTGACATCCGCGGCCAGTACGGCGGCACAAACAGGCGCGACAGGTGTTGTCACCACAGACGCGAATGGTAACGTTGCGGCTGACTTTGCGCTGCCAACGACAGTTGCAACGAACACAACCAATATTACCACAAATGGTACAAATATTGCGACAAACACAGGTAACATCGCGACTAACACCGGTAACATTGCTACGAACACTGGTAATATCGCGACGAACACCGCAGGTATAGCAACGAATGCCGCAGGCATCGCGACCAATGCTGGTAATATTTCGACGAACACAACCAACATCGCAACTAACACAGCGGGTATTGCCACCAATGCTGCCGGCCTAGTTTCCGCCAATGCAGCGATAGCAACGAATACAACGGCTATTCTAGGGATTGGCACCAACTCAACAGCTATTGCTGCCAACACAGCCAATATCTCAACAAACGCGACCGCAATCGCATCTAATTCAGGAAATATCGCAACCAATACAGCCGGTCTTGCAACAGCAAGTGCCGCGATTGCCCTGAACTCAGCGTCCATCTCAGGCAACTCCGCACAAATTAGTGCGAATATCGATGATATTCTTGACAACCGCGCTGGTATTGCGGCGGCTCTGGCTCTGGATAATGCTTATGTTCCAGTGGGACAGACATTCGCAGTGTCCGGCGGTATCGGCACTTATGACGATGAAACAGCCTTTGCAGGCAGCGTCGCTTACAGACTTAATGACACATTACAGTTTAGCGGTGCTGTGACGACGGGTGCTGACAATGGAAGCACAGGCGCTCGCGCTGGTTTCCAAGCCAGCTGGTAATCACCCCTTAAGCTTACGGCTCGCTCAGCATCCCAATCATCTGGGGAGCGAGCCAGTTACTCTGAAAGACTTCGGTCTTTCGGAGTTTTTTTATGCAGACTTAAGCCCTTCAAATTTGAGGCTTTGGGCACACCCAAATACACTGTACAAGCTTGAGAAAAACTTTTGAGCCTGACGAAAAAGGCCATAAGGTAAAAATATGGGGGCTATGGAATGACAAGTTCAAAATTTTTATGCTGTATGGCTATAGGCGTGTTAAGTTTTAGTCTGACCTCTTCGGTTCTGGCGCAAACAACAAGAACGCCCGACGGCTTAGCGCCCACAATATCTGATCTGAGATCGCAACGAAACTTGCCAGATGAAAATACTTTAGCGAGACTTGTTTGGTCCACAATGGTCGCTCTCGATAACGCCAACCGAACAGATAATTATTCCGTTTTATATCAATTAGGCACAGTCGGTTTTCAACGTCAAAACACACCCGCAAAGCTTAACCAGAGCTTTGCCAACCTTAGAGAGAACCGTGTCGATATTGGACGGGCTATACTGTCTACGCCAACTTATTATCAACCCCCAGCAATTTTAACAGACGGCACCCTTCGCCTCAGAGGCGGATTTGATTTTCGCCCAAACTCAATTCGATTTGACCTTATCTATAAAAACATAGGCGGCGGATGGCGTATCAATGCCATTTCCGTTGTCCAAATGGATTCAATGTCACCCCGACAATAAGTAAACCCGTCAAATATAACGACGCAGCCCCTTTAATTCGAGACATTATGACCTTGCCACTTTCTGGATATCGATTCATTGAATTGGCAGGCATTGGACCTTGCCCCTATGCAGGTCAATTATTTGTCGATATGGGCGCAGAAGTCATTCTCATAAACCGCAAAGGCGGGATGAATTTTCCAAACATTTCCCACCGCGGAAAGAAAACAATGATGTTGGACCTGCGAACGAATGAAGGCGTCGACATCCTCCTCAACCTTATCAAATCGGCAGACGCTCTCTATGAAGGTCTAAGGCCCGGCGTGGTTGAAAAACTAGGTATTGGGCCTCAGCCCTGTCAGGCCGCCAATCCAAAGCTCGTTTATGGCCGCATGACTGGATGGGGCCAGACCGGACCTTTAGCCAAGACCGCGGGCCACGACATCAACTATATTGGTTTAACTGGCGCGCTCCACGCAATGGGAAAAGAAGGCGAAGTCCCGCCCGTTCCGCTGAACCTAATTGGCGATTATGGCGGCGGATCCCTATTTTTGGTCTCGGGCATTCTCGCCGCGCTCCTTCAGGCTGAAAAAACAGGGAAAGGCTCTGTCGTCGACGCCGCCATGGTTGACGGCGTCTCCTCCATGATGAGTCTGTTTTACACCTTATCAGGCTTCGGTCAGTGGACCCCCAAACGCGAGAGCAACCTTTTAGACGGCTCCAAACCTTTTTATCGTTGCTACGAAACGGCGGACGATAAGTTTATGGCGGTCGGATGTATAGAACCACAATTCTTCGCAAAGATGCTAAGCTTGCTAAAAATAGACCCTTCAGAATTCGGCGCTCAGAATGACATAAAAGCCCACCCGCAGCAGCAGGAAAGACTAACAGAGCTTTTCAGGTCAAAAACGCGCAATGAGTGGGCAGAAGTCTTTGACGGTACGGACGCCTGCGTCACCCCTGTTTTGGACTATCAAGAAGCCGCCTCTCATCCCCACAATAAAGCGCGCGGCGGCCAGACGAAAGTTGGGCCGTTTGAACACCCTCGCCCTACTCCCGTCTTTAACCCAGGCCAACATAAAGATGATTATTCGCCCCCTGCCATTTTAGGGTTAAACGACTCCGCGAAAGATATTCTAGCTGAGCTTGGCTATTCAGACGCCGAGATAAGCGCGCTGCATGAGAATAAGGTAGTCGGCGGTTAAAGCGAGCCGTTGATGAGTTTCATCACTGCTGAAAAATCCAACCCGTCTTTCCCTGCGGATTCCATCAAGGCGTAAATCGCTTCAGATTGAGCCCCCAAGGGCGTCGCCGCTTTAGCAGAGGTTGCGGCTTCTTTAGCTAAACGCAAATCTTTGAGCATCATACCCGCCGCAAATCCGGCCGCGTAATTATTATTGGACGGAGCAGACGGCACTGGCCCCGGCGCAGGGCAATAGCTCGTCATTGACCAATTTTGGCCTGAGGCGGTGGAGCTGATATCGTAAAACGTTTGCGCGTCCAGACCAAGCTTCTCCGCCAAATTAAAAGCTTCGCATGTCCCAATCATGTGTATGCCGAGAAGCATATTATTACAAATCTTCGCAACCTGCCCATTGCCTGCAGCGCCCGCGTGAAAAACATTCTTGCCCATAATATCCAAGAGCGGCTTGGCACATTCGAAAGCAGACTCCGTGCCGCCGCACATAAAAGTAAGTGTCCCCGCCGCTGCGCCTCCCACACCGCCAGATACGGGCGCATCAATCATGGCAAACCCGCCTTGTTCAGCTTGCTCAATCACGTCCCTTGCTGTCGCCACATCTATCGTCGAGCAATCAATAAATACGGTGCCTTTTCGCGCATGTTCGAACACACCGTCTTCGCCGGCATAGACCAAACGTACATGTTGCCCTGCGGGCAGCATCGTGACGACAACGTCAGCTGGCTCCACAGCATCCTTGGCATTGGCCGCCGCTATGCATCCCGACGCCACGGCCTTTGCCACCGCCTCTTTGGAAATATCCAAAGCGCGCACCTCATGCCCAGCTTTGGCCAAATTCGCCGCCATGCCAAGGCCCATATTCCCTAACCCGATAAATGCGATTTTCATTGCGGTAAAAACTCCAATGCTGGACTCGCCGTTTCTTTAAACACCCGCTCAATTTGAGACGTCGTAACTGCATAGTCCTCATCATGTGACCATTTCGGATTGCGGTCTTTATCGATAAGCTGCGCGCGAATACCTTCGTAAAAGTCCTGTGTGTTTAGGAAGTTAAGTGACAGGTCGAGTTCCTGCCTCATGGCAGCACGGAAATCCAATTTCGCCCCGCGCTCAATCGCTTTGAATGTGACGGACAAAGCCAATGGACTTTTCTTCCGCATAGAAGCGGCTTGCTTGGCGGCCCAGTCGCCGCTCATACCATCTAGCGCATTTAAAATAGACGGCACGTCTTTCTCATTGAACGCTGCAAGAGCCGAAGGAAAATCTGCATCCATCGGGCCGCTTTCCTGAAATTTACTCATCACCGAGACGACAGCTTCATTCGAATTATCTAACTCAGCTTCGCCAAGCGCTTTGATAAACCATTCATGTTTACCGGAGGGGATAAAACTGTTCGCCACACCGATTTCTAATGACTGCGCCGCGTTTAATCGCGCGCCCGTCAAGCCCAGCCATTGCCCAACATCCATGCCCAATCGCGGAAGGAAATAGGTCCCGCCCACATCTGGGAAATAGCCTATCCCTGTCTCTGGCATGGCAAAGAGCGTTTTATCCCCGGCAACGCGATATTGACCATGCACAGATAGCCCAACGCCGCCGCCCATAACAAAGCCGTCAATCAGAGTGATATAAGGTTTGGAATAGCGATGAATTAATTCATTGAGCGCATATTCCGTACGCCAAAATTGCTCAGCGCGCGCATCGCCCGCCTTGCCGCTATCATGCAAAAGAATGACGTCACCGCCCGCACAAAAAGCGCGCTCGCCTGCGCCGTCAATTAAGACAGCCCCGATTGCATTGTCTCTCTCCCATGCCAATAGTAATCGGGTCAGTTCTTCGCACATTTCGAGTGTGAGGGCGTTTAGGGCCTCAGGACGGTTCAGCGTAATGTAACCGAGATTGCCTATAACACGCGATATAATTTGGTCCGTCATAGTCTTTGCCTATTCCGTTTAAATATTAAATACCCAAGTCCAAGTCCAACCACAACATCAAATCCCGCGCACAAAGGCGGATACCAATCTGCGATACCCGATTTCGCGCCTAAAAAATGATCGTAACCGCCATGCAAAAAGACAAGCCCTGCAATCCCTATTGGCCATAGTTTTTTGAAATACAGTCCCAATCCCAAGACAAGCGCCGCAAACACTATCTCATACATAACGCGTACAAAAGTTCCGGTGGCTAAATATGCCCCCAGATAAATCATCAACATCATCGCCAGTGCCAAATACCCATTTCTTGACAAGAGTTTCGCGGGTGATTTCAGAAAGGGTATAAGGCAAATCACACCCATAATCACGCCTGTTAAGAAGTATGCAATCACTGCCTCAACAAGCTCCGGCTCACGATCACTCTCATAATTTGGTTCGTGCCTTCCAAAATTTGATGTACGCGAAGATCGCGCACGATTTGTTCAATAGGATAGTCTTTCAGATAGCCATAGCCGCCATGGAGTTGCAGAGCATTATCTGCGATTTTCGAACACATATCCGTGGCGTATCGCTTTGCCATAGCACAGGCTGCACCGGCATTGGGAAGTTTTTTGTCAATCATATCAGCGCCGCGATAGATCATCAGTCGGGACGCTTCTAATTCCGTAGCCATATCGGCAAGCATAAATTGCGTATTCTGGAAGTTGGAAATACTTTTGCCGAATTGCTTGCGCTCCTTTGTGTAAAGGATTGTCGCGTCCATCGCCTTTTGCGCTCCGCCGAGCGAACAGGCCCCGATATTGATGCGCCCGCCATCCAGTCCGCTCATGGCGAATTTAAAGCCTTCGCCTTCCTTGCCAACACGATTGCTGGCAGGAACACGGCAATCCTCAAATATCACTTGCGCCGTAGGTTGCGCGTTCCAGCCCATCTTCTTTTCATTCGCGCCAAAGGCTAATCCAGGCGCGTCTTTTTCAACAACGAAACAGGATACGCCCCGCGCTCCATCATCCGATGTGCGCGCCATAACAACATAAATATCTGACCAACCCGCCCCTGAAATGAAAACTTTAGACCCGTTCAAAACATAGTCATCGCCGTCACGCACCGCCTTGGTAGACAGAGACGCGGCATCAGATCCGCTGCCAGGTTCCGTCAAACAATAGGATGCAATTAATTCCCCTGTGACTAAGCGCGGGACATATTTATTCCGCAAGGCATCATCACCGTAACGGTCAATCATCCATGTCGCCATATTGTGAATGGTCATCATGGCGGTGTGGGACACATCACCTGCCGCTAACTGCTCAAACACCAGTGCAGAATCCAAGCGCGACAAAGCCGTGCCACCATGCTCTTCGCCTGTATAAATACCGAGAAAACCCAGCTCTGCGGCTTTCTTGAATACGTTTTTGTCGAGGAACTTTTCTTCATCCCATAAGGCCGAATGCGGCGCGAGTTCGCCTTGCGCAAATTGCCGCGCCATATCTTGGATAAGCGTCTGTTCCTCTGTAAGCTGAAAATCCATTTAATTCTTTTCCTTCTGCTTCCGCATCTCAAAGCGCCGCATCGGCATGGAGTCTATGAGCTCGTAAAGTTCGTCATTCGGCGGAAATAAATCCCATCGCATTTTTACGCCCGTATCTTTACCAATAAGCACATATTCAATTTTATTTTTGCAACGAGTTAAAGTCATCATTTTTGCATGGTCGGACTCATAATACCAACTATGCGTTGTTAAGGCCCTGGGAACTATTTCTTTTCTTCGATGCTCACTTACAATGTGTGACGTATATTTTCTGAACTCGAGTATAACGAGGTCTCGTTCTTTGAAACCACTCCAATCAATAGATGAATAAAGCGGGTTAGTTAGCTTACTTTCTATAGTGGCCGTGTCCGGCAAACAGACAACTAAAATACGCTGCTCTCCTAATGGGTTAGGAGAGAGTCTCGGCCTACCCATTTCAAATGGCGTTGCCCACGCTGTTACGTGGCAAAGCAGAAACGCAATGATTGATATTTTAAATATAGCGCGAATTAGTAATAACCTACTCTAATTTTCTTATATTTGTTCCCCGATTTAATCGGGGATCTCCCTCGTTTGGAGTCCAGCCCTTCATCGTTGGTACCCCCCGATCAAGTCGGGGGACACTATTTATGATGTCTTCCGTAGTAATTTTATAACTAATCTTATCTTACTTTTGTAAATCTTTAAAATCTTGTTTGAGCAAATGCTGATGAGCTTCGCTAGCAAAAAACCAAGATTTAGGTAGCGAGTGCTTACCTTCGCTATGCTGCAAAATTGCTTCTCTAATTTGGTGCGCCGCCATAGCTGCTGGAACTTTCCCTACCCCCGTTCCTAGGCCAGGCGATGCGATTTTTTTAACATGAGAGTTGATATCTTCGCCTTGAAATTTGCCCTCTCTAAATTTCTCTCGGCGAATAAGCATGATTACCGCTCTCATGGCCAAATAAGGATTTATACTGTCTTCGCCCAATATCATCGGAACCCGCATAGTTGGGGCCGCTACTAGGAATGGAACTTCATCATCATGGGTTTCAACAATTTCAGCCGTTCCAACGGGAAGTTCGCCATGCCAATAGCGCAGTATTGCCATTCTGACGCTATCTTGAATGCCGTCACCAAATCTCCAGCGATACCAAGAATCTATGCCGCCATCCATAAAGCCAAAACTGTTAGCAGGACTTACGACCGCATCGCAATCAACGTCAAAAATTGAGCCCTTAAATACACTCACATTTTTAAGGTCGCCGCAATGCTCTTCAAAAGCACTCGCCAAATCGTCTTTTACGGCTGTTAGGACGAACTCCATGAAGGGTTAAAACGTCGGAATAATAAACGCGCTATCTTCAGTCTCGCCTTCGGGCCATCTTTGCGTCACCGTTTTCACTTTAGTGTAGAACCGTAAGCCTTCCATGCCATATTGATTGGCATCACCAAAGGCTGACCGTTTCCAGCCACCAAAGCTGTGATAGGCTACAGGTACAGGGATCGGCACGTTAATCCCGACCATACCGACTTCGACGCGGTCTGCGAATTCACGCGCGACCCGGCCATTTTGCGTAAAGATAGCCACACCGTTTCCGTATTGATGCTCCGACGGGAGTTTCAAGGCTTCTTCAAAATTCTCCGCACGGACAATTTGTAAGACAGGGCCGAAAATTTCGTCTCGGTAAGTCTCCATATCCGGCGTGACATTATCAAGCAGGCTCGGTCCAATGAAAAAGCCGTTTTCATAGCCTTGTAATTCGAACTCTCGCCCGTCGACCAATAGGTCAGCGCCTTCTGTGACTGCCTTGCTCACCTGCGCTTTAATACTGTCACGATGGACGGCTGTCACGACAGGGCCATAATCGGCGTCAGGGTCTTCGGACACCCCTACCTTCATGGCCTCTATTGCGGGCAGCATCTTCTCTAAAAATCGCTCGGCAGTGCCTTCCCCCACAGGGACGACAACAGGCAACGCCATGCAGCGCTCGCCAGCGGAGCCATAGGCCGCGCCAAGAATGTCTTTCACGGCTTGGTCCATATTGGCATCAGGCATGATAATACCGTGGTTTTTCGCCCCGCCCATACATTGCGCG